>DATDBK010000229.1:0-46346 GCA_036524935.1 Lysobacter sp. | reverse complement strand
GCCGATCAAGGAAGCGCTGACCAAGTCGGGCCTGGTGGCGCACATTGCCGAGGCCGCGGGCGTCGCTGCCAAGGACGTGCGCGCTGTGCTGGCTGCGCTGGAAGGTGCCGTGCACGGCTCGGTCAGCAAGAAGGGCGCCGGCGCGTTCACCCTGCCGGGCCTGCTGAAGATCACCGCCGTCAGCGTTGCGGCCAAGCCGAAGCGCAAGGGCATCAACCCGTTCACCAAGGAAGAAGTCTGGTTTGCCGCCAAGCCGGCTTCGGTCAAGGTCAAGGTCCGTCCGCTGAAGAAGCTGAAGGACGCCGCAGCCTGATAGCTGCGTGATGTACCGGGGATGCGGTGCGCGCAAGCCACCGCATCCTTGCTGGCCAGCCAATGCTGGGCGCCAATCCGCCTCAGCGATCGAGCAGGCCCATTGCCGCCGCCGCCGCCACGTCGTCCTCGCGATCGATGTCCAGGCGCAGTTCCGGCGCATCCATCCGCCATACCGACGCCGCCATCGCCGTCAGCTGCGCGCCCAGGCCGCGGTCGCCGCGCAACTGCGTGCAGGCCTGCATCAACGCCATCGAGACCAGCGCCGGGATGCCCGCGGCGTCTCCGTGCGCGGTGGCCGCACACCCCGACGTGGACTCGCCGGCGCCGCGCAGCAGCGCAAGCAGGTGATCGATCGCGAGCGCAGGCTGGTCGCAGCCCAGTACCAGCACGCTGCCATCGAAGCCCTGCAGGGCGGTTGCCGCGCGCTGCAGGCTGCTGGCCAGGCCCAGTGACCAGTCGGGATTGAAGACGCTCTCGGCGCCGAGCCCTGCACCGGCGTCGCTGATCAACGTCGCATCCGCTCCGGTCACCAGTACCAGTCGCTGCGGCCCGGTCGCCGCGGCCAGGCGCAGGGCACGGTGCACGAGGGTTTCGCCATCGCGGCGCAGCAGCTGCTTGGGGCGACCCAGTCTGCGACTGCCGCCGGCGGCCAGCACCACCGCGGCGTGCGTCGCGGTCGCTTCGCTCATGCGCGGCCGCCGTGCAGATGGTTCTGCAGCTGCGCGGCGATGCTCAGCGCGATCGCCTCCGGCCCGCTGCCACCGAGCGCGAGGCCGACCGGCGAATGCAGGCGTGGCAACAATGCATCGCGCACCGCAGCGGGCAACACGCGGAACAGGTCCTCGCGTCGCCGCACCGGCCCGAGCAGGCCGATGAAACGGATGCTGCTGTCCGCCAGCGCGGCCAGTGCTTCGCGATCGAGTTCGAAATGGTGGTGCATCACCAGCACCGCGTCGTACTGGCCCTCGGCGGCCGGCAGCACCTGCGCCGGCGCCTGGGCAATGGCGACGTCGGCAGCACCGCCGGCGGACCGCCAGCGCGGGCGCCGCTCGACCAGCGTGGTGGTGACGCCGAGCAGGCGCAGCAACGGCAGCAGCAACGGGGTCTCCGGACCGGCACCGAGCAGCAGCACCGACGGTGGGCGCGCGATGCTCAGGGCCCACATTTGCGGCACATCGGCCCAGGGCAGGGCGGCCGCCTGGAACCGGTGCCGACCCTCCTGCGTGCCGACCCGGGCAATGACTTCGCCTTCGCGATCGACGGTGACCTCGAGCGGCCCTTGCCGCGAGCACCATGCGGTGACCAGTGCCGGCCACGGCGCCAGCTCCGCCAGCGGCAACAGCGCGATCCGCAGGCGGCCACGGCAGCCGACGGCGGACCCGGAGAGCAGGTCTTCGTCGTTGCGCGTGTCGATCTCCAGCCACTGGATCGTCTGCGTGCGCACCGCCTCGTCGGCGCGCAGCGCGATCTCCGGCTCCAGGCAGCCGCCGCTGAGCCAGCCCACCTGATGGCCATGGCTGCCGAACAGTGCCAGCGCGCCGGCGTGGACATAGGTCGAGCCGGAGGTCTCCAGCACGACCGCCAGCGCGGCAGGCTCGCCGTGCGCGATCGCGCTGGCCGTGGCTTCGAGCACGCCTCGAACGGCGCCGGGCTGGAAGGTGTCCATGGCGCGAGTCTAGTGCCTGCGTTGGCACCGTTGGTGCATGGCCGGCGCATGCACACGGACGTGGCGGAGCCGGTGCTAGGCTCCTCCCGTCCCCAGCCGCCGCAAGGGAACCGCCATGAAGTTGCTCGTCAACGGCAGCGAACACGAGGTCACCGCACCGGCCGACATGCCGCTGCTGTGGGTGCTCCGCGACCTGCTCCATCTCACCGGCACCAAGTTCGGCTGCGGCATCGCCCAGTGCGGCGCCTGCACCGTGCACGTCGACGGTGCGCCGCGACGCGCCTGCGTCACGCCCGTCGCGAGTGTCGAGGGCAAGCAGATCACCACCATCGAAGGCCTGTCCAGGGACGGGTCGCACCCGGTGCAGCTGGCCTGGGCCGAACTCGACGTGGTCCAGTGCGGCTACTGCCAGTCCGGCCAGATCATGTCGGCCGCGGCCCTGCTGGCGAAGGTGCCGGCACCGACCGACACCGACATCGACCAGGCGCTGTCGGGAAACATCTGCCGCTGCGGCACGTATCAGCGCATCCGCGCCGCGGTGCATCGCGCCGCCGAACTCGACAAGGCCTGACCGCTGCGAATCTCCCGCCGGGAGAACCGCTGGCGAACGCATAACCGCAAGAACGCATGGAAAGCTTCCGGAGATCCCATGAACGCCGCGATGCAAGCTTCCCGTCGTCGCTTCCTGAAGACCGGCGCCATCGCCGGCGCGGGCCTGGTCGTCGCCTTCGTCATACCGGCCGCCAGCCGCTTCGCGATGGCTGCCCCGGAGACCGCCGCCACTGCCGTAGCGTTCGCACCCAACGCCTTCCTGCGCGTCGGCGACGACGACAGCGTGACCGTGCTGGTTTCGCATTCGGAAATGGGCCAGGGCATCTGGACCGGCCTGGCGATGCTGATCGCCGAGGAACTCGACGCCGACTGGTCGAAGGTGAAAGTCGAGCACGCCCCGGCTGCACCGGCCTATGCCCACACCGCGTTCGGCATGCAGATGACCGGCGGCTCGACCTCGACCTGGTCGGAGTTCGACCGCTACCGGCAGGCCGGCGCCACCGCCCGCGCCTTGCTGGTGGCCGCGGCAGCCCAGCGCTTCGGCGTGCCGGTTGACCAGGTGCGAACCGAGAATGGCGTCGCCATCTCCGGCGACCAGCGCGCCCGCTACGGCGAACTCGCCCAGGCCGCCGCGCAACTGCCGGTGCCCGCACAGGTGGCGCTGAAGGATGCCAAGGACTGGAAACTGATCGGCCATCCGACCAAGCGCCTGGACACACCGGAGAAGATCACCGGCCGTGCGCAGTTCGGCATGGACGTGCAGTTCGACGGCCTGCTGACGGCGCTGGTCGCGCGTGCGCCGGTCTTCGGCGCAACAGTGAAGTCGTTCGACGCGACGGCGGCGAAGGCCGTGCCCGGTGTGCGCAACGTGGTGCAGGTGCCGAGCGGCGTGGCCGTGGTCGCCGATCATTTCTGGGCGGCCAAGCTCGGACGCGACGCCCTGCGCGTCGACTGGGACGCCGGACCGAACGCAGCGCTCGACACGCAGGCGCTGCGTGAGCAGTTCCGCGCGCTCGCTGCCACCGCCGGTACCGTGGCCAGCACCGCCGGTGACGCCAAGGGCGCGATCGCCAGGGCGACGCGCACGCTGGAGGCCGAATACAACGTGCCGTACCTGGCGCACGCGCCGATGGAACCGCTGAACTGCACCGTCAAGATCGGCGCCGACAACTGCGAGATCTGGACCGGCACGCAGTTCCAGACCATCGACCAGCAGGTCGCGGCAAAGATCACCGGCCTCAAGCCCGAACAGGTGCAGATCCACACCACCTTCCTGGGCGGCGGCTTCGGCCGGCGCGCGACGCCGACGTCGGACTTCGTCAGCGAAGCGGTGCAGGTGGCCAAGGCCGCCGGCGTGCCGGTCAAGACCGTGTGGACCCGCGAGGACGACGTGCGCGGCGGTTACTACCGGCCGATGTACCTGCAACAGGCGCGCATCGGCGTGGACGCGCAGGGCCTGCCGATCGCCTGGCATCACGTCCTGGTCGGCCAGTCGATCCTTGCCGGCACGCCGTTCGAAGCAATGATGGTCAAGAACGGCATCGACGCGACCTCGGTCGAAGGCGTTGCCGATTCGCCCTACCTCAAGGACATCGCCGACCATCGCATCGAGCTGCATTCGCCGCGCACCGGCATCCCGGTGCTGTGGTGGCGCTCGGTTGGGCACAGCTACAACGCCTTCGTGATGGAAAGCCTGGTCGACGAACTGGCGCACGCCGCCGGCAAGGACCCGGTCGAGTACCGGCGTGCACTGCTGAAGAACCATCCGCGCCACCTGGCGGCGCTGAACCTGGCCGTGGAGAAATCCGGCTGGGGCACGCCGTTGCCGAAGGGCCGGGGACGCGGTGTCGCCGTGCACGAATCATTCGGCAGCTACCTCGCGCAGGTCGCCGAAGTGTCGGTGGAGCAGGGCGCGATCCGCGTGCATCGCGTCGTCTGCGCGATCGACTGCGGCCTGGCGGTCAATCCGGAGGGCGTGCGCGCACAAATGGAGTCCGGCATCGCCTTCGGACTGGGCGCCGCGCTGCACAGCGCGCTGAGCTTCAAGGACGGCCATGTGCAGCAGTCGAACTATCACGACTACCAGGTGCTGCGCCTGAACGAGATGCCGAAGATCGAAGCGCACATCGTGGACAGCAACGAAAAGATGGGCGGCGCGGGCGAGCCGGGCACCGCACCGATCGCGCCGGCCGTGGCCAACGCGGTGTTCGCCCTGACCGGCCAGCGCCTGCGTGAGCTGCCGCTGCGCCTTGCCGCCACGCCGACTGCCTGAGGAGCCGACCATGCGCCTGATCATCGCGTCGCTGTTCGCGGCGACGCTCATCCTCTCGACGACGGCCTGTGCGCCCAAGGTGAGCCCGGAACAGCAGGCCCGCGGCGTGGAAGCGTTCGCGACCATCGAGAAAGTCTTCCAGCATCCGCGCTGCAGCAACTGCCACATTCCCGGCGACCAGCCGCTGCAGTTCGATGCGCAGACGCCGCACATGATGAGCGTCGTGCGCGGCCCGGACGGAAAGGGCGCGCCGGGTCTGCCGTGCGCGAGCTGCCACGGTGAAGCCAATCTGCCGGCGAGCTACGGCCCGAATGCGCCGCCGGGCGCGCCGCACTGGTCGCTGCCGCCACCGGATCACAAGATGGCGTGGATCGGCCTGCCGGCGGCGCAGTTGTGCGAAATGATCAAGGACCGCAAGAGCAACGGTGATCGCGACTTCGCCGCACTGTTCAAGCATGTCGCCGAAGACAAGCTGGTGCTGTGGGGCTGGGCGCCCGGCGGCAATCGCGCACCGGTGCCCGTGCCCCACGACCAGTTCGTGCTGGCGTTCAAGACGTGGATGGACGCTGGCGGTCCGTGCCCTGAGGCCAAGGGCTAGCCCACGCCTGTTGTCGCCTGCGCCTTGCGATGCAGCCAGCCATACAGCGCCGGCAGCACCAGCAGCGTCAGCAGCGTCGACGACACGATGCCGCCGATCACCACCGTCGCCAGCGGCCGCTGCACTTCGGCGCCGGCGCCCTGGTTGAACGCCATCGGCACGAAGCCGAGCGATGCCACCAGCGCGGTCATCAGCACCGGCCGCAACCGCCCGAGCGCGCCATCGCGGATGGCCACGTCCAGCGCCGTGCCCTGTTCGCGCAGTTTGCGGATGAAGGCGATCATCACCAGCCCGTTGAGCACGGCCACACCCGACAGCGCGATGAAGCCCACGCCGGCGGAGATCGACAGCGGAATGGCGCGCACCGCCAGCGCCACCACGCCACCGGTCAGCGCCAGTGGCACGCCACTGAACACGATCGCGGCGTCGCGCACCGAGCCCAGTGACCAGAACAGCAGGGCGAAGATGATCGCCAGCGTCACCGGCACGACCACCGACAGGCGCTGGCTGGCCGAGATCAGCTGCTCGAATGTGCCGCCGTAGTCGATCCAGTAACCGCTCGGCATCTCGACCTGGTTGCCGACGCGTTCGCGCAGTTCGGTGACGAAGCTGCCCAGGTCGCGGCCGCGTACGTTCGCCGTCACCACGACGCGGCGCTTGCCGTTCTCGCGGTTGATCTGGTTGGGTCCGAGCAGGGTTTCGATCCTGGCCACTTCGCGCAGCGGAACCGTGCGCGGCGTGCCCGCGCTCCAGTTGCCGTCCAGGCTGGACTCGTCGCGATCGTCGTCCCCGGCCAACGGGATCGGCAGGTCGGCCAGTGCCGCGGGATCCTGTCGCAGGCCCTCCGGCAAGCGCACGACGATGTCGAAGCGGCGGTCGCCCTCGAACAGCTGGCCGGCGACTTCGCCACCGACGGCGGTGGCCAGCGTCGCCTGCACGTCGCCCGGGTTGAGTCCGTAGCGCACCAGCGCCTGGCGATCGGGAACCACGGTCAGCAACGGCAGGCCCGTGGTCTGCTCGATCTTGACGTCGGCCGCGCCCGGCACCGACTTCGCCACCTCCTCGATGCGCCGGCCCACCTCGACCAGCGTGTCGAGATCATCGCCATAGACCTTGACCGCCACGTCCGCGCGCACGCCCGAAATCAGCTCGTTCATGCGCATCTGGATCGGCTGTGTGAACTCGTAGTTGTTGCCGGGCAGGCTGCGCGCGGCGGCTTCGAGTTCGGCGACGAGCGTCGCCTTGGGCTTGCCGGGGTCGGGCCAGGCGTCGCGTGGCTTGAGCATCACGAAGGTGTCGGTCACCGACGGCGGCATCGGGTCATTGGCGATCTCGGCAGTACCAATCTTGCTGAAGACACGCTCGACCTCGGGCAAAGCACCCAGCGTGCGCTCCAGCGTCGTCTGCATGCGCACGGCCTGGGTCAGGCTGGTGCCGGGGATGCGCATCGCATGGATGGTCAGGTCACCCTCGTCGAGATTGGGGATGAACTCGGTGCCCAGGCGCGTGGCCAGCAGGCCGCATCCGACCACCAGCACCGCCGCGGCGGCAAACACCCAGGCACGCCGCCGCAGCGTCCACGCCAGCAGCGGCGCATAGCGGCGACTGCACCACTGCATCACGCGGTTGTCCTGTTCCTCGACACGTCCGCCCAGGAACAGCGCGATCGCCGCCGGCACGAACGTCAGCGACAGCAGCATCGCCCCGCTCAACGCCAGCACCACGGTGATCGCCATGGGGTGGAACATCTTTCCCTCGATGCCGGTGAGGGCAAAGATCGGCAGGTAGACGGCGGTGATGATGCCGACACCGAACAGGCTCGGCCGGATCACTTCGGCCGTGGCCGTGGCGGTGAGCTCGAAGCGCTCCTCCTTCTCCAGTGGGCGGCCGAGCGCGTGCTGCATCTCGCCGAAGCGGCGCAGGCAGTTCTCGATGATGATCACCGCGCCGTCGACGATCAGGCCGAAGTCGAGCGCGCCCAGGCTCATCAGGTTGCCCGACACGCCGCCGCGGACCATGCCCCAGACGGTGAACAGCATCGCCAGCGGAATCACCGCGGCCGTGATTAGCGCCGCGCGGAAGTTGCCGAGCAGCAGGAACAGCACCACGACCACCAGCAACGCGCCTTCGGCCAGGTTCCTCGAAACCGTGGCGATGGTGCGGTCGACCAGCGCGGTGCGGTCGTAGACCGCGGTCGCCGCCACGCCCGGCGGCAGGCTGGCGTTGACCTGCTCCAGGCGCGCCGCGCTGGCCTGGGCGACGTCGCGGCTGTTGGCGCCGACCAGCATGAACACCGTGCCCAGCACCACTTCGCGGCCGTCCTGCGTGGCCGCGCCGCTGCGAAGCTCCGGGCCTTCGCCGACGCTGGCGACGTCGCGCACGCGGATCGGCACGCCGTCGCGCCGGTCGAGCACGATCTCGCCGATCGCCGCGGTGTCGGCGACCTGGCCCGGCACGCGCACCAGGAACTGCTGGCCGTTGCGCTCTATGTAGCCAGCGCCGATGTTCTGGTTGTTAGCGGCGACCGCGGTGACCAGGTCGTGCAGGGTGAAGCCGAGCGCCGTCATCCGTGCCGGCTCGGGCGTGATGTGAATCTGCCGGGCGAAGCCACCAATCGTGTTGACCTCGGTGACGCCGGGCGTGTTGCGCAGCTGCGGGCGCACCACCCAGTCCTGCAGCGTGCGCAGGTCGGTGGAGTTCCACGGCGTGCCATCGGGCTTGCGCGCCTCGGGGTTGGCCTCGACGGTGTACATGAAGATCTCGCCGAGGCCGGTGGCGATCGGGCCCATCTCCGGCTCGATCCCCGCGGGAAGCTGCGACCGTGCCTGCTGCAGCCGCTCGGCGACCTGCTGCCGCGCGAAGTACAGGTCGGTGCCGTCCTTGAATACGACCGTGACCTGCGACAGCCCGTAGCGCGACAGCGAACGGGTGTAGTCGAGCCCGGGCAGGCCGGCCATCGCCGTCTCGACCGGGAAGGTGATGCGCTGTTCCGACTCCAGTGGCGAGTAGCCGGTGGCCTCGGCGTTGATCTGCACCTGGACATTGGTGATGTCCGGGGTGGCATCGATCGGCAGCTGGCGGAAGCTCCAGACGCCCAGCACGACCAGTGCCAGGGTGAGCGCGAGCATCAGCCAGCGATGGCCGATGGAGAAGCGGATGATTTTCTCGAGCATGACGGTGTCGTCCTCAGTGGTCGTGCGAGGCGCCGGACTTCTCGATGTCCGCCTTGATCAGGTAGCTCTGTTCGACAACGACCTGGTCGCCCGGCTTCAAGCCGGAGAGCACCTCCACCCGCTGTCCGTCGCGCTTGCCCAGTTCCAGCGGCCTCACCTCGAAGGTGTCGCCGACGCGGACGAATACGACGTCCCAGTCGCGGAAGGTCTGCAGGGCCGACAGCGGCACCACCAGCGCCGCTGGCTGCTGCGCGACGGTGATGCGCGCCTGCACCGCAGATCCCGGCCGCCACTGGCCGTCGACGTTGTCGAGCGTGGCGCGGGCGACGGTGCTCTGGCTGGCCGTGGCGGTGTTGGGCAGCACGCGCTCGAGTCGGGTGTCGAAACTCACGCCATCGCTCAGCCGCGTGACGCGGACCGGCACGCCGGCACGGATGTGCTGGGCGTCGGCACCGAATATGTGCAGGTCGACCCACAGCTTCGACAGGTCGGCGATCTCGAACAGGGTTGCGCCCTCCGCCGCGACATCGCCGACCGCGGCGCTGCGTGACAGCACCACGCCATCGATCGGCGAGGCCACGGTGTAGGTGGTCAGGCTCAGGTTGCTTTCGATCGTTGCCAGCGCCTGGCCGGCACGCACTCGATCGCCAAGGTTGGCGCGCAAGGCGCGGACCGGGCCGGGAAAGCGCGCCGCGACTTTCGCCTGGCGGCCTTCCACGGGCGTGAGCAGGCCCTGCACTTCGTGCTCGTCGGCGATCACGCCTGCCGAGGCGGCTGCGACGCGGATGCCGGAGGACTGCGCCATCGCTTCCGTGATACGGGTGCGCCCTTCGTAGCTCGGGTAGCTCCAGCGCATCGCCTTGCCTTCGATGCTGGCGATGACTTCCACGTCGAACGAGTGCGGCTCTTCGACCACGCCTGTCGCGGCCAGGCTGCCATCGGGGCGTGGCGTGAGGGTGTGGCGCTCGTTCACGCCTCCCAGCCGCCGCAGGCGTACTTCGACCGTGCCGGCGGTCGCCGGCAGCGGGTCGTCGCCGCGATACAGCCACGCCTGGTAGCGCGGCGGCATGCCGGCTTCGGCAATGGCCAGTTCGACCCGGTAGCCCGATTGCTCGAGCAGGCGTCCGCCATGGGCGCCCTTGCGGGCCTCCCCGGCCTCGCCATGCTCCTCGCCGGGTTCGTGCGCGTGCCCGGCATCGCCGGACGGTTGGCCACCGCAGGCGGCCAGGACAAGCGTCAGTGTCAGCGCCAGCGCGCCGTTCTTCGCAACAGTGTTCATGGGGTCGGGCCTTGTGCATGGGCGGCGGCAACGACGAGTGGCTCGCCGGTGAGTCGCTGGATTTCGATCAGGGCGCGTTGCGCCGACAGCGCGGCATCGAGTTGCTGCCTGCGCGTGGAGGTGATGTCGGAATGCAGCTGCGCGACTTCGAGATAACTGATGGCGCCGGCCACGAAGGCACGTTCGGCCGCGCTCCTCGCGCGGGCGAGCCTGGGAAGCACGTCGTCCTGCAGGCGCAGCACTTCCAGCTGCGCCACGCGGTAGCGGCCATGGGCTTCGACCAGCGTCGAGTACAGCGCCATGCCCCGCGCTTCGCGTTCGATCCCGGTGATGGCGAGCTCGGCCTCGGCGGCACGGATCTGCGGCCGCGTGCGGCGCGCGCTGTCCAATGGCAGTGAGAGGCCGCCGATCAGGGCGACGTCGTTGTCCTCGTTGAAGCCGCGAACCCCGACCTGCCATTGCAGGTCTGGCGTCACCCCGGTCCGGGCCAGTTGCAGTCGTGCTTCGCCAATCCGTTGCTGGTCGGCGAAGCGGGCCAGCTCCGGGGTGCGCTCCAGCAGGGCGGCCAGCGTGCCGAAATCGGCAATGTCGGGGAGCGCGAGGATATTGCCGCCGGCGATCTCGTAATCGGGCTCGCGTTCACCCCACAGCGCCGCGAGGTGCTGGCGTGCGGCGGCCTGTTCCTGCAGGCTCCGGCGGCGTTCGAGTTCCGCG
Source organism: Lysobacter sp. (assembly GCA_036524935.1). Classification (GTDB taxonomy): domain Bacteria; phylum Pseudomonadota; class Gammaproteobacteria; order Xanthomonadales; family Xanthomonadaceae; genus Lysobacter_J. Next base: position 35,777 of record DATDBK010000229.1, on the reverse strand, counting down.
CGGGCAAGTGCGGCCTGCGCGGTCAGCACGACCGACTCGGGCGATGCGCCGGCCTCCAGCCGCCGTTGCGCGGCAATCCCGGTCCGGCGCCGTTGCGCGATGTCGTCTTCGGCGATCGCAAGCATCGGCCCGGTGGCGGCGACCGCGAGGTAGCGGCGTGCCGTCTCGGCCAGCAGGTCCAGGCGAGCGGCCTCGCGCTCGACGCCGAGTGCGTCGATGCGGCTCTGCGCGAGCGCGCGGCGGGCATCGCGCTTGCCGCCGCGTTCGAGCACCGAGGCAAGGGTGAAGGTCAGCTCGGCTCTGTCGACACCGCTGTAACGGTTGCTGCCGGCCACGTTCTCAAGTTCGACACCCGCCACGAGCGCGGGACGTTGCGCGGCGATCTCGCTTTCGGCGGCCAGGACCTCAGCACGCGCGACGCCCAGGCGCAGGTCGGGGTGGGTATTGCGGGAAGAAGGGCCGGGGGCGACGACGCGAGCGAACGCATCGTCCAGGGTCAGGCGGTCGACGGCTTGTGCGGGCAAGGCCGCAACAAGCACGACGACCAGCGCGGCACGAGCCGCGAGTCGCGAATGCATGGGAAACGCTCCGATGGAAGGGTGACGGAAGGCCGGCGCGAGGGCCGGGGCCGGTCACGCTGCGATCGGAGGACGGAACGGTGCGGTCAGGCGCGTCGGTGCGAAGGCGACCGACAGTGTCTCGACCGGCGATGCGTACACGCCGGTCAGGAAGTCGAACTGCAGGCGCGGCAGCACGGCCGCCTGCTGGCCACAGCAGTGGCTCAGGTGCCAGTGGTCGTCATCGTGGCCGGGCTGGCCGGACTTTCCATCGTCGGGAGCCGCTGCGCCATCGTGAATGCCGGGCCCGTGGTCATGCGTCTGCGTACTGGCGGCGGCATGCGCGGTGAGCTCATGCACTTCCTCGGCAAACGCCAGCGCCGGCCTCAGCACGAAGCTGGCCATCAGCAGGCCGAGCAGCAGCAGGCGCAGGGCAGCGACGAGGGTGGAAGACGTGGACATGCCGGCAAGGGTACGCGCTGGCCTGCGCGATACACAATTTCGTTGGCTGGCAGCGCCGGCATGGCCCCATTGCCGCAACCGGCGATGGAATTGACTGAACCAGCACTGCACCAGCATGGCGGGCCCGCGCCGCAGCGGCGACAATGCCGCCATGGATGCCATCGCCCCCCTGCTCGAAACGGTCGAGCACGAAACCGCCCCTTCGCCGACCTGGACCGTGCTGTGGTTGCACGGCCTGGGTGCCGACGGCCATGACTTCGCACCGATCGTGCCCGAACTGGTCCGACGCGACTGGCCGGCGCTGCGCTTCGTGTTCCCGCATGCGCCGGTGCGCCCGGTCACGATCAACAACGGCATGCGCATGCGTGCCTGGTACGACATCGTCAGCTTCGACTTCGATGCATTGGCTGCCGGCAAGCGTGCCGACGAAGCCGGTGTCGCCGAGTCGGTCGCCCAGGTCGAGGCGCTGATCGCACGCGAGGTCGCGCGCGGAATACCGCCCGAGCGGATCGTGCTGATCGGGTTTTCCCAGGGCGGCGCGATTGCCCTGGCCGCCGGCCTGGGACGGGAACAACCGTTGGCCGGCCTGGTCGGCCTTTCGACGTATCTGCCAATGGGCCAGCAGCAGGCGGCGGCGAAATTGAACAAGAGCGCGACCTCGCAACCGGTGTTCATGTCTCATGGACAATTCGATCCGGTGGTGCCGGCAGTGATCGGGCAGCTCGGTGCGACGACCATGAAAGCGCTGGGATTCACGCTGGAATGGCACGACTATCCGATGGCCCACCAGGTCTGCGCCGAGGAGATCCAGGCCCTTGGCGACTGGCTGGGTAAGCGATTTGCGGGCTGAGTCGCAGATGTCCGATTGGTAGCCGGCGCTGGCGGGGGCTAGTATCGAGGACCGAGCAGTGCCGACCGGGGTGGAGGCGCCAATGAGGGTAGTGATTGCCGACGACGAGCCGCTGGCGCGTGAGCGCCTGCGGGGACTATTGGCCGAGTTGCGTGGAGTCGAGGTCGTCGCCGAGGCGGCCGACGGCCAGCACGCACTGCATGCCTGCGCCGAACATCATCCCGACCTGGTGCTGCTGGACATCGCGATGCCCGGTATCGACGGCCTCGAGGCGGCACGCCACCTGGCTGCATTCGAACCACGTCCGGCCGTCGTTTTCTGCACGGCCTACGACGCGCATGCGCTGTCCGCGTTCGAGGCTGAGGCGATCGATTACCTGGTCAAGCCCGTCCGCGCCGAGCGCCTGGCTGCCGCGCTCGAACGCGTGCGCACCTTCGCCGCCGGCCGCGAGCGCAACGGCACCGCCGCCACGGCCGGTGCCGGACAACTGCGCAGCCATCTGTGCGCGCGACTGCGCGGCAGCCTGCGCCTGATACCGATCGAGGACGTGCACTACCTGCAGGCCGAGGAAAAGTACGTCGTGGTGCACCATGCCCGCGGCGAGGACCTGATCGAGGAGTCGCTGAAGTCGCTCGAGGACGAGTTCGGCGAGCGTTTCGTCCGCATCCACCGCAACTGCCTGGTCGCGCGCCACGAGATCGTCGAGCTGCGCCGTGCCGCCGACGGCCATGTCCAGGCCGTGCTGCGCCATGGCAAGCAGCCGCTGGAAGTCAGCCGCCGCTGCGTGGCGGGGCTGAAGGAAACGCTGAAGCACCTCTAGCGTGGTTTTCCCCGGCGAATGCCGGGATGACGCCAATCCGGGAGCGGCGGGAAGAAGGGCCCCGGGCCACTTTCCCGGCGATAATGCCCGCCATGACCACGCTCCGAATCGCCACCCGCAAAAGTCCGCTCGCCCTGTGGCAGAGCGAGCACGTCGCCGAGCGCCTGCGCGACGCCCACCCCGGCCTGAGCGTCGAGCTGGTGCCGATGAGCACGCGCGGCGACGAAGTGCTGGACCGCTCGCTGGCGGCGATCGGCGGCAAGGGCCTGTTCCTCAAGGAGCTCGAGCTGGCGATGCTGCGCGGCGAAGCCGACTGCGCCGTGCATTCGCTCAAGGATGTGCCGATGGAACTGGAGCCGGGCTTCGCCCTGCCGGCGATCCTGGCCCGCGCCGACTACGCCGATGCGTTCGTCAGCAACCATTTCGACGATCTGGCCGCGCTGCCGCAGGGCGCTCGCGTCGGTACCTCGTCATTGCGTCGCCAGGCCCAGCTGCGCGCGCTGCGGCCCGACCTGCAACTGCTCGACCTGCGCGGCAACGTCAACACGCGCCTGGCCAAGCTCGACAACGGCGAGTACGACGCGATCGTGCTGGCCTGCGCCGGCCTGCAACGACTGGGATTCGACGAACGAATCCGCGCACGCCTGCAGGCGCCGCAATGGCTGCCGGCACCGGCGCAGGGCGCCGTCGCGATCGAATGCCGCGACGACGACATCGCCACGCGCGAACTGTGCGCGCAGCTCGACGACAGCGACACCCGCGTATGCGCCGAAGCCGAGCGGGCAATGAACCGTGCCCTGCACGGCAGCTGCCATGTGCCGGTCGCGGCGTATGCGCAGCTCGAAGGCGAACACCTGCGCCTGGCCGGCCTGGTCGGCTCCGCGGCCGATGGCCGGATCGTGCGCGCGAGTGCCGAAGGCCGCGGCGATGCGCCGGAATGCCTCGGGCTGGAAGTCGCGCAGATGCTGCTGGAACAGGGAGCCGGCGAGTTCATCGCGGCGGCGTAGCGCTGCGCTGGGTGTCGGGGACGCGTCAGAACCTGCGCCGCAGTTCCAGCTTGCTCTCGGCGGTTTCGCTGCCACCGCCGTTCTGCGTGTCGTGGCGGATCGCGAAGTCGCTCTGCAGTGTCCAGTTCGGCCACAGCGACACGTCCAGGCTCAGCGACTGCTTGACGAAGGCTTCGCCTCGCCCGCTTTCGAACTGCACGCGCTGCGTCCACGTCGCGCGTTCACCGATCTTCTGGCCGAAGTTGAGCTCGCCGCGCAGCACCGGGCCGGCCTGGTTGATGCCGTCGTCGTACAGCGGCGCCAGGCGGTAACCGGCGCCGAGCGTGAGGCCCAGTTGCGTCGGGCCGTCGCGAAGCGCCTGCACGCCATAGCGCGTGCCGATGCGGAAATCGTTCGAGTAGTTGCCGCGGCTTTCGCGCGGTGTCGCCGGCGCGCTGAGCTGCGCGTAGCGCTGGCTGCCGGGCAGGCGCACCGATCTCGGTCGCGCGCCGGTCGCCGGCACGGTCGGCGCGCCGGCCGAATTTGCCGGCTGCCACTCCTCATCGCCGCAACGGGTCGAAAAACAATACAGCCGCATCTGCGCCGGATCGCTCGCAATGGCGATCAGCGTCGGGTCGCCATTCAACGCTGGCGATGGCAGGGTGAGGAGGGAGCCGCCCAGCAGGGCGAGCCCGAGCACACCAGGCATGATTGGAAGCGGCCAGTGGTGGAGGCCCCGAATGATGCAGTGAAACCGGTTACAGGTCCACCCGGCGGGCCATTCAGTAATGATCCGGTTCAGTAATAAAGCGTGACCAGATGCTTCGCTTGGGCAAAAAACAGCCAGCGCTCGACGAAGGCGCCCAGCAGTACCGACAGCGCCGCCAGCGGCATGGCGACCGGCCCCGTGGCCGGCAGCATCCACACCGCAAGCGCTGCCAGCACCGGCAACAGCCCGAACAGGATCAACGCGATCATGCGCAGCTTGCGTGCGTGCTTGCGCGCCACGACGAAGCCCATCTCGCGGGTCAGGTAGTTCTGCTCGCTGTGCGGGCGCTCGAACACGCTGACATCGCGGCCGGGCAACCCGACCGCATCACCGCGCGTTGCCGGCATGGCCTGGTGGTCGATGTCGCGCCAGTAGCGCAGCTTGATCGCGACCAGGACGATGCTGACGACGGCCAGCACCAGCGCGAAGCCGGAGAACGCATGCGGCATGAAACCGGTCGCCTGTGAAATGGCGATCGCCGCACCGACGATGGCCAGGCCGCCCTGCACCGCGAATCCCAGGTACGCCGGCACGACCAGCCGATGCTGCCAGGCCGGGATCGGCTTGAGTGAGGCGTAGATCATCGCCGTGCAGGCCACGGTCACCAGGGCAAGCAGGGTCGTTGTGACCCCCAGCACCGCCGCCGATGCCACGAACGCGTTGGCTTCGCGCTCGCCGCCGAGCCATGCCGCCAGCACCAGTGCGACCAGCACCACCGCCGGCGCGTAGGTGGCCAGCGCCAGCACGCCTTCGCGCGACAGCCATGACGTGCGCCATTGTGAAAACGCACGCCAGGCGCGACCGGGCTTGCCGAGGTGGAAGGTCGAGCTGAGCAGTCCGACGGTGATCATCGCCAGCGCGAGCAGCAGCACCGCGGCCAGCACCGGCAGCATCGACAACGCCGGTGCAGGGTCGCGGACCAGCACCTGCGTGCGCGGGCTGACGAGCATGGCGCCGATCAGCGCCAGCACACCGTAGCCGGCGCCGGACAGCGTGGTGAAGAAGATGACGGACAGGGCAGGGTGCATGTCTAGTTCCGCACGCAGCAGGCAATCATCGCGACAGCACCCGGTCGATCCAGCGCAGCAACGGTGGCAGCGCTGCGTTGTCGACCGCTTCTGGCGGCGCCGCGGCTGTCGTCGGTTGCGTCTCGCCGGCGCGGCGTGGCCGCGGCGGCAGGTACTTGTTGACCGGTTGGTAGCCCAGTTGCGGCAGCAGGTCCATTCCGCCGCGTTCGGCCACCAGCTTCGACACCTTCGACTCGGGGTCGCCCAGATCGCCAAAGTGCCGGGCGCGCGTCGGGCACGCCTGCACGCACGCGGGCTGGCGCTCGGCTTCTTCGAGGTTCTCGTTGTAGATGCGGTCGATGCAGAGCGTGCATTTCTTCATCACGCCCTCGACTTCGCTGTACTCGCGCGCGCCGTAGGGGCAGGCCCACGAGCACAGTTTGCAGCCGATGCACTTGTCCTCGTCGACCAGGACGATGCCGTCCTCGGCGCGCTTGAAGCTGGCGCCGGTGGGGCAGACGGTGACACAGGCCGGTTGTTCGCAGTGCAGACACGAGCGCGGGAAGTGCAGGGTGATCGCCGGCTGCGGCGCGGCGCTGCCGCACGTGCCAGGCTCGGTGGCCGCCACTTCGTAGCTGTGCACGCGATTGAACCAGACGCCGGTCGGGTCCTTGCCGTAAGGCTGCTCGTCGGTCAGCGGCGCGGCGAAGCCACCGGTGTTCCATTCCTTGCAGCTCACCGCGCAGGCGTGGCAGCCGACGCAGGTGTCGAGGTCGATCACCAGGCCCATCTTCTTCTTCGATGGCGGCGGCAGACCGGTCACCGCGGGTTGTCCTTCAGCACCAGCCAGACGCCGACGGCGAACAGCGCGAGCGAGAACGTGGTGCTGGGCAGCAGGCCAAGCAGCGTCGGCAGCATCGAGGTGGATCCGGTCGGCGTAATGAACGGAAATTCGAACGCACCGAAACCCAGCAGAACCACCAGCACGAAGCTGAGCAGGATGCAGATCCAGCCGGTCACCACGCGCACTGCTTTCATCGGGAAGGATTCCTGCGGAATTGCGCGCCGTAGCGCAGCGGTTGATCGTCGGCCTGGCCGAGTTCGAGTGGCGGGAACTGGGGCGCGCTCTCGGCAACATCGGCAACCTTGGCGATGCGGACGCGCAGGTCGAACCAGGCCGCCTGGCCGGTGACCGGATCGGCGTTTGCGTAGTCGCCGCGGGGTGTGATGTCCGAGATCAGATGATTGAGCAGGAAGCCCTGCCGCCCTTCCGGCGCGTCCTTGCCCAGCCGCCACGCACCGCGTCGCTTGCCGATCGCGTTCCAGGTCCAGACCGTGTCGGGCTGCACGTTGGCGGCGAACTTCGCCTGCACGGTGATCGTGCCGTTGTGCGAGCTGACCGCGATCCAGTCCTCGTCGGCGATGCCATGGCGAGCGCCGGTATCGGGATGCATGTAGAGCCAGTTGCGCGTAGCGATCTGGCGCAGCCAGGCATTCTGCGAACCCCAGGCGTGGTACATGAACATCGGCCGTTGCGTAACCGCGCTGAGCGGAAACGCATGCGCTGACGGTGCGCCAGCCGCGTCGCCCTCTCCCCATCCCTCTCCCGCACGCGGGAGAGGGGGAGTGTTGGCGATGCGGTGCGCACTCCTCCCACCGTCATCGCGAGCCGGGTGGTCGCCGCCGCTGGTCTGGGCTCCTTCAAAGGGCTCATACCAGATCGGCAACGGATCGAAGTACGTCGCCACCCGCTCGCGATGCTCGTCAGGCGGCTGCGAAGTCCCATGGCCCTGCGCCGCCAGGCGGAACTTCTGCAGCGTCTCCGAGTACAGCTGCAGCACGATGGGTTCCGCATGCCCAAGGAAACCCATTCGCTGCGCCCAGTCGAGATAACCGCGGTTGGCCATCTTGTAGTAGCGCGCGTCCGCGGGAACCTCGCTGCGCCAGAAGCCACCGTTGTCGATGTAGCGCTGCAACTGCTGCGGATTGGGCTGTCCCTTGGCTTCCAGCTCACCATCCGCGCCGCGCCAGCCGGCGAGCAGGCCGACGCCCGGTGCGCGCTCATGGCGCGTGATGTAGTCAGCGTAGTCGCGGTACCTGGCCGAGCCGTCCTCATTGACCAGGCCGGGCAGGCCGAGCCGTGAACCCAGCTCGATCAGCACCGACTGGAACCCGCGCACATCGCGCCCGGGGCTCTGTTCGGCGGCATCGAGCACCGGGTGGCGGATCGCGTCGGCGGCACCGTCGGCATCGGAGATCGGCCGGTCGAGCAGGCTGATCGCGTCGAAGCGCTCCAGGTAGGTGGTGTCGGGGAGCACCAGGTCGGCGTAGGCGACCATCTCCGACGCGTAGGCATCGGCGTAGATGATGCGCGGGATGCGGTAGTCGCCCGATTCGTCCTTGTCGGTGAGCCACTGCATGGTCTGCGTGGTGTTCATCGCCGAGTTCCAGCTCATGTTGGCCATGAACATCATCAGCGTGTCGATCCGGTACGGGTCGCCGGCCCATGCATTGCGGATGACGGTGTGCATCATGCCGTGCGCCGACAGCGGGTAGCTCCACGAGAATGCGTGATCGATGCGGCGCGGCTGTCCGTCTTCGTCGACGACCAGGTCTTCCGGCCCGTGCACGAAGCCGAGCGGTGCGGCGTCGAGCACGCCATTGTCCTGGCGGCGCTTGCCGGGCCGGTTCGGCGGCGGAATGGGCTTCGGGAACGGCGGCTGGTAGCGGAACGAACCCGGCGTATCCACGGCGCCCAGCAGCAGCTGCAGCAGGTGCAGCGCGCGGCAGGAATGGAAGCCGTTGCTGTGCGCGCTGATGCCGCGCATGGCGTGCATCGCCACCGGCCGGCCGGGCATCGTCGCGTGCTCGCGGCCCCAGGCGTCGGTCCAGGCGATCGGCAGTTCGATGGCGTGGTCGAAGGCGGCTTCGGCCAGCTCGCGAGCGATCCGGCGTATGGTGTCGGCGGGAATACCGCAACGTTCGCTGACCGCATCGGGCGAGTACTGCGGGTCGAGATAGCGCTCGGCGATGAGGTGGAAGACGGGAACGGCGATGCGGCCATCGACCAGCGTCACCTCGCCCACTACCGCCGGGGAAACGCCGATGTCATTGGCGTTCGCTTCCGCCCCGGTTCCGGGTGCGTTGCGATTCCAGCACAGCGGATTGCCGTCGGTGTCACGCGCGAACAGACCGTCGTCGGCGCCGCCCGGATTGCGCAGCACCAGCCAGTGCGCGTTGGTGTAGCGCACCAGGTAGTCGAGATCGATGCGGTCGGCCTTGAGCAGCTCGTGTGCAAGCGCGAACGCGAACAGGCCGTCGGTGCCCGGGCGGATGCCGATCCACTCGTCGGCGATCGCGCCATAACCGGAGCGGACCGGATTCACCGCGACGATCTTGGCGCCGCGGCCCTTGAGCTGGCCCAGGCCGAGCTTGATCGGATTGGAATCGTGGTCTTCGGCCACGCCCCACATCATCAGGTAGCGGGTGTGTTCCCAGTCGGGCTCACCAAACTCCCAGAAGCTGCCGCCCAGCGAGTACAGGCCGCCGGCGGCCATGTTGACCGAGCAGAACCCGCCGTGGGCGGCGTAGTTGACCGTGCCGAACTGCTGCGCCCACCAGCCGGTCAGCGCCTGCGACTGGTCGCGGCCGGTGAAGAACGCCAGCTCGTCGGGATTGCGCGCCCGGATCGGCGCCAGCCACGAAGTGGCGATCTCCAACGCCTCGTCCCATTCGATCTCGCGGAACTCGCCGCTGCCACGTTCGCCCACGCGCAGCAGCGGCTTGTCCAGCCGCGCCGGTGAGTAGTGCTGCATGATCCCGGCCGATCCCTTGGCGCAGAGCACGCCACGGTTGACCGGGTGCTCCGGGTTGCCCTGGATGTAGCGGATCTGCCCGTCGCGCAGCCACACCTTGATGCCGCAACGGCACGCGCACATGTAGCACGTGGTGGTCCTGACCTCGTCGGCGGTCTTCGGTGACAGATCGATGGCTGGCTCAACGGGCGCGCGCATCCGGGCATTGTGCCTGCGGCGCAGCAGGCAAGCGAACATCCAACGGCCGCGCCCATCAAGGGCGACACGGGCGACGTTCGAAATCGAGTTGTTGCTGCAGTGCCGCACTGTCGCCAGCAGCCGTAGGGTGAGGGGTCGGTTAAGCAACAGTTATCGATAAATGGCACCTGCCGACCAGCGACGGGGCGGTGCCTGGCTTGACGGCGGACCCGGTCCTGATGCGTCGTGGTGGCGGCAGGTGTGCCGGCAGTGCGATCCTTGCACCTTATTTCCTGATGCCACGCCAATGGAACGCATCGAACGCATCCACTCCCTGCATCGCATCCTCAGCGCCTCGCGCTACCCGGTCACGGTGCAGCGCCTGCAGGAGGACCTGGAGTGTTCGCGTGCCACCGTCTACCGCGACCTTGCCTACCTGCGCGACTACCTGATGGCGCCGGTGGTCGGCAACGGCGAAGCCGGTTTCCGCTACGACCACAGCGAAGGCGAGCGCTTCGAGTTGCCGGGCCTGTGGCTCAGTTCGGAGGAGCTGCACTCGCTGCTCGCTGCACAGCAGCTGCTGATCCGAAGCGGTGGCGGTGTGCTGTCGAATGCGCTGGCGCCGCTGCAGCACCGCATCGAGAAGCTGCTCGACGAGCACGCCGGCGGCCGCCGGGTCCCAGTCGAGCGCGTGCGCGTGATCCCGCACCGCACCCGCAAGCTCGATGAAACCTCATTCCGGATCGTCGCCACCGCCGTGCTCGACCGCAAGCAGATCAGCTTCGAGTACCGCGCCCGTTCGACCGACGAACACACGCGGCGCCTGGTCTCGCCGCAACGCCTGACCCACTACCGCGAGAACTGGTACCTGGACGCGTGGGACCACAACCGCGAGGCCCTGCGCAGCTTTGCCGTCGACCGCATCAGTGCGGCCAAGCTGGGTGACCAGCCGGCGCACGATGTCGCCGACGAGCAGCTCGACAGCCACCTGGCGTCCAGCTACGGCATTTTCTCGGGTACCCCGAAAGGCTGGGCGACGATCCTCTTCAGCCCGAAGGCCGCCCGCTGGGTGGCCGACGAGCACTGGCACTCTCAGCAGCAGGGCCGGTTCCTGCCAGACGGCCGCTATGAGCTGAAGGTGCCGTACAGCGCCGGGCGTGAACTGCTGATGGACGTCATGCACTACGGCAGCGACGCCGAAATCGTCGAGCCCCCGGTGCTGCGCGAGCAGGCGCGCGCGCTGCTGCAGCTGGCGCTGTCGAACTACGACCGCTAAGCCGGGCCGCTACGCCGTCGCCCATGCCCGTCATTGCGGCGAACTCCTTACCCGTCATCCCGGCGAACGCCGGGATCCATCTTGATCTTCCCCTTCGTTCACGCGGCGCATCAGCTCCGGAACGGCGTTGTCCGCAGGGGCGGGGATTGCTGCGTCCCTTAGTCGGACATCCTGTCCGATGCGGGACGCGGGACATCCATGTCCCGCTGCTCCGCAATCCCCGCCCCTGCGGACAACGCTTCGGCGAGTCATTGCGTGGTCTTCGGTTTGGGGTCGCAGCCCCTGAGACCCGGCGTCGGCACGCTCGCTCCATCCACCCTGGAGCCAGCGCGATGAACCTGCCCCGTCAAGAAGTGACCCGCCCGGACCTCGAGACGATCGGCCCCGGCCTCGAGGACCTGCTGCGCCACGCCGTCGCCGTCGGCGCGGCCCTCGTGCTCCTGCTCCCTGCCGCGCGCGGCTTCAGCGACACCCTCGGCTGGATGCCGTTGTGGTTGCTGGCGATGCCGCTGAGTGCCTGGTGGGCCCTGCGTCGCTTCCGCCTGCCAGCGCGCGGGGAAACCGTCGACGTGCAGCCGCGGATGCGCCGCCGCAGTGGTGAGCAGGCCCGCCGCCGGCGCCTGGTCGGCAGCGTGCGAAGGAAGCAACCGCAGGCTGCCTGAGTCGTTTCGCCGTTGGCTTTCGGCACGGGGTCGGGCGCGGTCGCTGTGCTAGCGTTTGGCATTGATCTGTTGCGGCCCCCAAGGAATTCCCCAACGTGTCCGATGACCCCCATGCCTGGCTCGAGGATGTCGGCGGCGAGCGCTCGCTGACCTGGGTCAGGCAGCACAACGCCCTGGCCGAGGCCGAGCTGGCGACGACGCCGCAGTTCAAGCAGCTCGAGTCCGACATCCGCGCCATCCTCGATTCCGACGCCAAGATCCCCGGCGTCGAGAAGATCGGCGATCACTACTACAACTTCTGGAAGGACAAGCAGCATCAGCGCGGGCTGTGGCGCCGCACCACGCTGGAGGAATACCGCAAGGACAGGCCGGTGTGGGAAACCGTCATCGACCTCGATGCATTGAACCAGGCCGAGGGCGAGAACTGGGTCTGGCACGGCGTCGACTGTCTGAAACCGGAGAACCAGCGCTGCCTGATCGCGCTGTCGCGCGGCGGCGCCGATGCCGACGTCACCCGCGAGTTCGACCTGTCCACGAAGACCTGGGTCGAAGGTGGCTTCTTCCGCCCCGAGGCCAAGGGCGGCCTGCAGTGGATCGACCGCGATACGGTGTACGTGTTCACCGATTTCGGGAAGGATGCCTCCGGCGCCGGCACCATGACCAGTTCCGGCTACCCGCGCATCGTCAAGGAATGGAAGCGCGGGACGCCGTTGGCGCAGGCGCGGGTGGTCTACGAAGGCCAGGCGAACGACATGTACATCGCCGCCAGCCACGACCACACCCCAGGCTTTGGCCGCGACTTCGTCAGCCGCACGCTGGCTTTCTACAACGACGAGCTCCATCTGCGCGATGCCGATGGCACGCTGCGCAAGGTCGACGCGCCGAACTCGGCCAACAAGTCGGTCCACCGCGAGTGGCTGCTGCTGGAACTGCGTGATCCCTACAGCGCCGGCGGCCAGACCTTCGCCGCAGGCAGCCTGATCGCGACGCACTTCGACGCCTTCATGGCCGGCAAGCGCGATTTCACCGTGCTGTTCGCGCCGGATGAAAGCACTTCGCTGGCCGGCTTCAGCTGGACCCGCCACCACCTCGTGCTCAATGTCCTCGATGACGTCAAGAACCGGCTCAGCGTGATGACCCCGGGCGACGGCGACTGGAAGCACCGCGAGTTCACCGGTGCGCCAGGCTTCGGCACGCTTGCCGTGTCGGCGGTCGACGAGGACGACAGCGATGCGCTGTGGCTGACCGCCACCGACTACCTGACCCCGACCACCCTGTCGCTGGCGCAGGTGGGTGAGCGGCCGGAAGTGCTCAAGACCATGCCGACGTTCTTCGACGGCTCCAACGACGTGATCGAGCAGCACTTCGCCACCTCGAAGGACGGCACCCGCGTGCCGTATTTCCTGGTGCGGCCGAAGGACCTCAAGCTCGACGGCAAGGCGCCGACGCTGCTCTACGGCTACGGTGGATTCGAGATCTCGCTGACGCCGGCCTACTCCGGCGGGGTCGGCAAGGGCTGGCTGGAGAAGGGCGGCGTCTATGCCGTCGCCAACATCCGCGGCGGCGGCGAGTACGGCCCGCGCTGGCACCAGGCCGCGCTCAGGGCCAACCGCCACAAGGCCTACGAGGACTTCGCCGCGGTCGCCCAGGACCTGGTCGCGCGCAGGATCACCAGCAAGGAGCACCTGGGGATCCAGGGTGGCAGCAACGGCGGCCTGCTCACCGGCAACATGCTGACCCAGTACCCGGACCTGTTCGGTGCGGTGGTGGTGCAGGTACCGCTGCTCGACATGAAGCGTTACAGCCACCTGCTGGCCGGGGCGTCGTGGATGGCCGAGTACGGCGACCCCGACACCGCCGACTGGGATTACATCCGCAGCTTCTCGCCGTACCACCTGTTCGATGCTGGGCGCGAGTACCCGCCGGTGATCTTCATGACCTCCACCCGCGACGACCGCGTCCACCCCGGCCACGCCCGCAAGATGGCGGCGAAGATGCTGGAGGCGGGCAAGGACGTGCGCTACTACGAGAACATCGAGGGCGGCCACGGCGGCTCGGCCAACAATGCCCAGGCCGCGCACATGAGCGCCCTGGCATTCACGTTCCTGTGGAATGAGTTGTCGAACAAGTAACGCCCGCCGTTGCCCGGCACCATTGCGTCATCCCGAATCGGACCCAATCTATGAACCCGACTTCCCTCCTGCTTTCGGCCGTCCTGACCATGACCCTCTCCACCCCCACGGTCGCCGCGACCGCCGCCAACCCGCCCGACGCCGCCAGGAAGCCGCACGCGGTCAAGGCGCCGCACGGCGCCCAGCGCAACGACGAGTACTACTGGCTGCGCGACGACAAGCGCAAGAACCCGGAGATGCTGGCGTACCTCAACGCCGAGAACGCCTACGCCGATGCCCTGATGGCGCCGCTCAAGCCGCTCGAGAACAAGCTGTACGAGGAGATCGTCAGCCGCATCAAGCAGGACGACAGCTCGGTGCCGTACCGCGAGCGCGGCTATCACTACTACACCCGTTTCGAGACCGGCCAGGACTACCCGATCCACGCCCGCCGCAGCGGCAGCATGGACGCCCCGGAGCAGGTGCTGCTCGACGTCAACGCGATGGCCAGCGGCAAGGATTACTTCAGCGTCGGCGACTTCGAAGTCAGCCAGGACAACCAGATCCTGGCCTGGGCCGATGACGCCGTCGGCCGCCGCCAGTACATCATCCGCTTCAAGAACCTCGCCACCGGCGAGGTCTATGCCGATGAGATCCCAGGCGTGTCGCCGAACCTGGTCTGGGCCGACGACAACCGCACGCTGTTCTATGTCGAGAACGATCCGGAGACCCTGCTGACCGTACGCGTGAAGAAGCACGTGCTCGGCACGCCGGCCTCGCAGGACGTGCTGGTCTACGAGGAGAAGGACGACAGCTTCTACATGGGCATCGACCGCTCGCGTGACGACAAGTACATCTGCATCGGCGTCGAGAGCACGGTGTCGAGCGAGATGCGCTGCGCACCGGCCGCCAATCCCGAAAAATTCGTCGTGCTGGCGCCGCGCGAGCGCGACGTCGAGTACCAGGCCGACCACCTCGACGGTCGCTGGGTGATCCGCACCAACGCCGACGGAGCCGCCAATTTCAAGCTCGTCACCGCCCCGAGTGATGCCACCTCGCGCAAGCAGTGGAAGGACTGGGTGCCGCACCGCGACGACGTCTTCGTCGAGGGATTCGAGCTGTTCGACGGCTTCACCGCCGTGGCCGAGCGCTCCGACGGTCTGGAGCGCCTGCGCCTGCTCAAGAAGGACGGCAAGGAAGAGTTCGTCAAGGCCGATGAACCGGCCTACGCGATGGGCCTGTCGGTCAACTCCGAGCACGACACGCCGTGGCTGCGTTACAGCTACACCTCGCTGACCACGCCGGGCACCACGTACGAGGTGAACGTCGAAACCGGCGAGCGCAAGCTGCTCAAGCGCGATCCCGTGCTCGGCTACGACCCCGGGAAGTACGTGACCGAACGCGTCTGGGCGACCGCCCGCGACGGCGTCAAGGTGCCGGTGTCGCTGGTCTACAGGAAGGGCTTCGAGAAGAACGGCAAGGCGGCGATGCTGCAGTACGCCTACGGCAGCTATGGCAGCTCGACCGATCCGCGCTTCAACGGACCGGTGGTGAGCCTGCTCGACCGCGGCATGGTCTACGCGATCGCGCACATCCGCGGCGGCCAGGAAATGGGCCGCAAGTGGTACGACGACGGCAAGCTGTTCCACAAGAAGAACACCTTCACCGACTTCATCGACGTCACCGATTCGCTGGTCAAGCAGGGGTATGCCGCCAAGGACCGCGTCGCGGCCTACGGCGGCAGCGCCGGCGGGCTCCTGATGGGCGCGATCAGCAACATGGCGCCGGACCACTACCGCGTGATCCTGTCGCAGGTGCCGTTCGTCGACGTGGTCACGACCATGCTCGACCCGACCATCCCGCTGACCACCAACGAGTACGACGAGTGGGGCAATCCGGAAAAGAAGGAGTACTACGACTACATGCTGTCGTACTCGCCTTACGACAACCTCTCGAAGCAGGCCTATCCGGCCATGTTCGTCGGTACCGGCCTGTGGGACTCGCAGGTGCAGTACTGGGAACCGGCGAAGTACATCGCGCGCCTGCGTGACCTGGATTCGGGCAAGCAGCCGATCGTGTTCCGCACCAACATGGACGCCGGCCACGGCGGCAAGTCGGGGCGATTCCGTCGCTACCGCGAGTTGTCGGAGATGTACGCGTTCATGCTTGACCAGCTCGGCCTGGCCGATGCGGGCACGACCGCAACCGCATCCAGGTGATGCCATGTCCCCCTCCCGCTTTCGGGAGAGGGTTGGGGTGGGGGCTGGCCCGCAGCCGGCCCTCACCGTCCCCTGAAGACGTGCCGTGACTGCCATTCCCCCATCCCAACCTTCCCCCGCAAGCGGGGGAAGGGGCAAAACCCGCTGGCGCTGGGCCTGGTGGCTGCTGGCCTACGCCAGCCTCGGCCTGGGCGTGATCGGAATCGTGGTGCCCGGGCTGCCGACAGTGCCCTTCGTGCTGCTGTCGGCTTTTGCGGCGGCGCGCGGGTCGCAGCGGTTGCACGACTGGCTGCTGGCGCACCGGCAGTTCGGGCCGATGATCCGCGACTGGCATGCACACGGTGCGGTCAGTCGTCGCGCCAAGTGGCTGGCGGTGACGACGATGTCCGCCTGCGCGGTGATCATGTTCCTGACCGCTCCGCGGTGGTGGATGGCGGCGACGGGGACGGCCATCATGACGGTGGTCGCGATCTGGCTGTGGGCGCGGCCGGAACCGCCGCCTTCCCCACGCTGACAGCCCCGTGTCGCGCCCGTCGAATCGTTCATCGCAGCGGGCTACACTGCGGCCATGAATGCACGCACCGCCCCACGACTGATTCTCATGGCGTTGTCCCTGGTCGCGCTGCCGCTGGCACTGGCCGGCTGCGGCAACAAGGGCCCGCTGATCCTGGCGCCCAGGTCGATCCCGGTCGACCCGTCGACCTTGCCGCCACCGACGCCGACACCACCGGCCGAGGCGCCCGCGCCCACCGATGAGGTGCCCGCCACGCAGGTGCCGGCCACCGACGCCGAAGACGTCGACGGCAAGAAGAAGGGCACCGCCGAGCCGACTCCGGTGCCGACAGCCGAAAGCAATGGCTGAGTCCGTGCCTTCGCCCAAGCCCATACGGTTCAGCAAGATGCAGGGCGCCGGCAACGACTTCGTGGTGCTCGACCTTCGCGGCGGTGGCACCGCTGCGCCGGCCGCGGAACTGTGCCGGGTGCTGGCCGATCGCCATTTCGGCGTCGGCTGCGACCAGATCCTCACCGTCGAAGACGCCGCTGGCAGCGATGCGATCGCGCGCTACCGCATCTGGAACGCCGACGGCTCGTCATCGCAGCAATGCGGCAATGGTGCGCGCTGCATCGCCGCGTGGCTGGTCCGTGACGCGCAGGCAAGCAATCGCGCGCTGGCCAGCGACTTCCTCCTCGACAGCCCGGTCGGAACGCACGCGGTGACGCAGCTCGGCAACGGCCACTACCGCATCGTCATGGGCACGCCGCGCTTCGCCCCGGCCAGCATCCCGCTGCAGGGCTTTGCCGGCGCGCAGGACGAGTACGTGGTCGACAGCAACGATTCGGTGTTCACCTTTGGCGCGGTGTCGATGGGCAACCCGCATGCGGTGATCGAGGTCGAGGACGTCGACGCCGCGCCGGTCGAGAAAGTGGCGCCGCGGCTGCAGTCGCACGCCGCATTCCCGGAGTCGGTCAACGTCGGTTTCGCCCAGGTCGAATCACGCCAGCGCATCCGCCTGCGTGTGTATGAGCGCGGTGTCGGCGAGACCCTGGCCTGCGGCAGTGGTGCCTGCGCGGCAGCGGCGGTGCTGATGCGCCGCGGTCATGTCGACCGCGAGGTCACCGTGGCCCTGCCCGGTGGCGAGCTGCGGATTTCCTGGCCGGCGGACGACGTGCCGTTGACGATGTCCGGTCCGACCGCATTCGTGTTCGAAGGGGAGTGGAACCAATGAACGAGACCCAGGAAAAGCTTGGCGCGCATGAAGTGGCAACCTGGCTGCGCCGGCACCCGCGGTTCCTGCAGCAGTTCCCCGACCTGGCGATCACCCTGGTGGTGCCGCGCGAGGAAGGCTCGGCCGCGTCGCTGGCCAGCTACCAGCTGGAAGTGCTGCGCGACAAGAACCGCGAACTGTCGCGGCGCCTGCAGGAGCTGTTCGGCAATGCCCAGGAGAACGAGCGCCTGTCGGTACGCACGCACCAGCTGACGCTGGCGCTGATGCGGCAGGACAGCGCGGCCGACACGCTGCGGGCGATGGCGGCGAGCCTGGCGGAGGATTTCAATGGCGATCTGGTGCGGCTGGTGGTGTTCGCGCCGGTCGACGGTATCGCCGACGTCGAGTGGTTGCAGGTCATCGCGCAGGACGACGCGCGACTGCAGCCGTTCCGCGACTGCCTCGGCGACGGCGAACCGCTGTGCGGGCGCCTGCAGCCGGAGAAGCATGCAGTGCTGTATGGCGAACGTGCCGAGGACGTGCAGTCGACCGCGTTGCTGCCGCTGCCGGGCGTGGGCCTTGTTGCCGTCGGCAGCCGCGATGCGAACCGTTTCTTCCCGGGCATGGGCACGCTGTTCCTGCGGATGATGGGCGAGTCGCTGGTGACGGCATTGAAGCGGTTCGACGGCTGATCGATGAAGGCCACGCGCCCGGTCGGGGATGACGGTGTCGAGGTCGCCGTACCCGATCCGACCGTCGAGCAGTACCTCGCCCACCTGCAAGTCGAGCGGCGCATGTCCGTACACACGCTCGACGCCTACCGTCGCGACCTGCAGGCGCTTGCGCAGTGGGCGCAGGCGCAATCGGGCGACGTCACCGCGCTGCATGCCGAGCAGGTGCGCGCCTTCGTCGCTGCCGAGCACCGTCGCGGTCTCTCGCCCAAGAGCCTGCAGCGCCGGCTGTCCGCGTGCCGCAGCTTCTTCGCCTGGCTGGTCCGGCAGGGCCGGCTGGGCGCGAGTCCGGCCGCGGCGATCCGCTCGCCGAAGGCACCGCGAAAACTGCCGCAGGTGCTCGATCCGGACGAGGCCAAGGCCCTGGTCGAGGTTCCGACCGATGCACCGCTGGGATTGCGCGACCGCGCCTTGCTGGAACTGTTCTATTCGTCCGGGCTGCGACTGTCGGAACTGTGCGGGCTGCACTGGCGCGACATCGACCTGGCCGACGCGCTGGTGAACGTGCTGGGCAAGGGGAGCAAGCAGCGCAGCGTGCCGGTGGGAAGGCACGCGCGCGCCGCGCTGCAGGAGTGGCGGGCATCGACCGGCGCCGGCAACGCTGCACCGGTGTTTCCCGGTCGCGGTGGCGGCCCGATCACGCCGCGCGCGGTGCAGCTGCGGCTTCGCCAGCTGGCGCAACGCCAGGGCCTGTTCAAGCGCGTGCATCCGCATCTGCTGCGGCATTCATTCGCCAGCCACATCCTGGAATCGTCTGGCGACCTGCGCGGCGTCCAGGAGCTTCTCGGCCACGCCGACATCGCAACGACGCAGATCTACACGCATCTGGATTACCAGCACCTGGCGAAGGTGTACGACGCGGCGCATCCGCGGGCGAAGCGCAAGCCGTAGCTCCGGCTCCCCCGGCGTTTTGCCGGACGCGGCTTGAAAAGCCGCCCGGTCCGACCCCATCTCGTTCCGGTCCCCCCCGGAGGTCCCCATGGACCCGAGCCAGAATCCCAACGTCTTCCACGCGACCACCATCGTCTCGGTGCGTCGCGATGGCCGTGTCGCCGTCGCCGGCGACGGCCAGGTCACCCTCGGCCACACCGTGATGAAGGCCAACGCCCGCAAAGTCCGCCGCCTCGGTCGCGACGGCCAGGTACTGGCCGGCTTTGCCGGCGCCGCCGCCGATGCGTTCACCTTGTTCGAACTGTTCGAAGCCAAGCTCGAAAAGCACGGCCAGCTGGCCCGCGCCGCGGTCGAGCTGGCGAAGGATTGGCGCACCGAGCGGCGCCTGGGCAAGCTCGAGGCACTGCTTGCCGTAGCCGATCGCGACACCTCGCTGATCATCAGCGGCACCGGTGACGTGATCGAACCCGAGGACGGCATCATCGCGATTGGCTCGGGCGGCATGTACGCGCTGTCGGCCGCACGCGCGCTGATCGCGCACACCCAGCTCGACGCCCGCACGATTGCAACCGAGGCGATCAACATCGCCGGCGACGTGTGCATCTACACCAACCGCAACGTCGTTGTCGAAGAGCTCTGATCCCCCATGCCCATCAAGCCCGATACCAGCCACGCCACCATGACTCCGCGCGAGATCGTGCAGGAGCTCGACCGCCACATCATCGGCCAGCACGCGGCCAAGCGCGCAGTCGCCATCGCGCTGCGCAACCGCTGGCGGCGAATGCAGCTCGACGACGATCTGCGCAATGAGGTCATGCCGAAGAACATCCTGATGATCGGCCCCACCGGCGTCGGCAAGACCGAGATCGCGCGCCGCCTGGCGACGCTTGCCAACGCACCGTTCGTGAAGGTCGAGGCGACACGCTTCACCGAAGTCGGTTACGTCGGCAAGGATGTCGAGCAGATCGTCCGCGACCTCGCCGACACGGCGGTCAAGCTCTACCGCGAACAGGCCAAGCAGAGCGTGCGCACACAGGCAGAGGAACGCGCTGAGGAGCGCATCCTCGACGCACTGTTGCCGCGCCGTGCCGGCGCCGCCAGCTCGGCGTTCGGCTTCAACGCAGCCGAGGCCGCCAGGGACGAACCGTCGTCGCAGGACAACGAAACCCGCGCCAAGCTGCGCAAGCAGTTGCGCACCGGCGCGCTCGACGATCGCGAGATCGAGATCGAAACCGCGGTCAACGTCGGCGTCGACATCATGGCCCCGCCCGGAATGGAGGAGATGGGCCAGCAGCTGCGGCAGATGTTCTCGCAGGTCGCCGGCGCCAAGACCCACAAGAAGACGATGGCGATCCGCACCGCCCGCACGCAGTTGACCGAAGACGAGGCCGGCAAGCTGGTCAACGAGGACGACGTGCGCGAGGCGGCGATCGAGGCCTGCGAGCAGCACGGCATCGTCTTCATCGACGAGATCGACAAGGTCGCCAAGCGCGGCGAGAACGTTGGTGGCGGCGACGTCAGCCGCGAAGGCGTGCAGCGCGACCTGCTGCCGCTGGTCGAGGGCTCGACCGTGAGCACGAAGTACGGCCCGGTCAGGACTGACCACATCCTGTTCATTGCCTCCGGTGCGTTCCACCTGGCCAAGCCCAGTGACCTGATTCCGGAGTTGCAGGGGCGCTTCCCGATCCGCGTCGAACTGGGCGCGCTGAGCAAGGACGATTTCGTCCGCATCCTGACCGAGCCCAAGGCGGCGCTGGTCACGCAGTACATCGAGCTGCTCAAGACCGAAGGTGTCGCGGTGCAGTTTGGTGCCGACGCGGTGGAGCGACTGGCCGAGATCGCGGCGCAGGTCAACGAGCGCCAGGAGAACATCGGCGCGCGTCGCCTGCACACGGTGCTCGAGCGGCTGCTCGACACGTTGAGTTATGAAGCGCCCGATCGCGGCGGGCAGGCCGTCACCATCGATCGCGCGTACGTCGAGGCGCACCTGGGTGAGCTGGTGAAGGATCCGGATCTGAGCCGGTACATCCTCTGATGGCAGGAGGCGCGCGCTTCCCCGGGTGCCCCCGGATCAGCGACGTAGCCCGGGTAAGGCCGCAGGCCGCACCCGGGGTGGGCGCGACGGTCCCCGGGTGCGCGTCGCTTACCCGGGCTACGCTTCCACCGTCACGTCGGTCTTCACCGAATTGGCGATGAAGCAGTTGCGATGCGCTGACTCGTGCAGCTTCGCCAGCGCTTCGGCGTCTGGCGCCTTGCCCGGCGCGAAGGTGATCCGCGGGCGCAGCACGACGCGCGTCACCGCTATCCGCCCTTCGCTGTTCTTCTCCAGCGTGCCTACCGCCTCGTCACGGTAGTCGTCGACCACCCATCCCTTCTTCGCCGCGATCGCCAGCAGCGTGAGCATGTGACATGACGACAGCGCCGCGACCAGAGCTTCCTCCGGGTCGACGCCCTGCGGGCTGCCCAGGTACTCCGGCGCGGCGGAGCCGGTGATGCGCTGGCCGCCGTCGAAGGCCCACTCGTGGTCGCGAGGGTAGCCCTCGTAATCGAACGGCGCTTCGTTGCGCAGCCAGTGGATCGAAGCACGATGCTCGGACATGGACGGCTCCTGCGTGTGGGGAGCCGTCACGATGCCACGGCCGCCGTTACTTCGCGACGGCGCTCGCCGGTGCCTTCGCCTTGCGCTGGCGCGTGTCGTCCAGCAGCTGCTCGCGCGCGGCTGCCTGCAGCTCGTCGATGCTGACATCGCCCGGGGCCTTGCCCAGTCGCCGGGTCAGGTCGGCGACGACGCGCTTGTTGGCATAGGTGTGCGGCGAGCTCAGGTCGTCGCTCTGCGCGGTCACCATCCAGCCCAGGCGCTTGGCGCTGACTTCGCGACCCTGCGCCAGCTCAACCAGCTTGGCGCGGTATTCGAGCTCCCACGGCAGGATCCCCGGGTACGCATTCTGGTCAGCGAAGTGCTGGGTCTCGTGGCCGAGGAACACGACCCGGAACGCCTCGCTGTCGAGGCCTTCCGTGTAACTGGGCACCACCGCATACAGCGCCTTGTCCGTCGCCCAGCCACCGGCCGAGCCGCGCTCGCAGCGACCGTAGGCGGTCCAGCCGCGGCTGACGAAATCGTCGAGCAGTTCGACGCGGACCGTGTACGGACCATCCGGCAGCTCCACGTCGAACATGCGGGTGTCCTGCTTGCGCCACACCATCAGCTCACGCAGCGGCGGCGTGCGGCCGAGCTGGGCGTGGTAGCCGTGCTGTTCCAGTTGCGCCTGCAGGAGCGGTTCGATCGTGTCCATGTCCGTGGCCTCGGCCGCGCTCGCGCCAAGGCGCTTGTGCAGCTTCGCCAGCAGCGCGGCTTCCTGGGCGTCGCGCTGCGACGGGGCCGCCATCGCGCGCCACCAGTAATCCTGGTAGTCGTTGAGGACGCCGCGCACGAACGCGTCGTCGATGGCGGACGTGGTCAGCACCGGCTGCTTGGCGTGGTAGCGCTCGAGCATGCAGGCGCGGTAGGCCACGTCCTTGCCGAGGAATTCGGCGGCGGGCGTCGCTTCCAGTGCCGCCAGGGCGCGGGCACTGTCGCCCTGGAGGATGCCGTTGGTGGATTCAGCGATCGCGGCGATCGCGGTCTTGCTGCTGGTCGGCTCTTCGGCGGGGGCCGCGGTCGCGGCGAGCGCCGTCGCAAGCAGGGCTGACGAAAGGAGGAGCATGGCCTTGGACTTCATCTGGGCTTCCATTCGGGGGTGGCGGTCGGAGTGCCGCCTTCGCCCCTATTGCAGCCGAAGCGCCGCCGAGCGGTCTTGAACGGATTTGATCTGGCGCCGCAGTTGCATCGGCGTGGTGCCGGTGGCCAGCCGCAGCGTCCGGTTCAGGTGGCTCTGGTCGCTGAAGCCGACGGCCGCGGCGACGTCGGCCAGGGCCGCCTCGCCGCCGAGCAGCGCCAGCGCCTGCCGGCAGCGCAGCTCGCGCCGCAGCAGCTGGGGCGGCATGCCATGCGAACGCTGGAAGCTGCGCGAGGCGTGGGCGAGGGAGACGCCGGCGCGGCGCGCCAGCTCCGACACCGGCAGGTCGCCGTGCTGCAGCTCGTTCAGGAACTCCGGCTGCCAGGCGTGCAGGGTCGGTCGTTCGGCCGGCGTGCAGGCCCGCAGCAGGTCATTGAGGTGATGATGTCCGCCCGTGAATACCGCCGCCGCTTCGCCCAGGTTCGCCACCCGCAGCACACGCAACGCCAGGCCGCCGGCACCGACCGGAAAGTCGTCGCCCAGCTCCAGGTTGATCACCTTGGCACCGCTGCGGCCGAAGCGATTGCCGTGCGCATGCCAGCGCGGGTGCAGCACCAGCGTGCCGGGCGTGCATTCGACCGGACCGTCGGCACTGGCTTCCACGTGGCTGCCGTCCAGCACCAGCGCCGCATAGGCGCCGTCATGGCGATGCGTGCGCAGGGTGTCGCTGGCGTCGTGGCGGGTTTCGTAGTCGTGGACGGGCATGGCGGCATCCTGCGCGATGGCGGCGGTGGGGGCATCGGGCGGAAGTCATGAGGTCCATTGTCATGAGCTCCGTTGTCATGATGTCCGCCCGGGTTGGATGCAGCCCCGGCGCTAGGCGTTGAAACGCCCCGCGTGCTCAGTCCTCGCCGATGTCCTCGTTCCACACGTCCGGGTGGGCGGCGATGTAGTCGCCGAGCATGTCGATGCACTCGCCGTCGTTGAGGTCGATCACCTCGACGCCGTTCTCGCGCAGCCAGTCGATGCCACCGCGGAAGTTGACCGATTCCCCGACGACCACCGTGCCGATGTTGAACTGCCGCACCAGCCCGCTGCAGTACCAGCACGGCGCCAGGGTCGTGACCATGATCGTGTCGCGGTAGCGGCGCTGGCGGCCGGCCTTGCGGAAGGCATCGGTCTCGCCGTGCACGGATGGGTCGCCCTCCTGGATGCGGCGGTTGTGGCCGCAGCCGAGCAGGTTGCCATCGCGGTGGTACAGCGCCGCGCCGATCGGTATGCCGCCCTCGGCCAGGCCCTGGCGGGCTTCGGCGACGGCGGTGGCGAGGAGCGCGCGGTAGTCGGGGATGGCAAGGGTGGCAGTCATGCGGGCACCTGTGTCGTTCGGACCGAGTCTGCCGGGAACGGGCGGCCGCGTCGACCGGTGCGGCGGCCCGGAATCCTTTGCGCCGATGGCGGCCTCTCTCTGGTATCCAACCAGTCATCCAGGAGCGAGCGCCATGCGCAAGACCATCGACAGCATCGGCGATCATGCGTGGGCGTTCGCTGCGCGCCTGCTTGGCCTGCTCATGGTCTGGTTCGGGGCCATGCGCCTGATGCCGTTCGGCATCGCCGCGATGTCCAGACAGCTCGCCGCCTTTCCCGGGGGCATTCCGGAGTCGTGGCTGCCGGTGCTGGCGTGCGCGGTGGGCGCGCTCGAGGTGATCATCGGGACCGTGCTGCTGCTGGCGCCGGCCAATCGCTGGCGGATGTGGGCCGGGCTGGCGGCGATGGTGTTCTGGGGCGTCGGCCTGCTGCCGCTGTTGGGGGCGCAGGCGTGGGTGCATGAGCTGCCATACGCCGGCTTCCCGGTCATTGGCAGCGGCCAGACACTTCTGAAGCACGTCGGCATCGCTGCACTCGGGCTGGGCATCTTCGCGCGCTTGCAGGGCAATGCCGCTGCACTGCGCGTGGCACGCATGGGCCTGTGGCTGGGGCAGCTGCTGGTGCTGGTCTGGATTGGCGCGATGAAGTTCACGCGCATCGAGGCCGATGGTGTCGAGGGACTGATGCGTTCCAGCCCGTTGTTCTCGTGGCTGTATGGGCCGTTCGATGTCCAGGGTGCTTCGAACGTCATCGGCACGATCGAGCTGGCAACGGCCGCGCTGATCCTGCTGTGGCCGTGGCATCCGCGCATCGCGCGCTGGGGCCTGGCGATGGCGGCCGCGACCTATGTGCTGACCAACTCCTTCCTGTTCACGCTGCCGGGCTGGCAGGCCGGCTTTGGCTTCCCGTTCGTTGGCGGCACCGGCCAGTTCCTGCTCAAGGACCTGCTGCTGCTGGCCGGTGCGCTGCTGCTGATGAGCCCGCCACTGCTGTCGCAAGGGGTATCGCGCCGCAACGGCTAGCTGCGTGCGCGGCGGACCATGTCGATGTGCGGGATGCCGTCATCGAGATACGGTTCCGACGACGGCACGAAGCCGTGCTTGCCGTAGTACGCCTGGAGATGCGACTGGGCGCCGATCTGGATGTCGGCGCCGGGCCAGTGTGTTCCGATCAGTTCCAGCGCTGCGTGCAGCATCGGATCGCCGAGGCCGCGACCGCGGTACGCCGGCGCGGTCAGCACGCGACCGAAGCTGACCTGCGGGTAGCTCAGGCCCGGTGGCAGGATGCGCAGGTACGCGGCCAGCTCGCCGTCGTCGCCATGGCCAATGAGGTGCACGGTGTCCGGATGCCGGTCCTTGCCATCGGGGTCGAGGTAGACGCACTTCTGCTCGACCACGAACACTTCCGAGCGCAGCTTCAGCAGCGCATACAGCGTGTCGAGGTCGAGCTCGCGGAAATGCAGGGCCTGCCAGCGGATCGAAGGGAGGGTGCTCATGCCGGCATCATGCCAGCCGGGGCGCGCCAGCCGGGGCGCGCCAGCCGGCACCGTGCCGGCAAACTCAGCGATTGCCGTCGGCCGAGGTGTCGATGTCCACCACCACCGACATGCCCGGGCGCAGGTGCGCTGCAGCTTCCTGCCCACGGTCGATGGAAACCTTGACCGGGATGCGTTGCGCGATCTTGACGAAGTTGCCGGTGGCGTTGTCGGCCGGCAGCACGCTGAACTCTGAGCCCGCTGCCGGCGATATTTCCTGCACGCGACCGGTGAGGCGCTTTCCACCCAGCGCATCGACGCTGAAATGCGCCGGTTGGCCGATGCGCATGTTCTCCATCTGCGTTTCCTTGAAGTTCGCCACGACCCATAGCGTGCCCGGAACCAGCGCCATCAACTGCGTGCCGTTGGTGACGTAGGCGCCTTCGCGCACCGTGACCTGGCCGAGCTGGCCATCGCGCGGTGCCTCGATCCGGGTGTGGTCGAGGTTGATCTGGGCCAGTTTGACCGCGGCCTCGGCGCCGGCCACCGCCGCCTCCAGGGCGGCACGGTTGACGCTGACGCTGCGCACGCTCTGTTCGGCCGCGTCCACCGCCGCGCGTGACTGGTTGAGCCCGGCGACGGCCTGCGCATTGGCGGCGAACGCGGTGTCGAGGTCCTGCGCCGACAGCAGTTGCTGCCCGGCCAGCTTGTCGGTGCGATGAAGCGTCGCCTCGGTGCGCACGTGCAGCGCATCGTTGCTGGCGACGGTGGCGCGGGTCTGCGCGACGCTCGCCTGTGCGCTGCGCAGTTGCTGGGTCCAGTTGGCCAGATTGGCCCGCGCTGCCTGCAACTGCGCGCTGGCCTGGTCAACCTGTTGCCGATAAAGACGGTCGTCGATCTGCACCAGCAGTTCGCCCTTGCGCACGTGCTGGAAATCGCGCACCGGCACCTGCGTGACGTAGCCGCTGACCTGCGGGCTGATCACGGTGACCTGGCCCCGTACGTAGGCGTTCTCGGTGCTCTGGACCGGGGTGCGGAATGGCGGCAGGTGCCATGCATAGAGCACCACCAGCGCGCCGCCGATCGCGACCGCGGCGAAGGCGGCGATTTGCCAGCGTGGCCGCGGTGGCAACAGCGGCGGCGCGGCAGGCGCCGGTTGCGGTGGCGTGGTCGGAGGCGCGGGCGTGGGTGTGCTCATGGCGTGGCCGCTGCGGTTGTATTGGCTGACTTCAGGCGTTCGCGGCGGGCCCGCAGGCGCGCCCGGGTGGCGACGATCGTCAGCCAGATCATGGTCATGACGGCGATGGCGGCAATGGCGAAGTAGACATCGTTATAGGCAAGCACATTGGCTTCGCGTGAAGCCGCCACGCCAAGTTCGCGCACGCCCAGCGCGCTGCGCAGCGCCGGGTCGGTGACGGTCTGGCCGTAGTTGACGGCGCCGGACTGGATGCGCGCGGCCACCTGCGGGTCGAGCAGGGTCAGGTGCTCGACGAGCTGGCTGGAGTGGTACTTCTCGCGCATCACCTGGAACGTGCCCAACAACGCCGAGCCAAGCAGTGCGCCGACGTTCTGGGTGATGCTGAACATCACGAAGAAGCTGATCAGGTTTCGCGGCTGCGCGATCACGCTGCCGACGCCGGCGATCAGCGCCGGAGCGAGGAAGAACGTGCTGCCGAAGCCGATCAGGAACTGGCTGACCATCAGCTGCGGCGGGCGCGTGAGGTTGTTGGAGTAGGCGTCCATCAGCGCGCCAGTCAGGATGCAGGTCAGGGCGATCAGTGCCGGCACTCGCGTCAGCACTGGCTTCACCGTCATGGCACTGGTGGCGATGCCGATGATGCAGCCCAGCAGCACCACCGCGAACAGGCCGCGCATCTGCTCGTTGGTCAGTCCCATGGCCTGCAGGAAACCCACCGCCCCGACGCTCTGCTCCGACAGCGCCATGCGCAGCAGGATGATCGCGACGCCAAGGCGCAGCATCAGTCCACTGCTGAGCCAGCGCGTGTTGATCAGAGGATTGACGCGGAAATGCTCGACCGCGACGCCCGCTACCACCAGCACGATGGAGCCTGCCAGGCACCAGCCGATCCACGGCGCTTCCCGCCACCAGACGATGCGGCCCAGCGAAAGCACGGCGCAGAGCAGGGCCATGCCGATCGAAAGCAGGCTGATGGTGAGCAGGTCGAGCCGCTCGAAGACCTTCATGCGGTCGCCCGGCGGCAGCCGCAGCAACAGCACTGCACCCAGCGACAGCAGCGCCAGTCCCAGCTCGAACAGGTACAGCCCACGCCATTCGCCAAATTCGAGCAGGTCCGGTGAGATCACGCGCGCGAGCGGCGCACCGATCTGGCTGAAGCCGATGCCGAGAGCGAGTGCGCGCAAGCGGTGCTGCGCCGGCAGCGCCTGGATCATGTAGAACACGCCGAGCGAGGTCAGTGCCGCGCCGACGATGCCGTGAGCGGCGCGCACCGCGATCGCCGACCCCGGCCCGTGCACGAAGAGGTGGCCAAACGTCACCAGCGCATACAGCACCAGGCTGATTTCGGTGAACAGGCGCAGGCCGAACTGCTGGCGGAACTTGATCAGGATGAGGTTGGCCGAGACGTTGGTCATCACGTAGGCGGCCGGCAGCCAGGCGATCTCCACCGCGGTGACGCCGAGCGACCCCTGCAGCTGCAGGAGGTTGGTGGTGACCATGGCATTGCCGAGGCTGCCGGTGATCGCCACCAGCGCCCCGACCAGGCCGAAGGCCCAGCGCAGCCAGATCGGATGGAGCGGGGTCGAGGGCGAGCCCGGGAACTGCGGCCGCTCGTGCGGCAACCATTCGCGGGGCGCTACCTGGCTCATCGCTACACTGCCTCCGGTCCGGGCCGCGGGCGGGCCCGGGAATTGCACGTTGATGCGATAATTGCCAAATGAGCCAATCAAGCCCTGACAAGCCCGGCGACAAGGCCGGCACCACCCACTTCGGCTTCCGCGACGTCCCCACGGGCGACAAGCAGAAGCTGGTCGGCCAGGTGTTCTCCTCGGTCGCCGCCAAGTACGACCTGATGAACGACCTTATGTCGCTGGGCGTGCACCGCGTGTGGAAGCGCTATTTCGTCGGCACTGCCCAGGTCAAGCGGGGCGACCGGGTGCTCGACCTCGCCGGCGGCACCGGCGACATCGCCCTGCTGCTGCGCGACCGCGTCGGCGACACCGGCAGCATCGTGCTGGGCGACATCAACGGCGAGATGCTGCGCGTCGGCCGCGACCGCATGACCGACATGGGCAAGGTCGCCGGCTTTGAATACGTGCAGATGAATGCCGAGAAGCTGCCGTTCCCGGATGGCAGCTTCGATCTGGTGACAATTGCCTTCGGCCTGCGCAACGTGACCGACAAGGATGCGGCGCTGCGCGAGATGCACCGCGTGCTGAAGGTCGGCGGCCAGGCGCGCGTGCTGGAGTTCTCGGAAGTGAAGGCCGACTGGTTCAAGCCGATCTACGACTTCCATTCGTTCAAGGTGCTGCCGCAGCTGGGCAAGCTGTTCGCGAACGATTCCGACAGCTACCAGTACCTGGCCGAGAGCATCCGCAAGCATCCGCCGCAGGACGAGCTGAAGTCGATGATGGTCGACGCCGGATTCGCGCGATGCGACTACCGCAATCTGTCCGGCGGCATCGTGGCGATCCACACGGGCTACAAGGTCTAGTCCTGATCACCGTCATCCCGGCGAACGCCCCTTATCGTCATCCCGGCGAACGCCGGGACCCAGGTTGACCTTGGCCGTTGTGTCTGAAGGGCTGCCACTCCGGAACGGCGTCGTCCGCCGGGCCGTGTGACGTAGTGACGTAGCCCGGGTAAGCGAAGCGCACCCGGGGGTTGATACGTGTCGGCCCCGGGTGCCCCCGGAACGAGTCCGGGGTTACCCGGGCTACGAATGCGTTTCGCGGGCGTGGGGGCCCGAGCTCACCGAGCAGCCGTGCGAATGAGCGAGGGCCCGCACACCGCCCCGTACTCCCGCAGCCCGAGTCCCGCACTCGCATCAGCGACAAGCGACCAGCGCCGCCGCGGCCGTACGCGAAGGCAACGAAACGGCAGCTGCGATGGGAAGGAGGGGGTGGGGTGTATTCCGCGGACAATCACGGAGCGAAGCGGAGGTCCGCGGAGTGCACCCCACCTCCTCCCGCCAGCGGCGTCCTGGAGCTGAACGGCGGGCCAAACGTCAAGATCGGTCCCGGCGTTCGCCGGGATGATGGAGCGGAACGTCAAGATGGGTCCCGGCGTTCGCCGGGATGACGGGGCGGAACGTCAAGATGGGTCCCGGCGTTCGCCGGGATGACGGGGCGCAACGTCAAGATGGGTCCCGGCGTTCGTCGGGATGACGGTGCCTTGCCGGGGCTGGAGATGCCGGGCCGATGCCCGCCGCCGGACGAGGCGCTAAACTCGGCCGATCACCCTGTCCGCCGTGGGCCCACATGCGTTATTCGATCCTTTCCCTCTGCCTCGTCGCCGCCCTTGCCGCCGGATGCTCGCGCGATGCCGCGCCCCCGGCCCAAACCGCCAAGGACGCCGCCGCAGTGACCACTGCCGACCAGAAGACCACCGCCGTCGTCGACGAGTACTCCTTCTCAGAACCGTCCCGGGTCCGCATCAACGACCTCGCCCTGATGCTGAAGGTCGACTTCGACAAGAAGGAACTCAGCGGCAGCGCCACCTACACGCTGGACTGGATCGACCCGAAGGCCACGCAACTGATCCTCGACACGCGCGACATCACCGTCGAGAAGGTCGTCGGCGAGCGCGCCGACGGCAAGTGGGACGACCTCACCTGGAAGGTCGGTGACAAGGACAAGATCCTCGGCAGCAAGCTCGTCATCGAAGCGCCGGCACGCAACGCGCGCATCCGCGTCACCTACCGCACCTCGCCCGATGCCTCCGGCCTGCAATGGCTGACGCCGGCGATGACCGAGGGCAAGAAGACGCCCTTCATGTTCAGCCAGTCGCAGCAGATCCATGCGCGTTCCTGGGTGCCGCTGCAGGACACGCCGCAGGTGCGCTTCACCTACACCGCGCACGTGACCTCGCCCGCGGACACGATGGTGGTGATGAGCGCCGACAACGACCCGAAGGCCGCGCGCGATGGCGACTACACGTTCTCCATGCCGCAGAAGATCCCTTCTTACCTGCTCGCGATCGCCGCCGGCGAGCTGGTGTTCCAGCCGATCAGCGACCGCGCCGGCGTCTGGGCGGAACCGGCGATGGTGAAGAAGGCAGCGAAGGAGTTCGACGACACCGAAAAGATGATGCAGACCGCCGAGCGCCTGTACGGTCCGTACCGGTGGGGGCGCTACGACATCCTCGTGCTGCCGCCGTCGTTCCCGTACGGCGGCATGGAAAACCCGCGCATGACCTTCGCCACACCGACCGTGATCGTCGGCGACAAGTCGCTGGTGTCGCTGGTCGCGCACGAGCTGGCACACAGCTGGTCGGGCAACCTGGTGACGTTCTCCACGCCGAAGGACAGCTGGCTCAACGAGGGCTTCACCAGCTACGTCGAGAACCGCATCGTCGAGGACCTGTACGGCAGGGAAGCGGCCGACATGGAGAAGGTGATCTCGCGCAACGAGCTCGCCGCCGAGTACAAGGAAATCGATCCGAAGCTGCAGGTGCTGGCGCAGCGCCCGGGCACGCTGGCCGATCCTGATGGCGCCAGCAGTTCGACCGTGTACACCAAGGGCGCGTGGTTCCTGCAGTTCCTCGAGGAGCGCTACGGCCGCGAGGCGTTCGACCCGTTCCTGAAGGGCTACTTCGACCACTTCGCCTTCCAGAGCATCCCGACGACGAAGTTCATCGAGTACGCCAAGGCCAACCTGCTCGACAAGTACCCGGGCAAGGTCAGCGAGGCCGAGCTCGACGCGTGGATCTACCAGCCGGGCGTGCCGGCCGATGCGCCGAAGACGGAGTCGCCGCGCTTCGACGCGGTCGATGCCGCGCGCAAGGCCTGGCTCGATGCCGGCACCATGCCGGCGAAGGCCGCGACCGCGAAGTGGAGCACGCAGGAGTGGGTGCACTTCATCGACGGCATGCCTGAAACGCTCAAGCCCGAACAGCTGGCTGCACTCGATGCCGCGTATCACTTCACCGGCACGCCGAACGGCGAGATTGCACAGCGCTGGTATCCGCTGGCGGTGCGCAGCGGCTACACCCAGGCCAACGACGCGATCGCCGCGTTCCTGGAGCGGATCGGCCGTCGCAAGCTGATCATGCCGACCTACGACGAGCTGGTGAAGACGCCCGCAGGCCTGAAGCTGGCGCAGGACACGTTCGCAAAGGCGCGTCCGGGCTATCACCCGATCACCACCGCCTCGGTGGAGGAAGCGATCGCCAAGGCGCAGCAGGCGAGCGCGAAGCGGTAACGGCCCACATCCTCCCCTGCGCTGCGGGGGAGGTTGGGAAGAGGTGAGGCCGCTCCCAGAACCCGACATGGAACCAGACGTGTCCAAACGCATGCCGCGCATCCTGACGATTGCCGTCCTCGTGTCGCTGGTGCTGATCGCCGTCGTCGTCGCCATCGTCCTCTGGCGTGATCCCTACAACGTCGTCCGCGCCGACTTCACGCGCCAGCGCATCGCCGCGGGGCTGTCGCGCGCGAGTGCGCAGATCGATGATCACCGCTGGGTCTACGCCTACAGCGACGACGCACCCAAGGACGCACCGACGGTGGTGTTGCTGCACGGTTTCACCGGCAGCAAGGAAAACTGGTATCCGGTCGCGCGACTCCTGCGTGGCCATTACCGGCTGCTGATTCCGGACTTGCCGGGCTGGGGTGACAGTCAGCGCATCGCCGGGGCCGAATACGGGTTCGTCGCCCAGGCCCGCCGCGTCGATCACTTCATCAAGCAGGTTGCAGCCGACCCCCGCGGCGTGGTCCTGGTCGGGCATTCGATGGGCGGCGGCATCGCCGCGCTGACCGCCGCAGGTTATCCGAACGACGTTGCCCGGGCCGGCCTCGTCGACGCTGCCGGCGTGCGTTTTGCCGACAACCGCTTCGGCGCGCAGGTGCTGGCCGGGGAGAACCCGTTCGCGGTCGAGGACGAGGCCTCGCTGCAACGCTATCTCGACACCGTGTTCGAAGATCCCAAGGTCCGGCCGTCGATTCCGTGGCCGGCCGCTGGCATCTACATCAACCGTCGTCGCAACGATGCCGCGTTCGAACGACAGGTGCTCGCGCGCATCGGCCGCAGCGACGAACGCTTCCTGCCCGGCGAAGCCGCGGCCGACATTCGCCAGCCGGCACTGTTGCTGTGGTGCCGGCAGGATGCGGTGATCGATTACAGCGCGATGGCGCTGTTCGCGAAGCAGATTCCGCACGCCAGCCGTGTGCTTCTCGACGAATGCGGCCACATGTCGGTGGTTGAGCAACCGGTAATGGTCGCGCAGGCGATCGAGATGCTGATCGAACGAGGGCAGGCGCCATGATCGAACGCACCATCAACACGCTGACTGCTGCGGCCATCCTCGCCGCCACGCTGGCACTGTCCGCGTGCCAGCCGGCGCAGGATCCGAAAGTGGCAGAGGCCAGGCAGGCGGCCGCACGCGAACAGGAGGCCGATGCCATGGCGGCGGCCTTCGAGGCGGAGTATGCGAAGCAGAACTGGGAGCTGGCGCGCGCGCACGGCGACGTGCTGATGGCGAAATATCCCGGCAGCGCTGCCGCCGCGCGCATCGAGGAGCGCCACCAGGAGGTCAGGGACAAGGCCAGCGCGTCCCGCGAACAGCGGCGCACGGCCGGCCTCTGGACCTACCAGGCGCAGCCGGTGAAGGGCGGCGAGCAGTTGTCGGCGTCGATCTACGCCAAGGAGCACGTCGACACCGATGGCAGCGGCGCGCGACCGGTGCAGCTGATCTTCCGCGACCATCCCGACTGGGGCCGCAGCAGTTACCTGGTGCTGGAAGCCGGCGACTTCGATTGTTACGGCGGCTGCAAGGTCAAGCTGACGGTCGACGACGCCGCGCCCAGGCCGGTGGCCGCGAGCCGGCCGAAGACCGACCAGGCGATCGCGATGTTCATCGAGGACGAGCGCGCGCTGTGGAAGACCGTGAAAGCGGCCAAGACAATCGCGATCGAGTTCCCGGTCAAGGCCGGTGGCACGCGCACGGCGGTGTTCGAGGTGGGCGGGCTGGATCCGGCGAAGCTGCCGAAGTGGAACTGACCCGACACCCCGGGTCGCGTTCACCAGACGCAAACGCCGTCTTTGCAAGCCCGGAGTAAGCTCCGGTCGAGGCGGGCATTGCCTGCCAGCGCGGCGCGGCGCCGGATGCGCGCGCCGGTCCAACCAGCGGCACGGCCGAGTGCGGAGCGCAGCCGGGCCAGGCGGAGTCCGCCATGCTCTCCCCACGCCTGCACAATCTGCTCGACCAGGGGCACGCGCCGTACACCACGCTCAACCACCCGCGCACGATCACCGCGCACGACACCGCGTCGATCGCCCATATCGAGCCGATCCATTTCGCCAAGACGGTGATGATCAAGGCCGACGGACGAATGGCCATGGTGGTGATGCCGTCCACTTACCGTGCCGACCTGTACCGGCTTGGCCTCGCCCTGGGTGGCGCGGTGGTCGAACTGGCCGAGGAATCCGAATTCCGCGGCGCGTTCCCCGATTGCGAGCCCGGCGCGATGCCGCCGTTCGGTCATCTCTACGGCATGCCGGTGTATGTCGACTCGCGCCTGGCGCACCAGGACGAGATCGCGTTCAACGCCGGCAACCACACCGAGGTGGTGCGCATGACCTACCGCGAGTTCGAGCGCCTGGCGGCACCCGAACTGCTGTGGCTCGCTCACATGATGTGAGCAAGCCGTCGAAGCAGGATTACAGCGCGTAGCCGAACTGCTGCTTGAACTGTTCGTTGAACTCGTCGTAGTCGAAGCGCTGGTTCTGCGTGCCGGGATGCTCGACCTTGAGCGCGCCCATCAGGTTGCCCATGCGGCCGATCGTGAGCCAGTCGTAACCCTTCTCGATGCCGAAGATCAGGCCGGCGCGGAACGCATCGCCGCAGCCGGTCGGGTCGGTCACGCGGCGCTCGTGCGCCGGCGGGATGTCGTAGCTCTTGTCCGGGGTGTGGATCTGCGAGCCGTGCGGGCCGCGCGTGGTGATGTACGCCTTGACCCGCTTGACGATGTCGCTCTCGCTCCAGCCGGTGCGTTCCTGCAGCAGGTTCGACTCGTAGTCGTTGACGGTGACGTAGTCGGCCTGCTCGATGAAATGGCGCAGCTCTTCGCCGTTGAACAGCGGCATCGCCTGGCCCGGATCGAAGATGAAGGGAATGCCCAGCTCGGCGAACTCGGTGGCGTTCTGCAGCATGCCTTCGCGACCGTCGGGGCTGACGATGCCGAAGCTCACGCCCTTGACGTCACGCACGTGGTTTTCGTAGCTGCGCATCATCGCGCCCGGATGGAACGCGGTGATCTGGTTGTTGTCGTGATCGGTGGTGATGAAGGCCTGGGGCGTGAACAGCTCCTCGATCTCCTTCACCTGCGACAGGTTGATGCCCTGCTGCTCGAAGTGCTCGCGGTACGGAGCGAAGTCCTGGCCGACGGTGGCCATCGGGATCGGATCGCCGCCCAGCAGCTTGAGGTTGTAGGCGATGTTGCCGGCGCAGCCGCCGAACTCGCGGCGCATGCGCGGCACCAGGAACGACACGTTCAGGATGTGAACCTTGTCGGGCAGGATGTGGTTCTTGAACTGGTCCGGGAACACCATGATGGTGTCGTAGGCCAGAGAGCCGCAGATCAGCGCAGACATCGTTCGTTACCCCAAAGAAAAATAGCGGCCGGAGCGCCGCGCGGGCGCTAGGGTAGCCGCTGGGGACCGCGGCGGCCAGCCGGACGGCGCGTCCTGCCCGGTTTGCCCGGCCTGGGCGGGGGCCAGCGGGGGCGACTTCGGCCCCGGCTTCGGCCGCAACCCCCGGGGTGACCACTGGCGGCACGAAGTGCCGGGATTTGAAGGTTTTTTCCTTGCTCGCAGGGGGGGCGGTTGCTAGGCTAGCGAACCCCTCGCGCCCCCATTTGACGGCCTATACCTCGATGTTCAAGAAGTTTCGCGGCATGTTTTCCAACGACCTGTCCATCGACCTGGGCACGGCCAACACTCTCATCTATGTCCGCGGCCAGGGAATCGTCCTGAACGAACCATCGGT
>DATDBK010000228.1:0-36054 GCA_036524935.1 Lysobacter sp. | reverse complement strand
GCGCGGATCCCAGTCCCACCAGGTGCCCCACATCGGCTTGCCCCAGATCGAACCGGTCAGCAGCGTGATCAGGGTGAAGGCGGCGCCGATCGGCGCGCAGGCCATCGCCAGGATCTCGCACAGCTTGATCCGCCAGACCAGCGCGATCGCCGCGTAGATCGCCATCAGCGCGAACACCGCCATACTCATCCAGGCACTGGGCACGTGGATGTAGAGGATGCGGAAGCTGTCGCCCTGCTGGTAATCGGCCGGCACCTGGAACAGGGCGGCATACAGGCCCCAGGCCATAACCAGCAGGCCGAGGCCGTAGCCCCACGGGGCCCAGCGCGCAGCGAAACGATCGAAGTAGGGCGGTGAACCGAGTTTGTGGAACCAGCGGATGATCGGATTCATCGTTATCTCGGCCTGCCTGCGCCTGTTGGTTGCCGCCTGCATCCCGGCCCTGGGGCCCGGAGGCGGCTATATCGACAATGGGTCGCGGCGGACATTAAAGGATGGGGCCGGGGCGCGGCATTTGGTCTGGCTCAACTGTCTGTTTACTAGCTGAGCGCAATCCGTATTGCGGCGGCTGCGGCCAGCGGTGCCAGCACCAGCGCCAACACCAGTCCGGCGCCCAGCAACAGCAGCGCGCCAACGGGATCCAGCCCCTGCGCCGCGGCGGCCACGCTGCCCGCGCCGAACACCAGCACGGGCACGTACAACGGCAGCGCCAGCAACGCGACAAGTATACCGGAGCGCCGCATTCCGACCGTCAGCGCGGCCACCACCGCGCCCAGCAGGCTCAGCAATGGTGTGCCCAGCGCCAGCGACGCCAGCAGCACCGGCAGCTGGTCGCGTGGCAGGTACAGCAGTTCGGCCAGGAACGGCGTCGCGATCAGCAGCGGCAGCGCGCTCGTGGCCCAGTGCATGAAGGTCCGCACCGCGACCAGCCAGGCCAGCGGCACCGGGGCCAGCATCCACTGTTCCAGCGAGCCGTCCTCGGCATCGCCGCGAAACAGGGTGTCGAGCGAGAGCAGACCGGCCAGCAGCGCCGCCAGCCACAGGACCGCGCCGGCCACCTTGGCCAGCGCCTGCTTCTCGCCGCCGAGGGCGAGGGCGAACAGCACGACCACCAGCAGGGCGAACAGGGCCGGCTGCAGCGCATCGCCGCGGCGGCGCCAGAGCAGGCGCAGGTCGCGCGCCAGCAGGGCGCGGGCAGCGCCGGTAAGGGTGGCGGTCTGGGCGGCGTTCATTGCCCGCCTGCCTTGGCCATCACCAGCATCCGTGTGCGCACCGGCGGCGCCGCATAGGCGCCATGGGTGGTGACCAGCGCGGCACCGCCTTCGCGCAGGTGCGCCTGGACCATGCGATTGACCAGTTCGATGCCTTCCAGATCGAGGTTGGCGTACGGCTCGTCCAGCAGCCACAGCGGCGCCGGCGACATCCACAGGCGGGCCAGCGTCAGGCGCTTCTTCTGCCCGGCCGAGAGCTGGCGGGCGAGGGTGTCCTCGTAACCGGCCAGGCCGACGATGGCGAGGGCGTTCCCCGGCAACTGCGCACGGCGGCGGCCGTGCAGCCCGCACAGGAAATTGAGGTTCTCGATGGAGGTCAGGTCCGCCTTCAGCCCCGGCAGGTGGCTGAGATAGGCGATCGCGCGGGCGCGCCGCGCCGTGCCGGCAGGCTGGCCGTCGAGGTCGATCTCGCCTTCGTCGGCGCGCAACAGTCCGGCCAGCACCCGCAAGAGGGTGGTCTTGCCGGCGCCGTTGTCGCCCTGGACCAGCAGCGCTTCGCCGGCGTCGACACTGAAATCGAGCGGGCCGAACACGGGCTCGTCGTTGCGCGCGAAGCGTAAGCCGCGGGCTGCGAGCAGCGGCGGAGCAGGTCGGTCGGTTGGCGTCATCGGCTGGGGGGCTGCGACCCGGTGGCCGCGATGCCGCCAGTTTATGCGAGTCGCCGGCGAAGCGGCTTGTCCGGGCGTGTCGCGGCCGGTCCGGGGCCGTGGAGCAGGGCCGCGAAGCAGGGCCGTGGAGCAGGGCCGTGGACGGGGTCGCGTCAGCCAGCGACCCAGTCGGTATGGTCCACCGCAGGGGCGGGCGGCCCCGCCTCTGGCCTGGGCATCATCATCCGCAGCCGTACCGGCTGGCCGGGGTGCCAGGCCAGGACCGCCGCCTGGCCGAACTCGACCGCCAGCCGCAGCAGGTCGGTTTCCTCGATTCCGGCCAGCAGCCAGCCAGGTTCGCGCCAGTTGCCGCCGGGGTCCTGCGCCCAGGCCGGGTGGCGGGTCGCCCCAACGGCATCGAGCTGGGCCACCAGCAGGGCATCGGCCGCCTGGTTGGCCGAGTCCGAGCGCGGATGCGAGGCCGGGTTCCAGGCAGTAATGAAGGCGTAGCGCGACGCCGGCCAATAGGCTTCCAGGTCGCTGGCAGGAGCCCCGACCCGAAGCGGCAGGGCGTCGCCGTCGAGCACGACGACGTATTCCGCGGCCGCGTAGGCGGAGGCCAGTTCGACCGCATCGACTATCTTCAGCTCACGCATGGCGCGAAGTGTGAGTGCGGCCGCGCGACAGTTCAACCGGGGGTCCATCACCAAGGCGGACGGGTTGATGACCACTCGTCATGACGCCGTCGGGCGCGCATCCTTACACTTGTCCGCCTCCGCGGTCGCAGCCTTTTGCCCCGCCTCTTGCGAGCACGCCCCCTCTGATGACCCTGCAAACCAAACTGCCGAAGGTCGGCACCACCATTTTCACCGTGATGTCGCAGCTTGCGGTCGAGCACAAGGCCGTCAACCTCGGCCAGGGCTTCCCCGACTTCGCCGTGCCCGCGCGCCTGGTCGAGGCGCTGGACCGCGCCATGCGCGACGGCCACAACCAGTACGCGCCGATGACCGGCATCCCGGCCCTGCGCCAGGCGATCGCGGCCAAGACCGAGCGTTGCTACGGCTATCGCCCCGATGCCGATGCCGAGGTCACGGTGGCCTCCGGTGCCAGCGAAGCGATCTTCGACGCAATTGCCGCTGTGGTGCGGCCGGGCGACGAGGTGATCGTGCTCGACCCGTGCTACGACTGCTACGAACCGGCAATTGACCTGGCCGGCGGCCGCGCGGTGCACGTACCCCTCGACCCGGTGACCTTCGCCCCGGACTGGAACCTGGTCCGCGCCGCGATCAGCGACAGGACGCGGCTGTTGATGATCAACTCGCCGCACAACCCGTCGGGTGCGATGTTCGACGCCGACGACATCGAGCAGCTGACAGCAGTGCTGCGCGGCACCGACATCCTGTTGCTGTCGGACGAGGTGTACGAGCACATCGTCTTCGACGGTCGCGTGCACGAATCGGTGTTGCGCCATCCGCAATTGCGCGAGCGTGCCTTCGTGGTGTCGAGTTTCGGCAAGACCTACCACTGCACCGGCTGGAAGGTTGGCTACTGCATCGCGCCGCCGGCGCTGTCGGCCGAGCTGCGCAAGGTGCACCAGTACAACACCTTCTGCACGTTCGCCCCGGCGCAGTGGGCCTTCGCCGAAATGATCGAGGCAGAGCCCGAACATTACGAACAGCTCGGCGCCTTCTACCAGGCAAAGCGCGACCGTTTCCGCGAACAGCTGCTGACGACCCGCCTGAAGCCGATGCCGGTGCCGGGCGGTTACTTCCAGCTGGTCGACTATTCGGCGGTCAGCGATCTCGACGATGCCGCGTTCTGCCGCTGGCTGACGATCGAGAAGGGCGTCGCCGCGATCCCGTTGTCGCCGTTCTATGAAACTCCGCCGCAGGGCCAACGCCTGGCGCGGCTGTGCTTCGCCAAGAACGAGGCGACCCTGGACGCCGCCATCGAGAGGCTGCAGACGCTATGACATCAGCCAACCTGCCCCCAGCCCCCACGACCGACCTGCGCGTCTCGCTCATTCAGGGCGAAACCCGCTGGCACGACCCGGCCGGCAACCGCGAGTACTACGGCCGCCTGATCGCATCGTTGCGCGGCCTCACCGATCTGGTGATCCTGCCGGAGACCTTCACCAGCGGCTTCTCCAACGATGCGATCGGCAATGCCGAAGGCATGGACGGACCGACCGTGGCATGGATCGGCGAGCAGGCACGCAAGCTCGATGCAGCGGTGATGGGCAGCGTGCAGTTGCGCACCGGGGAAGGCGTGTTCAACCGCCTGCTGTTTGCCACGCCCGAGGGCGCGCTGCACACCTACGACAAGCGCCATCTGTTCCGCTACGCGCGCGAGCACGAGCGCTATGCCGCCGGCCGCGATCGCCTCGTGCTGGATTGGAGGGGCTGGCGGATCTGCCCGCTGGTCTGCTACGACCTGCGCTTCCCGGTGTTCTCGCGCAACCGCTTCGACGTCGAGCGTCCCGGCCAGCTCGACTACGACCTGCTGGTCTACGTCGCCAACTGGCCGTCGGCGCGCAGCTATCCGTGGAAGACGTTGTTGCGTGCACGCGCCATCGAGAACCTCGGCTACGTCGCCGCAGTGAACCGTGTCGGCACTGACGGCAATGGCCTTCATTACGCCGGCGACAGCGCGGTGATCGATTTCCTCGGTCATCCGGTCAGCGAATGCGCCGACGAGGAAGTGGTGGTCACCACGACCCTGCTCGCAGCGGAACTTGCGGCACACCGCGAGCGCTTCCCGGCCATGCTCGATGGCGATGCGTTCGAGCTGAAATGACCCGGTACCGGCGCGCATTCACGGGGGCGCCCCGCGCATCGGGTGAAACCGCGCGCGCAAAGGAATAGACTGCCTTGGCCGCGCGCGACGCGGCAGAGCCGAACCCGCACGACAAGGACGCCGGCGCGACGCGCCCGCCGCCACCGGACAAGCCGTGCCGGCTCCGCAATCAGGAGTCCAGGCCATGTCATCGCCACGCTTAGAAGAATTCCTTCATTCCAATCGCGTCACGTACGACACGATGACGCACCCGC
Organism: Lysobacter sp.; assembly: GCA_036524935.1. Taxonomy (GTDB): domain Bacteria; phylum Pseudomonadota; class Gammaproteobacteria; order Xanthomonadales; family Xanthomonadaceae; genus Lysobacter_J. The sequence continues at coordinate 31,146 of DATDBK010000228.1, read as the reverse complement.
ATGCGTTCACTGCCCAGGCCACCGCGGCCAGCGCCAGCATCGACGAGCACGAGATGGCCAAGACCGTGATGGTCCGGCTCGACGGCAAACTGGCGATGGCGGTGATGCCGTCCAGCGAATGGCTCGACCTTGCCAGCCTGCGCCAGGTCAGCGGCGCGCGCGAGGTGTCGCTCGCCAGCGAATCCGATTTCAAGGACCGCTTCCCCGAATGCGAAGTCGGCGCGATGCCGCCGTTTGGCAACCTCTACGGCATGGAGGTATACGCCGCCGACAGCCTTGCCGAGGACGCGAGGATTGCCTTCAATGCCGGCAATCACCGCGAACTGATGCGGATGGGCTGGAGTGACTTTGAACGACTGGTGCACCCGCGCGTCGTTCACCTGACCCGCCACTGATTCACGGCGTGCAGTGCGGACCCCGGCAAGTTATCCGCCGGGGGTGAGATCACGCATGCGTGCGTGATGCCGATTCTCACAATCCCTTGTCTATGCTCCGGCGCATGACCAGCGCCCCGTGGAACAGCCAGCTCCGTACGTACTGGAATCGCCTGCCGCCGGGGCTGCGCCCGTGGCTCAGGCGCATCGTGCTGGGCCTGCTTATCGTCTATGCGACCTACCTGGTACTCGGCAACGTGTTCCTCAATACGCCGCTGGGGCCGTGGGCCGCCAATCGCAAGCCGGAGAAGTTCGAGATCCATTGGGGGCCTGGCCTGACGTTGTGGCCGGGTCGCGTGACCGTGTGGGACGTCGACATGAAGGGCCAGGTTGGCCGAACCGGCTGGACGGTGCAGGCCGGCAAGGCGAAGGGCCGGGTGGATATCCTGCCGCTGTTGCACAAGGAAGTCCGCGTGCCTGAGGTGGAAGCGTATGACGTGAGTGGCGGCGCCGATCTGGTCGGCGTGCGCAAACCGCCGCCGCAACCGCGTCCGGGCGGTTGGGTGCTGCGATTCGATCGCATCCACACCGATTCGATCAAGTCGGGTCATTTCGCCGGTCTCGAGCTGCAAGGCCCGGGCAGCGCGGAAGTCGGCTTCTACAAGCAACTGCGCGGTGGTGCGCTCGAGCTGATGCCATCGAGCGCGCATTTCGACAAGGCACGCCTGGCCTACAAGGGCGATACGCTGCTGCACGATGCCAGGCTCGACGCGCGTTTCGCGATTGCCCGGCACACGCGTGCGCAGGCGCCGGGCATTCGCAAGCTGCTGATGACCGATGCCGAGCTCAACCTTGACGGCATCACCGCTGCGGTGAAGACCGTCACCGACAAACAGGGGAAGGTCACGATCTCGACCGTTCCGGGCGAGGGTCGCGCGCATGCGAAGCTGGCCTTTGCCCGAGGATCACTCAAGCCCGGCAGCAAGCTGAGCTGGCACATGCCGGTCACCGGCACTGATATCGCCGGCCGACCGCGCGAAGGGGCGCTGGATTTCCTCCTCGACGTCGATCGCGACATCGTGCTCAAGGCGACGGCGCCCGCCGACCAGGGCAAGGCGCTGTTCCTCGATGCCGACCTGCGGTTGCGCGGAACCCAGGTGCCGCTGACGGATTTCAAGGCCGTGTTGCCGCGTGCGTCCGGCCATGTCGTCGGTCGCTGGGAATTCTCTTCGCTGCGCTGGTTGGGAAACTTGTTCAACGCTCCGTGGCTGGCACTCGACGGATCGGGGGCAGTCGACGCCGATGTCCGGATCGTAGACGGCAAGGTTGCCGCCGGCAGCCGCATTGGCGTGCCCGAAGTCGATGCGGTGGCGCACGTCATGGGCAGCCGGATCCAGGGCCGCGCGCGCGCCAGTGGCCGGCTCGATGCCGGCGCGGGTGACGAACTGTTGCCCAGTCTCGAACTGGTGATGGACCACTTCAACATGGCCGCCGAAGACGCGCCCCAGCGTCCGTACGTGGAAGGCCAGAACCTGCGCCTGGACCTGCAGACCATTTCCGGACTCGAGCGGGAGAAGCTCAAGCAGCCCGGCGCAATGAGAGAGGTGCGCGACGCGCTCAGGGCACACCTCGTGTTCGCCGACGCGCGCGTTCCCGACCTGCGCGCCTACAACCGCTACCTGCCCGGCGAGCACATCCGCTTCGATGGCGGCGCCGGTACGGTCAGCGGCGATCTGACCCTCGACGGCGCCGGCGCGGTCGGAAGCGGCGTGGTCCACGTCAAGGGCAGGGGTACGCAACTGCATTTCGCCGGCATCGCGCTGCGCGGCAATGTCGACGTCAACACGCAGTTGCGACGCGCCGACCTGAGCGGCCACAACTTCAACATCGACGGCACCCGCGTGGCGCTGGACAACATGAGCTTCACCGAGCCCGGCGGCGAAACGCGCAGCGGCTGGTGGGCGCGGATCGACCTGCAGCGGGCGCGGATGGACTGGGACAAGCCGGTGACGGTCAGCGGGCGGGCCAACATCGCCATGAAGGACGTGGGTTTCCTGCTGGCGTTGTTCTCGCACAAGCGCGACTACCCCAAGTGGGTGTTCAAGATGATCGATTCCGGCCAGGCACAGGTCAGCAGCAACGTGCAATGGAAGGACGACGTGCTGGTGCTGGACAAGGTCGACGCCAGCAATCAGCGCTATGACCTGAAGGCGCGGCTGCGGCTGAAGGGCAAGAGCCGCGTCGGCAGCCTGTACGCGAACTGGGGCGTGCTCAGTTGCGCGGTGGCGGTCAACAACGGCCAGCGCGACTTCCACATGATCCGCGCCCGGCAATGGTACGAGTCGCAGCCGGACATGCTGCGCTGAGCATGCCCGCTGCGATGAAGGGCTCCGAGCCGCTTCCGTTTCCTTAACGGACGTTGGTGTTAACTCAGGTCGTGGCGGGTGCATTGCGCGCTCGCCAACGCACCCATGAAACTCCACCTCCGGTCCTGGATCGTTGCCTGCGCGCTGCTGATGGCGGCGGCTTTCGCGGGCGCATTCGCGGCCGCGCAGCCACCGACCAAGGCGCACCCGGGCGGGGTGCTGCTGCTCGACATCAAGGGCGGGATCGGCCCGGCCACGCGCGATTACCTGCGCAGCGGACTGCGACGCGCCAGCGATGAAGGCGCCCGCGCGGTGGTGCTTCGGATCGATACCCCGGGCGGGCTCGATGCGGCAACGCGCGACATCAACCAGGCCATCCTCGCGTCGACCGTGCCGGTGATCGGATGGGTCGCCCCGGAAGGCGCGCGGGCGGCGAGTGCCGGCACCTACATCCTGTATGCCTGCCACCTGGCGGCAATGGCGCCGGCCACTTCGCTTGGCGCCGCCACCCCGGTGTCGATGGGTGGGGCACGGCCCGCTACCGCACCGGAGAAAGCGCCCGACGAACCGGACCAGCGTGTGAAATCGCCCGGCGCGCCACCCGCTGCACCCTCGCAACCGCGCGAGCCGGGCGACGCGATGTCGCGCAAGGTGGTCAACGATGCCGCCGGTTATCTGCGCAGCCTGGCCGAACTGCGCGGGCGCAACGCCAGATTCGCCGAAGCCGCGGTTCGCGACGCTTCCACGCTGACGGCGACGCAAGCCCTGGAGCAGGGCGTGATCGAGATCGTCGCCGGCAACGTCGAGCAGCTGCTGCGGCAGGCGCAAGGACGCCGGGTGCGGCTGGCCAGGAGCGATGTGACCCTCGATCTCGCCGGACAGGCGGTGACGGTGGTGACACCGGATTGGCGTGCGCGATTGCTGGCCGTACTGACCGAGCCGACGGTGGCGTACCTGCTGCTGCTGATCGGCCTGTACGGACTGGTCTTCGAGGGCTACAGCCCCGGCGCGATCCTGCCGGGCATGGTCGGCGCGATCTGCCTGTTGCTGGCGGCATACGGTCTGCAGGTGCTGCCGGTCAACTACGCCGGTGTCGCGTTGATCGTTCTGGGGGTGGCGCTGATCGCGATCGAGTTCGCGGTGCCCAGCCTGGGTGCGGCGGGCGTGGGTGGCGTGGTCGCGCTGGTGGCCGGCTCGCTGATCCTGTTCGACACGCAGGTGCCGGGGTTCGGCGTGCCCGGGCGACTCATTGCCGGCATCGGTGGCGCGAGCGCGCTGGCCTTCATGGGCATGGTCTGGCTGGCCGCGCGTGCGCGACGGCGCCCGGTGGTCAGCGGTCAGGAAGAGATGCTGGGGCAGCTGGCGGTGGCCACGCGCGAGTTCGACGGACGTGGCCAGGTACGCATTCGCGGCGAGCTCTGGCAGGCGCAGTCGATGGCGCCGGTGCGGCGTGGCCAGCCGGTGCGGGTGCTGGCACTGGACGGGCTGGTGTTGCAGGTCGCGCCGGAAGAAGACAACCCGGGCCCCGACGTGGGCCCTGACTGAAGGAGAGCCCCATGTACCTGGCCATGTACCTGCCGCTGGTCGTGCTGCTTGCGTTGATCCTGATCAGCGCGGTCAAGGTGTTGCGCGAGTACGAACGTGGCGTCGTGTTCCAGCTGGGACGATTCTGGAAGGTGAAGGGACCGGGACTGATCTTGCTGATACCGGTCGCCCAGCAGATGGTGCGCGTGGACCTGCGCACGGTGGTGATGGACGTGCCGCCGCAGGACGTGATCTCGCGCGACAACGTCTCGGTGCAGGTCAACGCCGTGGTGTATTTCCGCGTGGTCGATCCGCAGAAGGCGATCATCAACGTCGAGCACTTCTACGAAGCCACCAGCCAGCTCGCGCAGACCACGTTGCGTTCGGTGCTGGGGCAGCACGAACTCGACGAGATGCTGGCAGAACGGGAGAAGCTCAACGACGACATCCGCAACATCCTCGACAGCCAGACTGATGCCTGGGGCATCAAGGTCGCCAACGTCGAGATCAAGCGCGTCGATCTCAACGAAACCATGGTCCGCGCGATCGCGCGCCAGGCCGAAGCCGAACGTGTGCGCCGGGCGAAAGTGATCCATGCCGAAGGCGAGGCCCAGGCTGCGGCGATGCTGGTCGAAGCGGGGCGGTTGCTGGGCGGCGATCCGCGCGCAATCCAGCTGCGCTACCTGCAGACGCTGACGGAGATCGCCGGCGAGAAGAGTTCGACGATCGTGTTCCCGCTGCCGATGGACCTGCTGCACCAGCTGATGGACAAGGGTGGGGACGGGCGGTCGTAGGTTACCCAGCCGTCATCCCGGCGAACGCCGGGATCCATCTGCATGACGGTGAAAAAACAAAGGGCGCCGAGGCGCCCTTTGTCATTTCATACGTTCGATGCAGCGATCATGCGCCGCCGCGGGGACCGCGACCGCCGCCGGGGCGTCCGCCACCGCGCGGACCGCCAGGACGCGGACCGCCGGCCGGACGGGCTGCGCCGCCGGGACGGGCATTGCCGCCGCCGGGACGACCGCCTGGGCCGCCCGGACCACCGCTACCCGGACGACCGCCGCCACCGGGGCGACCGCCTGCCGGACGGGGAGCGCGCGGCTTGTCGCCGTACGGATTGAAGCTGCCCGGATTGGCGTGGTCGGACGGGAAGCTCGGCGCATTGCCGGGGTGCCCGTACGGACGCGGGCTGCGCTGTCCCTGGCCTTGGCCTTGTCCACCGCCGCCGCCTTCGCGACGCGGACCGCGGTCGCCAAAACCGCCACGGCCTTCGCCACCGAATCCGCCGGAGCGCTCGCCGCCATAACCGCCACCGCCGCCGGCCGGACGACCGCCGCCGCCGGGGCGACCGCCGCCGCCGCCGGGACGTCCCTGGCCGCCTTGCGGGCGACCCTGGCCGGGACCCTTGCCGCGTCCATCAGGATTGCGGTGACCGCTCGGACCGGTGCTGACACCGTCCGGCACGTACCAGGTGCGGAACGCGGCCGGATTGCCATCCGGCAACGGCTTGGGACCCTTTTCCTTGCGCTGCTTGAACGGCTTCTGCGATTGGTTGGCCGCCGCCTCGCCGCTGACCGTCAGGCCACCGTGCTTGCGCGGACCGCCACGGCCGCGGCCGCCACGGTCTTCACGCACATGGTCGAAGCGACGCAGTTCGCGGCCCTCGTCGGCGGTGTTGTGGCCACCGACATAGCCCTGCGAACGCGCACGGCCGGTCAGGTCGATCGTGGACTTGGCGGCCTTGCGCTGGCCGATCACCGGCTGCAGCGTCAGCGACGACGGCGTGCCGTCCTCGAGACCCAGCTTGCCGCGAAGGGCAGCGACGGCCTCGGAGGGCAGCTCGCGCGACTGGCCGCGCAGCAGTTCCCGCGGCAGCGCGACTTCGCCGTAGCGCACGCGCTTGAGGCGGCTCACCTGGCAGCCCTGCGACTCCCACAGGCGACGCACTTCGCGGTTGCGGCCTTCCTTGACGACGACGCGGAACCAGTCGTGCGAGTCGGTACCGCCGATGCGCTCGATCTCGTCGAACTTGGCCGGGCCGTCGTCGAGCGCGACGCCGCGGGCGAGGCGGTCGACGATGGCATCGGCGACAACGTCCTGGCCTTCCGGCGCGCGCACGCGGCAGACGTACTCGCGTTCGACTTCGAACGACGGGTGCATCAGCGCATTGGCGAGTTCACCGTCGGTGCTCAGCAGCAGCAGGCCGGTGGTGTTGATGTCGAGGCGGCCGATCGCGATCCAGCGCGCACCCTTGAGCGCGGGCAGGGACTCGAACACGGTCGGGCGACCTTCGGGGTCTTCGCGCGTGGTCACTTCGCCTTCGGGCTTGTTGTACATCAGCACGCGCGAGGGATCGGTCAGTGCGCTGGCGACGAACTGGCGCCCGTCGAGCTCGATCTTGTCGCCGCTCTTGACGCTCACTCCGACCTGCGCGATCTCGCCATTGACCTTGACCAGGCCGTCGGCGATGCGCTGTTCCAGCGCCCGTCGCGAACCCAGGCCGGCCTGGGCCAGGACCTTGTGCAGGCGCTCTTCCAGCCGCGGCGCTTCGACCGTGGTGTCGGTGATGCGCTTGAGGGTGAGCTTGCGGCTCTTTTCTTCAGTCATTTTTGTAGTGCTCCGACTCGGCCATCTCGGCCTCGTCCGTATCTTCCGGAACGGTCGTCGTCTCGACGGCGTGTGTGTCTTGCTCGGGATCGTTCACGTCCGCCGCGCGCATTCCCGGCGCGGCATCGGGTGTGCCCTGTGGGGCGGTGTCTTGTTCGTTGGAATCGTCGGAATCGTCGGAGCCGGCGTCGGGCTGCTCGTCGCCGATTGCTTCGATCCCGTCGCCGGGTTCGGCCTCGAGCCCGGCGTCGACTCCAGCGTCGGTTTCGTCGTCGGCAACGTCGTTCATGTCGATGTCGCCGTTCGATGCCTCGTCCGCGCCAACGCCTGCGGCGATTCCGCCAGCGACCAGCGGGGCGCCATCGAACTGCAGCTGCGGTTCCAGCTCGCCGATGTCCTTGAGTTCCGACAGCGGCGGCAACTCGTCCAGTCGCTTGAGCCCGAAATAGTCGAGGAAGCCGCGGGTGGTGCCGAACAGTGCCGGCTTGCCGGGTACGTCGCGGTGGCCGACGACGCGGATCCACTCGCGCTCTTCCAGCGCCTTGATGATGTTGCTGCTGACCGCTACGCCGCGGACCTGCTCGATCTCGCCGCGCGTGATCGGCTGGCGATAGGCGATCAATGCCAGCGTCTCGAGGGTGGCGCGGGTGTAGCGGGTCTGGCGCTCGGTCCACAGCCTGGCCACCCAGGGATGGACGTCGGCCTTGACCTGGAAGCGGAAGCCGGAGGCGACCTCGACCAGTTCGACGCCGCGGTTGTCGTCGTTCGCGCGCAGCGCTTCGAGCGCCTGCCCGATGCTGTCCGCGGGTGCCGGCTGGTCCTCGGGGAACAGTCCCTGCAACTGGGCCAGCGTCAACGGCTGGCTGGAACCGAGCAGGGCGGCTTCGACGATGCGGATGACTAGCTGTTGATCCATGGGCGCTGTTTGATGGTTGCCTGGCTGTGTTTGGTGCTCGTCATCCCGGCGAGACCCGGGATCCACTGTGAGCTGCAGCGAGAGTCAAATTGGGTCCCGGCCTTCGCCGGGATGACGGGGTGACACCACGGTGTCGCCCCTTGTTCAATCGTCGTTGGCAGCCGGTTCGTCGAACTCGCTGCTCAGCTCGATCTCTTCCCCGTCCTTCAGCAGTGCCAGCGACTTGACGTAGATCGGTGCGAACGGCGCGTCCTGCACGATCTCGACCAGTTGCTCCTTGGCCAGCGTCAGCAGGCCGAGGAAGGTCACCACCACGCCGAGTTTCCCTTCCTCGGCGGTGAACAACGATTCGAAGCGGTAGAAACTTCCGTCCTTCAGCCGCTCCAGCAACTCACCCATCCGCTGGCGGACACTCAGTGCATCGCGCTTGATCGCGTGCTGGGTGAACAGCTCGGCGCGCTTGAACACATCGTGCAGCGCCAGCAGCATCTCCTTCAGCTCCACCGGCGGCGGCAGTCGGACCGAGGCCCGGTCCGGCACGAAGGCCTGCACCGGGGCGGTGTCGCGGTCCTGGCGGGGCAGGCTGTCGATGTCTTCGGCGGCCTTCTTGAAGCGTTCGTACTCCTGCAGCCTGCGCACCAGCTCGGCGCGCGGGTCGTCTTCCTCGCCTTCCTCGCTGGCCGCGCGCGGCAGCAGCATGCGTGACTTGATCTCGGCCAGCATCGCGGCCATGACCAGGTAGTCGGCGGCCAGCTCGAAACGCATCTCGTGCATGGCCTGGATGTAGGCGACGTACTGGCGGGTGATGTCCGCCACGGGTATGTCGAGGATGTCCAGGTTCTGCCGGCGGATCAGGTACAGCAGCAGGTCGAGCGGCCCTTCGAACGCGTCCAGGATGATCTCCAGGGCGTCCGGCGGGATGTACAGGTCCTGCGGAATCTGCAGGACTGGCTGGCCATGCACTACCGCCAGCGGCATTTCCTGCTGCTGCGGGTGCGTGGGAGCCTGGGGCTGGACGACCACGATCTGCGGGTCGCTCGCGTCGGCTGCGCGTTCTTCGGTCATTCGGAACCGGCCCCTCCGGGCCGTGGGCACTGCTGATGCTTCGGTGCTGGCGACCTGATCAGGCCACCATATGGGTGCAACGGACCGCTTCAAAGTCGGTGCTGGGCCCGAACGGCTACGACCTGCGCACCATGCGGGGGCGTGGCGGCGAAAGACGTCTAGGGTACGGGCCAGGCCGTTGGGGGCAGCGGCGCACCACCTGGGTGCGTGCATGGCGACGGTGTGGGGAGCCAGTCGCGACGGCCGCTGCATCCGGCCTTGGGCTGTGGAAGCTAGGGTAAGGCCTCGCTCTGGCCGTGTCCAGCGGCCCCGGTGCCGGCAATGGCTACAATTCATGCAGACCCGACAGGACGACTCAACGCATGTGGTACGTGATCGAAGGATATGACGGCAGCGACGTGCTCACCCGGCGCCTGCAGGCTCGCCCCGAGCACCTGGCGCGGCTGACCGCGCTGCGCGACCAGGGCCGGCTGCTGCTGGCCGGGCCGTGCCCGGCGATCGACGCCGAGGACCCGGGTCCGGCCGGCTTCAGCGGCAGCGTCGTCATCGCCGAGTTCGAATCGCTGATGGCCGCACGTGCCTGGGCCGATGCCGACCCCTATGTCGCCGCCGGCGTCTACGAGCGGGTCGAAGTCCGGCCGTTCCGCAAGGTCCTGCCGTGACAGGCGGGCCGCTGCCCCGCGATCAGCGGGTCGCGGCGATCCGTGAGGCCCTGGAAGCGGCGCTGTCGCCGCTCTCCCTCGTGGTCCGGGACGACAGTCATCGCCACGCCGGCCATGCCGGCGCCGCCGACGGCCGCGGCCATTTCAGCGTCGACATTGTCAGTCAGGCCTTCGCCGGACTCGGCCCGATCGCCCGGCACCGGGCCGTGTATGCGGCGGTGGGCACGCTGATGGACACCGACATCCACGCTCTCGCGATCCGCGCCAGGGCGCCTGACGAGGCCGCGTGAGGGATAGCCGACGGCCCCGCGCCGTGCCGCGCCGCAGCATTTTCTCCAGCGCTGGAACGCCTATGCCGTGGTCTTCTGAGACCAAGTCGCAGGTTTCATAACAATCGCTTTACACTTGCGTTTGTAAACGATTACAGTCGGCCCCGCATCGAACCGCGGAGCCGATCAACCTTGGCCAGCGTAACCATCAAGGATGTCGCACGCGTGGCCCAGGTATCGGTGGCCACTGTGTCCCGGGCGCTCAACGGCCACGGCAACGTCGCCGAGGAGGTCCGCAACCGGGTGCTGGCTGCGGCCAACGAGCTGCGCTACACGCCGCATGCCGCCGCCCGCAGCCTCAGCAGCCGTCGCACCCAGACCCTGGGTGTGGTCCTGCCGGACCTGCATGGCGAATTCTTCTCCGAGCTGATGCGCGGCATCGACCAGGTCGCGCGCGCCGCGCGCCTGCACCTGCTGGTGTCGAGCTACCACGGCAATCCGGAGGAGCAGGGCGCCGCCTTGCGCGCGATGCGCGGGCGCGTCGACGGCCTGCTGGTGATGTCGCCCTATGTCGCCGCGCCGACGGTGCTCAGTGAGCACCTGGAACCGTCGCTGCCGGCGGTGCTGATCAACAGTCAGGCCGGACTCGACGGCACGGCGGTAATCGGCGTCGACAATTACGGTGGCGCGCTGGCGATGGTGCGCCACCTCGTCGACAGCGGTCATCGCCGCATCGCCTTCATCGCCGGGCCGGCGGACAACTTCGACGCGCACGAACGCCTGCGCGGTTACCGCGATGCGCTGGCGCAGCTGCTGCCAGATGCACAGCCGTGGGTGGTGGCGGGTGATTTCGATGAAGCCTCCGGTCACCGCGCCGGGCGCGAGCTGCTCGCCGCATCGCCACGGCCCGACGCCGTCTTCGCCGCCAACGACATGATGGCGCTGGGATGTCTGTTCGCGTTTGCCCAGGCCGGTGTGCGAGTACCGCAGCAGATCGCCCTGGCCGGTTTCGACGACATTCCGCTTGCGCGCTACGTCCACCCGAGCCTGACCACCATGCGGGTCAACATCGCCGAGCTCGGTGCGCGTGCCGCGCGGCAGCTGATGGCGCGCATCGCCGGGGAGACCATTGCCGACCCCAGCGGAGCTTCCAGCGGTGATCCCTCTGCCAGCCCTGTTTCGATCGAGATGCCGACGGAACTCGTCGTGCGTGAATCGAGCATCGGCGAAGGCGACGCACGCACCCAGCCAGTCTGATTTGTCCAGGGCCCTTCCCCCGAGGGGTCCCGTTCGTGTGCGACAGCAGGTGATCCAACATTCGTACGCATTAGAAGAGAGGAAGCAGATGAAGCCCCGTCCGTTCTCCCCCAATCGTCCAACCCCCAGGCTGCTCGCATGCGCCCTGGCTTCGTGCCTCGCCCTGGCGGCCCCCGCGGCCATGGCGCAGAGCACAGCGGCAACGATCCGTGGACAGATCACGGTCGACGCGGCACCCGCCGCCGAAGCCCAGGTCACCGCGACCAATGTCGCCACCGGCCTTACCCGCAAAGTCCAGGCGGCCAATGGTAATTACAACGTCGGTGGCCTGCCGCCCGGCACCTATCGCGTCGACGTGGTCGCAGGCAATGCCACCACCACGCGCACCATCACCGTGCAGGTCGGACAGACCGCCACCGTCAACCTGGTCGCGGCAGGAGGTGTCGCCGAAACGGCGCCCGCGCCCGAAGCCACCGACATCGGTGCGGTCACGGTCACCTCGGATTTCGTGCCCGAGACCAAGACCTCGGAAATCGCCACCTACGTCACCGCCAAGCAGCTGGAATCGCTGCCGCAGGGGTCGCGCAACTTCCTGGCGTTTGCCGACCTCGCACCCGGCGTGCAGTTCCAAGGCGGTGGCCCGGAAGGCTCGACGCGGATCAAGTCCGGCGCCCAGAGCGCCAATGGCATCAACGTCTACATCGACGGCGTCGGCCAGAAGAACTACGTCCTGCAGGGTGGCATCAGCGGTCAGGATTCGACCCGCGGCAATCCGTTCCCGCAGTCCGCGATCGGCGAATACAAGGTCATCAGCCAGAACTACAAGGCCGAATTTGACCAGCTGAGCAGCGCCGCGGTGGTCGCCACCACGCGCTCGGGCACCAACGATTTCGAAGGCAGCTTCTTCTGGGATTACACCAACACCGACTGGCGCGCCCCCACCGTGTTCGAGGAGCGCAACGGCACCAAGGCCAGGAGCAAGGAGGAGCAGTACGGCGCGACCTTCGGCGGCCCGATCCTGCGCGACCAGGCGCATTTCTTCCTCTCGTACGAGGCAAAGGAATACTCGTCGCCGCGCACCCTGATCCCGGGCCGCGGTTTTACGCTCGACGAGCTCCCGGCCAACATCCAGGCCCAGGCCGGTAACGGTTTCTACACCGCGCCATTCAAGGAGGATCTGTACTTCGGCAAGATCGACTGGGCGATCGGTGAGAACCATTACCTCGAGTTCACCGGCAAGTACCGCGACGAGAGCGAGATCACCAGCATCGGTGACCTCAACGTGCCGAACTACGCCACCAGCAAGGACAACTCCGAGACCCGCGCCGACCTGCGCTACCAGTACAGCAACGGCGACTGGCTCAACGACGCCCACCTGACGTACGAGGAGGCGACGTTCAATCCGCGTCCGGTCAACAACGGCATCGCCTACAACCTCAGCGACGGCACCAACATCTTCGACACGATCGTGCGCAGCGGCGCCGGCTCCGACTTCCAGGACAAGGGGCAGGAAGGCTGGGGCCTGCAGGACGACCTGACCTTCACTGGCTGGGACGGTCACACGGTCAAGGGCGGCGTGAAGTTCAAGAGCGTCGAGGTCAGCGCCATCGAGCGCCAACCTTACAACCCGCAGTTCACCTACAACATCCACGGCAGCCTGACCCAGCCGATCAATGTGCGCTTCGGCTCGGCACTGCCCGGCGTCGGCGATGGCAGCGCGACATCGCGCAACCGTCAGTATGGCTTCTATGTCCAGGACGACTGGGAGGTCAACGACCACCTGATCCTGAACCTGGGCCTGCGTTACGACTACGAGGAAAGCCCTACCTATCTCGACTACGTGACGCCGGACGATGTGGTCGCGGCCCTGCGTGGATCGACGGCCATCACCAACCCGGGCTCGGGTATCAACGTCAACGACTACATCAGCACCGGCAACAACCGCGACTCGTTCACGGACGGCTGGCAGCCGCGCGTCGGCTTCTCCTACGACCTCGATGCCGACCAGCAGCACGTGATCTACGGCGGCGCCGGCCGGGCGTACGACCGCAACCTCTTCGACTGGCTGCAACTGGAAGTCACCAAGGCGACCTTCCCCACGACTGAGGTCTGGTTCCGTCGCCCTGACGGCACCTGTCCGACCTCGGCGCCGTGCATCGACTTCGATCCCGCGTACTTCAATCCGGCCGCGCTGGCGCCGCTGGCATCCCCCAGCGGGGCCGGGCGCGAAGTGTTCGCGATCGACAACAACATCAAGACGCCGTATTCGGACCAGTTCAGCCTCGGCATGCGCAACTCGGTCGGCATCTGGCTCACCGACGCGACCGTTTCATACATCGAAAGCTTCGATGGCTTCGTGTTCCTTCTCGGCAATCGTCGCCCGGATGGTTCGTTCTTCAGGCCGGACTTCAACTGGGGTTCGCCGTTCGGACAGGGCCTGACCGGTTTCAGCAACCTGATCATCGGCACCAACGGCCTGAAGACGCGCGCCACCTCGCTGTTCCTGAAGGCCGAAAAGCCTTACACCGCGGAATCGCGCTGGGGCGTGACCTTTGCCTACACCTTTACCGACGCCAAGGAGAACCGGCAGGGTGGCGAGGTGTTCGCGCTCGACTACCCGACGGTCCAGGGTTACGGATGGCACAAGGCCAAGGACGTGCCCGAGCATCGGCTCGTGTCGACCGGCATCTACGACGGTCCTGCCGGCTTCACCTTCTCGGCCAAGCTGACGCTGGCGACTCCGGTGTGGCGCTATGCCACCAATTGCCTCGACGTCGACAAGCCGGACAACTGCTTCATCGACCAGTATCAGCCCGATGGCACGCTGGGCTTCAAGCAGCTGGACCTGGCGGTGTTGAAGGATTTCGACACCGGCGCCGGATTGAAGATGTGGATCCGCGGCGACATCCTGAACGTGTTCGACTGGGCCAACTACGCCGGCTATGACGATTTCCCGGGCGGCTTCAACAGCCCCAACGAGAACTTCGGCGAGCCCAATACACAATTCTTTCCGACCCGTACGTTCAAACTGTCCCTTGGCTTCAACTTCTGAGGCGTTGCCGCCGGCCGTCCACCTCGTCGTGCGGCCGGCGGCGGCGTCCCGATTCATTCCTTTTTCAACGGCAGCTGGTGATGTCTGATTCGTTTCGACGCAACTGGGGGGTGGCATCGCTGATGGCGTTGCTGGTGTTCGTGGCGGGTTGCAAACAGCCGAGCGAGCCAACTTCGCAAACCTACCCGGTGACCTCGGCGCCACCGGTGGAGGTGGAGCCGCTCAAGGCGACCAAGCTCGAACTGCCTCCGCTGTTCAAGGACATCGAGAAGCGCACGTTCCAGTTCTTCTGGGACACCACCAACGAGCAGAACGGCCTCACGCCTGACCGCTACCCGTCGCGCCCGTTCGCCAGCATCGCCTCGGTCGGTTTCGCCCTCACCGCCTATCCGATCGGCGTCGAGAACGGCTGGATCAACCGCAATCAGGCGGTCGACCGCACGCTGGTCACGCTGAAGTTCTTTCGTGACATTCAGTCCGGACCGCAGGCCACGGGCAAGGGCGCCTACCAGGGCTTCTACTACCACTTCCTCGACATGGACAGCGGCCACCGCTACCAGAGCTGGGTCGAGCTCTCCAGCGTCGACACCGCGCTGCTGATGATGGGCGTGCTGTTCGCGCAGACCTACTACGACCGCGACGACGCACGTGAGAAGGAAATCCGCGATATCGCCGACCAGCTGTACCGCAAGGTCGACTGGACCTGGCTGCAGCAGAACAAGCCGCTGATCTCGATGGGCTGGTTCCCGGAAAGCGGCTTCATCAAGCACGACTGGACCGGCTACAACGAGGCGATGATGCTGTACGTGCTGGCGCTCGCCTCGCCGACGCATCCGCTCGACGCCGATGCCTGGACGGTGTGGACGCGAACCTACAACGACGTCTGGGGCGTCTACCAGGGCGAGGAGTTCCTGGCCTTTGGTCCGATGTTCGGCCATCAGTACAGCCATGTCTGGATCGATTTCCGCGGCATCCAGGACGACTACATGCGCGAGCGCGGCATCGACTACTTCGAGAACAGCCGCCGCGCGGCCTATGCCCAGCGCGCCTACGCCATCGCCAACCCGATGAAGTGGGAGGACTACGGCCACGAGACCTGGGGCCTGACCGCCAGTGACGGCCCGCAGCAGACCCTGCAGGAGTTCCGCGGCGAGCAGCGCCAGTTCCGCCACTATTCCGCCCGTGGCGCCGGCCTGCGCGACACCTTCGATGACGGCACCATCGCCCCGACCGCTGCGATCGCCTCGCTGCCGTTCGCGCCGGAGATCGTGATCCCGACCACGGTGGCGATGCACGAGCGCTACGGAGACTATCTCTACTCCAGCTACGGCTTCCTCGACTCCTTCAACCCCAGCTTCGATTTCGACATCCCGCTCAAGACCGGTCGCCTGGTGGCGGACAAGGGCTGGGTGGCCAGCGATTACATCGGCATCGACCAGGGGCCGATCCTTGCGATGATCTCCAACTACCGCACCGAGTTCGTCTGGAACGTGATGAAGCGCAATCCCTACATCCGCGCGGGACTGGAGAAGGCCGGCTTCAAGGGCGGCTGGCTCGAACCGCAGGGAGACACGGTCAGCACGCAACCGCTGCCGGCGACCAAGGCCGGGACGGATGCGGCGACGGCGCGTGCGCTCGGCGAGGCCGAGTCGCGAGCGGCGCAGGCGAACGACTCGCAGCCTCCGTCGAAGCCGGCCACGGCGCCGCAGCCGTCGAAGCAGCCGCCGTCGAAGCCGCAGCCATCGAAGCAGCCGCAGCAATGAGCATCCGGTGATCGCGCAACGGCTGACGGCAATGCGGACCAGGCTGCGGGCTGTCGCGGCGCTTGCGGTTCTGGCCGGTGTCGCGCTGCTTGCTGCCTGTTCCCGGGGAGACGACGATCGCGAAGTCGTGCGCTTCTGGGCAATGGGGTATGAGGGCGAAGTGGTGGCCCAACTGATCCCGGAGTTCGAGCGGCGCAATCCCCGCATCCGTGTCGAACTGCAGCAGCTGCCGATCATTTCCGCCCACGAGAAACTGCTGACCGCGTTCGCCGGCGATGCGCTGCCGGACGTCGGCGCGATCGGCAACACCTGGGTATCGGAGTTCTCGCTACTCGATGCGTTGGCGCCGCTCGACGCGCGCATCGCGGCCACGCCGGCCCTGCAGGCGCAGGACTATTTCCAGGGTGCGTGGGATACCGGCGTGATCGGCACCACCGTCTACGCCGTGCCCTGGTACGTCGAGACACGCCTGCCGTTCTACCGTCGCGACCTGCTCGCAAAAGCCGGCATCGCACGGCCGCCGCGTACGTGGGACGAGTGGAAAGTGGCGATGGCGGCGGTCAAGCGCGAGGTCGGACCGGACCGCTATGCGGCGCTGTTCCCGCTCAACGAGGCCGAGCCGCTGCTGAACCTGGGCATCCAGTCGCCGGAACCGTTGCTGCGCGACGACGGCCGCTACGGCAACTTCCGCAGCCCGGGTTTCAAGCGGGCGCTGGCCTTCTATCGCGAGGTCTTCGTCAACAAGTGGGCGCCAGTGGCGAGCAACACCCAGATTGCCAATGTCTGGAACGAGTTCGGCCGCGGCTACTTCAGCTTCTACGTCAATGGCCCCTGGAACATTGCCGAATTCCGCAACCGCCTGCCGCCGCAACTGCAGTCGAGCTGGATGACGATGCCGCTGCCCGGGGAGAACGGGCCCGGTGCTTCCGTCGCCGGCGGTGCCAGCTTCGTCGTGTTCCGCAAGTCGCAGCACCAGGACGCGGCCTGGAAGCTGGTCGCCTACCTGTCGGAGCCGGATGCGCAGGTGCGCTTCCACGCGTTGACCGGCAACCTGCCGCCACGACGCAGTGCCTGGAACACGCCGTCACTGGCCACCGACGTCCATGCGCGCGCGTTCCGTGACCAGCTCGAGCGCGCACGGCCGGCACCGAAGGTGCCGGAGTGGGAGCGCATCGCCAACGAGATCAAGCTGGTCGGCGAGCAGCTGGCCAACGGCCGCGTCACCGTCGATGAAGCCGCGGCCGAGCTCGACCGACGTGCCGACCTGATCCTCGAGAAGCGGCGCTGGATGCTCGACCACCGCACGATCGGAGCAGCGCCATGACGCGGGCATCCACGGCCGGCTGGATCTTCGCCGGTCCGGCCTTGCTGGTGATCGGGGTGTTCTTCGGACTGCCAGTCGTCGCCGCGTTCGCGCTGAGCCTGACCGACTTCGACATCTATTCGCTGTCGGACCTGGCCAACCTGCGCTTCGTCGGCCTGGGCAATTACCTGGGCCTGCTGCACAACCCCCTGTTCTGGAAGGCGCTCGGCAACACGCTGTACTTCGTCGTGGTCGGCGTTCCGCTGTCGATCGCGGTGTCGCTGGGCGCGGCACTGCTGCTGCATTCGCGCCTGGCCCGCTTCAAGCCGCTGTTCCGCACTGCGTACTTCGCGCCGGTGGTGACGACGGTGGTGGCGATGGCGGTGATCTGGCGCTATCTCTTCCACACCGGCTATGGGCTGGTGAACTGGGTCCTGTCGTGGGTCGGCATCGACGCGGTGGACTGGCTCGGTGACCCGACGTGGGCCATGCCGACGATCATCCTGTTCGCGGTGTGGAAGAACTTCGGCTACAACATGATCATCTTCCTTGCCGGCCTGCAGGCGATCCCGGAAGACCTGTACGAAGCGGCGCGCATCGACGGTGCATCGACGTTCCGGCAGTTCCGCCACGTGACCCTGCCGTTGCTCGGCCCGGTGCTGCTGCTGGTGTCGATCCTGACCTTGTCGGGGTACTTCCAGCTGTTTGCCGAGCCTTATGTCATGACCCAGGGCGGGCCACTGCAGAGCACGGTCAGCGTGCTGTACCTGATGTACGACGAGGGCTTCAAGTGGTGGAACCTGGGCAACGCATCGGCCGTGGCGTTCATGCTGTTCGCGCTGATGACGGTGGTGACCAGCGGACTGCTCTGGTTCGCCCGCCGCAAGGGAGCGGAGGAATGACCCCGCGCCTGGCCAAAGCCATCATCAACGGCCTCCTGATCGCCCTGGGCGTGATCAGCGTGGCGCCGCTGCTGTGGATGCTCTCGGTATCGTTCATGCAGCCCGGCGAAGCCAGCCAGTTTCCACCGCCGCTGCTGCCCAACAGCGCGACGCTGCACAACTATCACGAACTGTTCGCGCGCGCCGGCATGGGCCGCTACCTGCTCAACAGTTTCCTGATCGCCACTCTGGCCACGCTGATCGGCGTGCTGCTCAACACCATGGCCGGCTATGCGTTCGCCAAGCTCCGCTTCGCCGGGCGCGAGCGTATCTTCCGCGTGCTGCTGGCGGCGCTGGTGATCCCGGCGCAGGTGACGATGATGCCGTTGTTCCTGATGCTCAAGCAGCTGGGCCTGGTCAACAGCTACGCTGGCGCGATCGTGCCCGGCATGGCGACCGTGTTCGGCATCTTCCTGGTGCGCCAGTACGCCCGCTCGATTCCGGACGAACTGCTCGAAGCGGCGCGCATCGACGGGGCAGGGGAGATGCGCATCTTCTTCCAGATCGTGTTGCCGGTGCTGAAGCCGATCCTGGTGACGCTGGCGATCTTCGTCTTCCTGGCGTCGTGGAACGACTTCATGTGGCCGCTGATCGTGCTTAGCGACAAGAGCCTGCAGACGCTGCCGGTCGCGCTGGCGACGCTGTCGCGCGAGCACGTGCAGGACAACGAGATGATGATGGCCGGCTCGGTGGTGACCGTGCTGCCGGTGCTGGTGCTGTTCCTGGCGCTGCAGCGTTACTACCTGCAGGGGCTGCTGGTCGGGAGCGTGAAGGGGTGAGGCGGGGCAACGGCACCGACAACGGCAACGGCGCCGTCAACGTCAACGTCAACGTCGTCCCGGCGAAAGCCGGGACCCATCTTGATCTTGCCCCTGCTGGCCGCAAGACAAAGTCAAAATGGGTCCCGGCTTTCGCCGGGATGACGTTGGCACTTCTGGGTCTCGCCGGGATGACTTTGGGAATCCTGACCATCCCGGCAACCGCATTCGCGCAGAGCGCCGCCCCACGTCTTCTCGACGGTTTCGACTCGCCGAAAGCCTGGACCGTGGTGACATCCGACCAGGTCACCGGCACGCTGCGCAGCGTCACCGGTACCACGGGCAAGGCGCTGTGCCTCGATTACAACTTCAATGGCGTTTCCGGTTACGCCGGCATCACCCGCGAGTTGCCGCTGGACTACCCGGACAACTACGCGTTCGCGTTCCAGTTGCGCGGCGATTCGCCCGCCAACGACCTGCAGTTCAAGCTGGTCGATGACAGCGGCGACAACGTGTGGTGGGTCAACCGGACGCGCTACGCCTTCCCGTCGCAGTGGACACCGGTGCAGTACAAGCGCCGGCACATCAGCCGCGCCTGGGGTCCGGCGCCGGACCCGGCGTTGCGTCAGAGCCGCCGCATCGAATTCACCATCTACAACAGCGTCGGCGGCAAGGGCTCGGTCTGCTTCGACTCGCTGACGCTGCAGGCGTTGCCGCCGCAGGACGATTCGCCATTGATCGGCCGCGCGACGGCGACCGCGGCCCTGGCAGACGGTCCGGCGTCGGCCGCGATCGATGGCACACGCACCAGCGCCTGGCGAGCTGCCACGGACCCGGCACGGCCGCCGCAATTCCAGCTCGACCTGCAGCGGCAGCGCGAGTTCGGTGGGCTGGTGCTGCGCTGGCTGCCGGGGCAGGCGGCGACGGACTATCGCATCGAACTGTCGGATGACGGCCGCCATTGGCGGCTCGCACGCGACGTCAGCGGTGCCGATGGCGGCAACGATTTCATCGCGCTGCCCGAATCCGATGCCCGCTACCTGCGCCTGACCGTGCTGGCCGGTCCGCCCACCGTCGCGCTGGTGGAGTTCGCGGTGCAGCCGCTCGCCTTCGCCGCGACGCCCAACGATTTCGTCCGCTCGGTGGCGGCAGAGGCGCCGCGTGGCGCCTATCCGCGCGGCTTCAGTGGCGAGCAGCCGTACTGGACGATCCTGGGTGTCGATGGTGGCCTGGAGCAGGGACTGATCGGCGAAGACGGTGCGATCGAGATCGGCAAGGGCGGCTTCAGCGTCGAGCCGCAGGTGGTCTCACCGCGCGGCACCTCGGGCTGGGCCGATGTGCAGATCACGCAATCGCTGCAGGACGGTTACCTGCCGATTCCATCGGTGCACTGGCAGCACCCCGACTACCGGCTCGACATCACGGCGTTCGCCCAGGGCTCGCGCGAGCAGTCGCAACTGGTCGGTCGATACCTCCTGACCAACACCGGCAGCACGCCCAAGGACTATGTGTTGCGGTTGCGAGTGCGACCGTTGCAGGTCAATCCGCCGAGCCAGTTCCTCAATACCGTCGGCGGCGTCAGTGCCATCCACGAGCTGGCATTGCGGGACGACGTGGCCAAGGTGGCCGGTCGTCCGCGGCTGGCGCTGTCGCGTCCTGCATCGTTCTTCAATGCCACGACATTCGACGCGCAGGATGCGCCGGTGGATCGCGCAAACGCTCGCCACGAGGTCACCGATCCGACCGGGCTGGCCAGTGGCGCCTTCGATCACGCCGTGCACCTGGCACCCGGCGAGTCGTTCGAGCTGGACTGGATCGCGCCGCTGACCGGCGACATGCCGCCGGCGCTGGCCGTCGGCGATGCCGAAGCGATGCAGCAACAGGTCGCGGCACAGTGGCGCGACAAGCTCGACCGGGTGCAGATCCGCGTGCCGCCGCAGGGCCAGCACGTCGCCGATACCCTGCGCACGGCGCTGGCGCACATGCTGATCAGCCGTATCGGCCCGCGCCTGCAGCCGGGCACGCGTTCGTACTCGCGGGCGTGGATCCGCGATGGCGCGATGATCGGCGAGGGCCTGCTGCGCATGGGGCGCGAGGATGTCGCCGGTGAGTTCCTGCGCTGGTACGCGCCGTACCAGTTCGACAACGGCAAGGTGCCGTGCTGCGTCGACGACCGTGGCAGCGACCCGGTGCCGGAAAACGACAGCCATGGCGAACTGATTTTCACCGTGGCCGAGGTCTACCGCTACACCCGCGACCGCGCCCTGTTGCAGGCGATGTGGCCGCATGTCGAAGGCGCAGTGCGGTACATGGACAGTTTGCGGCTGAGCGAGCGCACCGAGGCCCGCCGCGCCCGCAATCCGGCGTTCTACGGAATGATGCCGGCGTCGATCAGCCACGAGGGCTATTCGGCCAAGCCGATGCACTCGTATTGGGACAACTTCTGGGCACTGCGCGGGTACAAGGACGCGGTCGAGATCGCGCAATGGCTGGGTCGTGACGAAGACGTGCGTCGCTTCGCCGCATCGCGCGACCAGTTCCGCGACGATCTGTACGCGTCGCTGCGCGCGGCCACCCGGCAGCATGGCATCGACTTCCTTCCCGGCGCGGCCGAGCTCGGTGATTTCGACGCGACATCCACGACCATCGCGCTGTCGCCGGGCGGGGAGCAGTCAAGGCTGCCGCAGGACCTGCTCGACAACACCTTCGAGCGCTACTGGCGCGAGTTCGCCGCGCGCCGCGACGGCAGCCGCGACTGGAAGGACTACACCCCATACGAGCTGCGCACCATCGGCAGCTTCGTGCGCCTGGGTTGGCGCGAACGCGCGCACGAGGCGCTGGCGTTCTTCTTCGCCGACCAGCAACCGCGGGCCTGGAACCAGTGGGCCGAGGTGGTCTCGCGCACCCCGCGCAAGCCATTCTTCCTCGGCGACCTGCCGCACGCGTGGGTGGCCTCGGACTATGTCCGTTCGGCCCTGGACCTGTTTGCCTACGGCCGCGAAGACGATGACGCGCTGGTGATTGCCGCCGGCATCCCCGCCGACTGGCTGGACGGCGAAGGCGTGCGCGTGGCCAACCTGCGCACGCCGCATGGTCCGCTGGGGTATTGGCTGCGCCGCGACGGCAAACGCGTCCTGCTCGACCTGTCGCCCGGATTGACGCCGCCGCCGGGAGGCGTCGTGCTGACCTGGCCGTACCCGGATCCTCCCGCTGCCACGCGCATCGACGGCGAGCCGGCGCACTGGCGCAATGGCGAGCTGCGGATCGATCGGGCCGGCGCCGAAGTGGAGATCAAGCTCCACTAGGACAACCACTACTTCGTGACGGTGTTCTTGAAGATCTGTCCGTTCTTCATGATCACCAGAAAGTTCTTCCCCGGATTGGCCACCAGCTGGATGTCGGCCACCGGGTCGCCGTCGACCAGCAGCAAGTCGGCGAGGGCGCCTTCTTCGACTGCGCCGAGCTTGCCGGGATACGGGTTGCGCTTGCCCGACAGCGTCAACAGTTCGGCATTGGAGTGGGTAGCCAAGCCCAGCGCCTCGGCCGGGGTGTACCAGCGGGTCAGGCTGGCGAGCAGGCTGCCCTGGCGTTGCGCGAGGGCGCGCGAGAACAGGATGTCGGTGCCAAAGGCGGTCTTGAGCTTGTACTTCTTCGCCATTTCGTAGGCCTTGTCATTGCCGGCGAACACTTCCTGCGCCTTGGTCCACTCGTTGGATCCGGGCGGGAACGCATCGGCCATCTCGTGCGCGAACGGTTGCATGCTGAGCCAGACGCCGTGGTTGGCGATGAGCTGGGCGCTGGCGTCGTCCATGAGGCTTCCGTGTTCGATGCACTTGACCCCGGCGTCGATGGCGCGCTTGATCGATACGGGCGTGTAGGCGTGCACGGTCACGTACGTGCCCCAGTTTTCCGCCGCCTCCACCGCGGCCCGCAACTCGGGTTCGGTGAAGGTCACCGCGTCGAGCGGGCTGTGCGGCGAAGACACACCGCCGCCTGCCGACAGCTTGATCTGCGAGGCGCCCTGCGCGAGTTGCTCGCGCACCCGCACCCGCACTTCGTCCGGGCTGTCGGCGATCATCGTGTCGCCCATATGCTCCATGCGCGACAGCGGGCCACCGAGCTGCCGCGGCAGGTCGCTGGCCTGGCGAAAATCGCCATGGCCGCTGGTGACCGAGATCATGGCGCCGGAGGGGTAGATGCGCGGTCCCGGAAGCGCGCCTTCGTCGATCGCGCGCTTGAGCTGGAACGAAGAGCCGCCGACGTCGCGCACGGTGGTGAAGCCACGCATGAGGGTGTCAGTCGCCTCGGCGGCGGCCAGGATGTTGAGGTAGCCCGATTCGGCGGTCATGGCGATCCCGACGCTCGGGCGCACAGCCATCGTATGCCAGTGCATGTCGATCAGGCCCGGCATCAGCGTGCGCCCGCCGCCGTCGATGACGGTCGTGCCGCTTTCGGCAGGAATGTCGCCGGTGGAGATGCGCTCGATGCGATTGCCTCGCACCAGCACGTTGCTGGCGCCGGCCTGGGTGTCGCCTTGTCCGCTGAAGATGTGGACGTTGCGGAACAGCACCGCGGTGACCGGCGTCGCTGGCGACGGCGGCGCCACGGCCGCCGGGACGACGGCAGGGGCGGCAGCAGTCGAGGGGGCACCATCCTGCGTTCGCGAACCGCCGCATGCGGCGACCAACAGGGAGGCGAGCAGTGCCGTTGCAACATCGCGCAATCGCATACATCCGCCTTGGCAAACGGCCGTGTCGTGGCCCTCTCTTAAAGTAGGGTTCGTGAAGACGAAATGAAACGCAGGGCCTGTGGTGCATGGCGGCGCCGGCGACCGGCGGCGCGCGCGTCTTTGTGGTATGCAGCTAGGCAGCCGGTCATCTCGTCGACAGTCAGGGAGGCATTGCGCATGCAGCACGAACGGCTCGCGCGTACGCGCAGCAAGCTGCTGACGGCGATACTGCTGACGGCATCGCTGTGGTGCGCACTGGCGATCTACTACTCGGATCTGCTCGACGGCCGCGCAAGGCTGATCGCAACCTTGCTGTTCCTCGGCTTCGGTTTCTGGGCGACGCTGTCCAGGCACGACCTGCCGAAGTGGATGTTGTGGCTGGCGATCGTGGCGATCGTCGGCGGGTGGGTCTTCAGGCAGCCTTCAAACGACCGGCAATGGCGCCCGGAGGTCGCGGTGGCGCCAAGTGCGGTCATCGACGGCGACCGCATCAGGTTCACCGGCGTCAGGGACTTCAGCTACCGCAGTGCCGACGACTTCACCGTCCGCTATATCGACCGCGAGGTTCGCCTGTCGCAGCTCGAATCGGTCGACTACTTCATTTCGTACTGGACACAGCCGCCTGGGATGGTGGCGCACACCTTCGTGAGCTTCAACTTCAAGGACGCCGAACCCCTGGCGGTGTCCATCGAGACGCGTCCGGAGGTCGGCGAGAGCTTCGATCCGATCGGCTCGATGTTCAAGAAATTCGAGCTGATCTACATCGTTGGTACCGAGCAGGACCTGATCGGGGTCCGCGTGAACCAGCGCGGCGAAAGCCTCTTCGGATATCACCTGCGGCTGCGGCAAGGCATGGCCCGCGACCTGTTCATGGTGTACGTGAAGCGGATCAACGAACTGGCGGGCAAGCCCGAGTTCTACCACCTGCTGAGCAACAACTGCACGCTCAACATCTTCCGCTACGCCAACCGGGCGGGCCGCAACGGCGATTTCGATTTCCGCCATCTGCTCAATGGCTGGAGCGACCGTTATCTGTACGACGCCAACCTGCTCAGCACGTCGATGCCTTTCGTCGAGCTGCGGCGCCGTTCGCAACTGAACGAAGCGGTTCGCCGGGGGGGCAACAAGCCGTTGTTCTCGGCATGGATCCGCGAGACCATGCCGCCGCCATGACCCGCATCAAGAATTCGTGACGGAAATGCGGGCGCCGATGCGGTATCTAGACGGCCTGTCCGCATCGCAGGAGATCGTATGGAAACGCAGGAATTGCATCGTGGCCGCCTGATCGACCACATCCAGCTGGTCGTGCATGACCTCGGCGCCAGCCGCACGTTCTACACCGCCGTTTTCGACGTGCTCAAGGTGCCGATGGGCGGCACCGGCGACGATTTCTTCTGGGCGGACGAACTGTTCATCTCGACGCCCGACAGCGAGGCGGCGCAAGGCAAGTTGACCGGTCGCCATCACCTGGCGTTCCAGGCCCAGGACCGGGCGATGGTCGAAGCCTTCCACAAGGTCGCGCTGGCAAACGGCGGCAAGGACAACGGCGCCCCCGGCGAGCGCGAATACCATCCGGGCTACTACGGCGCGTTCGTGCTCGATCCCGATGGCAACAACATCGAAGCGGTCTTCCACGGCGAGGCCAAGCGCAGCGCCGAGTCGGTCAAGGTGACGTTCTGACGCCAACGTAGCCCGGGTAAGCGAAGCGCACCCGGGTTCGCGCACTCGGCCCCGGGTGCGCTTCGCTTACCCGGGCTACGGTCGAGTCATTTCTTCCCGGTGGGCATCTCGCGGGCTTTCACTCGTGTGCCGGGTGTCAGCAGCGCGTTCGGGGCCACCACCACGACGTCGTCGACGGCGATGCCCGACAGCACCTCGATCTCATTGCCGAGGTTCCGGCCCAAAGTGACGTCGCGGTAATCCAGCGCCGAATCGCGCAACGTCGCCACCTGGGCGCCGGCGCCGCGCTGGATCACCGCCGACAACGGCAGGATGGTCGCGGGTGCGGGACGCGACAGGTGCAGGCGGACGCTGCCGACCATGCCCGCTGGAATACGGCTGTCGGGGTTGGGCAGGCGCAGTTCGGTGCGCATCACGCCCGAGTCGCGCGACAGTGACCGTGCACTGCGCGCCACCTGTGCCTTGAATGCCTGCCCGGGCAGCTCCGGGAAACCGACGTCGGCTTCCACGCCCGGCTGGATCTGCATTGCGACGTTCTGAGGCACATCGACGACGACCCGCAGCGGGTCCAGCGCGCTGACTTCGAACAGTGGCGTGGCGGTGGTCGAATCGCCGACGACGCGGTCGCCGCGCTCGATGTTGCGGGCGACCACCACTCCCGAGAACGGCGCACGCACGGTCTGGAAACCCTGGCGCTCGCGCGACGAGGTCAGTCGCGCTTCGGCAGCGGCAACGGCAGCAACGGCGACATCGTGGTTGGCCTTGCGGTCGCTGAAGAGCTCTTTCGAGATGGCACCGGAGCCGACCAGCACGTTGGCACGGTCGAAGTTGACCTTCGCCAGCACTTCGTCGGCGCGGGCACGGGCCAGCTCGGCCTGTGCTTCGCGCACGGACTGGTCGGACTCGGGCGCGGCGATGATCGCCAGCACCTGGCCGGCCTCGACCTTGTCGCCAAGGTCGGCGCGGCGCTCGCTGATGAAGCCGGTGGCGCGGGCGTAGATCTGCGCCGACTCACCGGCCATCGCACGCGCGGGGAGGCTCAGGTCGAAGGTGCTGTCGGCGGCCTTCGCACGCACCGTCAGCACCTCCGGAACCGTGACCGCCGGTGTGGGTTCGGCCGCGCCGTTACCGCAGGCGGTCAGCACGGTCAGGATGGCGGCGGTCATCGCGCCGCGTGCGGCATTGTTCAAGGAAATCATCATGGCGTGGCTCCTGCTTCGGCACCGCTGGCGTCGGTGTCGGCAATGGGGTCCTGGATGGCAGCGTGGCACGCCGCGGCGGGCATGCGCCGCCCCAGAACCGCGAGAATGGAGGGGACGAGGATCAGTGTCGCCGGCGTGCCCAACAGCAGGCCGCCGATCACCGCGCGTCCGAGCGGCGCGTTCTGCTCGCCGCCTTCGCCCAGGCCGATGGCCATCGGAATGATGCCGAGGATCATCGCGCTGGCGGTCATCAGCACCGGCCGCAGGCGTACCGCGGCCGATTCGTAGGCCGCCAGTTCCGGGTCGTGGCCGTTGGCCACCAGTCCGCGGGCGAAGCTGGTGACGAGCACGCTGTTGGCCGTGGACACGCCGATCACCATCATCACGCCCATCAGCGCCGGCACACTGAGCGGCGTGCCGGTGACGAACAGGCCGAACGCGGCGCCGGCGATCGCCAGCGGCAAGCCCGACATCGCCACCAGTGGCTGGATCCACGACTGGAAGTTGACGACGAGCACCAGGAACACCAGCGCTGCCGACATCACCAGGCCCGCGGCCAGCTCGCTGTACGCACTCTGCATCTCACCGGCCTGGCCGGCGATTTCGATGCGGTTGCCTGGCTTGAGCTTGCCCTGCAGATCGGTGGTGATCGCCGTCAGCCGGTCCTGCACCGAACCCAGGTCGGTGCCCTCGACATTGGCCAGCACGCTGATGGTCGGTGCCAGCGTGGTTCGCGCCAGGCTCGCCGGCACGCTGCGTGGCGTCACCGTTGCGATATTGCGCAGCAGTACCGCCTGACCATCGCTGCCGATCCGCAGCGGCGCATTGAGCAGCGCGTCGATGCTGGTCATGTTCACCGGCGGTGCCTGTACCTGCACGGTGTAGGCGATGGCGTTGACGGTGTCGGTCCAGTAGACCGGAGTGACGGTGCCGGACGAACCGAGCACGGCCAGCACCGCACGGCTGGCCTGCTGCGCGTCCAGTCCGAGCTGGGCGGCGCGCGTGCGATCGATGCGCACCTGGTACTCAGGCAGGTCGAGCACCTGGCGCAGGGCGACGTCGACGGCGCCCGGGACCTGCTTGAGGCGCTGTTCGATCTCGCGGGCCAGGGCGAGGTTGCCGGCGGCATCGCGACCGATCACCCGCACCTCGAATGCCGCCGCGGCCGAGCCGGCCAGCGTGCGGCTGGTGGCGTCGGGCGGACGCTCGAACACCTTCGCGTCGGGGAACTTCTCGGCGATGCGGCGCCGGATCTGCACCAGGTAGTCGTGGCTGGAGGCATGCGGCGTGCGCAGCTGCAGCATCACCTCGGCCTCGAACGAGCCGACCACGGCGCTGTCAACCAGCGACAGGTTGACCGCGTCAGGCATGCCGATCTGCTCGTAGACCGTCTGCAGCTCCGAAGCCGGGATGATCTGGCGGATCTCGCGCTGGATCTCGGTCAGGCGCGCGGCGGTTTCCTCCAGGCGCGTGCCGCTGGGCAGGCGCACCTGCAGGCGCAGCTGGCCGGCATCCACCTGCGGGAAATACTCGCGGCCCAGCGACAGCGCCGACACCGCGCCGATCGCGATCACCGCCAGTGCCGTCAGCGCCAGCACGCCGCCGTGGTGGCCCAGGCGCACCAGCAATGCGTGGTGGCGATCGCGCAGCGAATCGAGCGTGTGCTCGACCTTGTGGTTGATCTTGAGCAGCGCGCGTTCCGGTGCCCAGCGCGGGTTCTGGCGGCTGCGGATATCGGCAGGCAGCATCAGGTAGCACAGCACCGGGATGAGCGTGCGCGACAGCAGGAACGAAGCGAGCATGGCGAAGATCACCGCCAGCGCCAGCGGCGTGAACACCCAGGCCGACAGACCGGTCATGAGCAGGATAGGCGTCAGCACGATGCAGATCGCGATCGTCGAGACCATTTCCGGGAACACCACCTCGCGGGCGCTGTCGAGGATCGCGGTGCGCACGTCCTTGCCCATGGCGATGTTGCGGTTGGTGTTCTCGACGTCGACCACCGCGTTGTCGACCAGGATACCGATCGCCAGCGCCAGCCCGCCCAGCGTCATCACGTTGAAGGTGTAACCGAGCAGGCTCAGCATCGTCACCGACGCCAGCAGCGCGAGCGGGATCGCCGACAGCACGATCAGGCTCGAGCGCCACGAACCGATGAACACCAGCACCACCAGCGCCACCAGCAGGCCGACCAGCATCACTTCGTGGCGGATCGAGTCGATCGCGTGGTCGACGAACACCGACTGGTCGAAGATCGGCTGGATTCGCGTGCCCTCCGGTGCCGAGGCCTCGATCTCGGGCAGGCGCTCGCGCACCGCGCGGACGATCTCGACCGCGGAGGCGCCGCCGAGCTTGATCAGCGCCACCGCGACCGCGCTGGAGCCGTCCATGCGCGCGACGTTGGTCTGCAGTGCGCCGCCGTCGCGAACCGAGGCGACGTCGCGGATGTAGAGCACCGTGCCGTTGCGCGAGGCGACCGGGATCTCCAGGAACTCGGCGGCGGTGGCCGGGCTGGTGTCGAGCGAGATCTGCATCTCGCGCGCGTTCTCGCGGATCGAACCGGAGGGCAGGGTGGGGCTGCCGCGCTCGAGCGCGGTGGTGATGTCGGCGGGGGTCAGGCCGTAGGTCTGCAGCGCCGCCGGATTGAGATCGACCATGATCTGCCGCGCGGCGCCGCCGTACGGCAGGGTCATGCGGATGCCGGGAATCGTCTGGATCTGCGAGCGTAGCTGCAGGCGCGCGTAGTCGTAGAGCTGCGCCTCGGTCAGCGAATCCGACGACAGCACCAGCATCAGCACCGGCGTGCTGGAGACGTTGTTGCGGATCACCAGCGGCGGCGAGGTGCCGGGCGGCATGCGTCGCAGGATCGTCTGCGAGACGGCGGTGATCTGGCCCAGCGCGCGATCCAGGCTCACGGTCGGCTGGAAGTCGATGCGCACGATGCTGGCGCCGGTCAGCGACTCGGAGCGGACTTCCTTGAGGTCATCGACGGTGTTCATGATCGCCGCCTCGGAGAACGAGGTCAGCTTCGCCGCCATGTCCGCGGCCGGCAGGCCGTTGTACGTCCAGACCAGGTTGACCGACGGGATGCCGACTTCAGGAAGGATGTCGGTCGGCATGCGCCGGGTTGCCAGCGTCCCGAACAGCAGGATCAGGATGGCGAGCACGCCGATCGTGTATCGGCGGCTCAGCGCGTATTGAACAATCCACATCGCATGCGTCCGGTGGGGTGGGGGCAGGCTCGGCATCCGGGCCGACAGGGTCCTGGCGCGCGTCGCCGCCGATGTCGCGGAACGGCCGCCACAACCCTCCGGTTAAGGTAGGGGTTCAGGCCCTCGCAGCGGTAGTACATTGCTGCTCGAAAGTTGCCTGATCCTGCAAATCGACCAGATCGGCACATTCGGCACAGCGAATGCCCCGATAATTCCCCGGTCAGGCTGCGATACGGGAAAACCATGAATCTGATTGCTTCCATGGCCAACGCGCCCCATCACGCCGGTTGCGCCAAGCTCGCCGAGCTGGCGGCACGGATTGCCCGATCGACGCCGGGTGACGGCATCCACGCCACCGCCATCGAACCGCTCAGCCTGGTCCGGATCAGCACCCCCACGGCCTGCACGCCGGCGGTGTACGAGCCGCGCCTGTGCATCGTCGCCCAAGGCAGCAAGATCGCGACGCTCGATGGCCAGACCTACCACTACAACCCGCTCAATTACCTGGTCGTGTCGGTGACGTTGCCGGTGATCGGGCAGGTGGTGGAAGCCACCCCGGAGCATCCGTACCTGTGCCTGCGCCTGGATATCGATCCGGACGAAGTCGGCGCGCTCATCGCCGACACCGCCGGACATGAGTCAGCGCACGCGGGCGTCGATCCGGGCCTGTATGCCGCCCGTGTGACCACGCCGCTGATGGACGCCGTGCTGCGCCTGATGAGCCTGCTAGATACGCCGCAGGACCTGCCGGTGCTGGCGCCGATGGCCAAGCGCGAGATCCTCTATCGCGTGCTGACCGGCGACCTCGGTCATCGCCTGCGTTCGATCGCCGCCACCGATGGCCGTTCCAGTCGCATCGCGCGCGCCGTGGCAACCCTGCGCCAACGCTACCTGCATCCCTTGAGCATCGATGAACTCGCCAGCAGCGTGCACATGAGCACATCGTCGTTCCACCACCAGTTCAAGGCGGTGACGACGATGTCGCCGTTGCAGTTCCAGAAGCATCTGCGCCTGCACGAAGCGCGCCGCCTGATGATGGCCGGTGGCATGGAGGCGATGAGCGCGGCACGGCACGTGGGCTACGAAAGCCCCTCGCAGTTCAGCCGCGAGTACAAGCGACTGTTTGGTGCGCCGCCGCGCTTCGAGGCGGGCCGGGCGCGGGCGGTGCCGCAGGTCTGAGGGGCCTGCGGCGCGCTCAGACGTGCATCGAAACCAGCGACGCGCGCAATCCGGACTCGTCGAACAGGTGCCGCAGACGCCGTTCGACCTGCGACAGGTCTTCGAGACCAGGCTGCGCGTACAGCGAATAGATCGGCCGGTTATTGTCGGGGTAACCGCCTGCCTTGCGACCCACGCTCACGTCTGGCGACTGGCATGCCCGGACCCAAAGTGATTGCAGTGCCGTCGGGCTGATGCTCTGACCGTTGCCGAGGGTGAAGCGGAAAATCGCGACCTGATGCTTC
>DATDBK010000227.1:0-19749 GCA_036524935.1 Lysobacter sp. | reverse complement strand
GCTATACTACGCAGCCATTTTGGGCGGTTAGCTCAGCGGTAGAGCACTGCTTTCACACGGCAGGGGTCACAAGTTCGAAACTTGTACCGCCCACCAGTACCAGGCAAAGGCCGGCGAAAGCCGGCCTTTTGCTTTTCCGCGGCCACGGCGGCAGGCCGCGACGCCCAGGCCCGATCCGGCAAAACCAGCGAGGCAGCGATGAACGACACCCGCCTGTACCACAACCCCCGCTGCTCCAAGTCACGCAGTGCCCTCGAACTGCTTCGCGGGCGCGGCGTGGAGCCGGTCGTGATCGATTATCTGGAGACGCCGCCCTCGGTCACGGAGCTGCGTGCCCTGCTCGACATGCTCGCCCTGCCCGCTCGCGCCCTGCTGCGCACGGGCGAAGACGAGTATTCCGCGCTCGGCCTGGACGATGAATCCCTGCCGGAGTCGACGCTTCTTGAGGCGATGAACGCACATCCGCGCCTGATCGAGCGGCCGATCTTCGTCCACGCGGGCCGCGCAGTGATCGGCCGACCGCCCGAGCGCGTGCTCGATCTGCTGGGTTGATGACCCATCGCGGCCGGTAGCTCAAACAGGCCGGACATCCACACCTGACCAGACGCTGGTCGATGCGGCGCCTCTTTGGTCCTGATCTGCGACATCTCCAGGCGCCGGATTGTTGGGCGAGAACATCTGCTAGCCCATGAGGCAAATCCCATAGTCACGCCCTGACTTGCACCGATACCCTCGGGTCGAGAGTGTCGGAACGGCAAACACGGATGAACGGGAAATCAAGCGGATACGTCGCCGTGTCCATTTCGCTGCTGGTGATCTTCGCCGGCCTCGCATACTTCCGTCACCAGGAGATGGCACAGCAGCAGGCACCAGGGAGCACGGCGAATCAGCAAGCGATCAGTGCCACTGCCGCTCCCCTCCCCTCGCCTTTCATCGACTCGGCAACGGCAGCCAGTGGAACCGACGTAACGACCGGAATGCCTGGAACTTACGGTCCATACAACTGCGGAGCCCCGTGCAAAGTCGGGATGCCATCACCCGACCCCGGAACCGCCGAGTATCTTTCCACCATGAGCGCTTCGGTTTCTGACCAGGTCAGTGAATACCGCCCGGTCGTTGGCGATGTTTTCATCATTTGCAATGCATCGTTCTGCGGCACCTACACGCGGACCAACAGCAACAACTTTCACGGCTTGAGGGCTGATCCACAGAGGAACCATCCGGAAGGCGGTTCCCGCCCAAGAATCAAAATGATGCGGAGGACCGTGGTGCCCCGGGTGACCGCGGCCCCTCCTCCGTGCAGTGATCGAGCGACAGCACCTGTTCGCTACTGCGACTTGCTCCCCCGCATCGCTGACACCACTGCAGGTGCGGCGAAGCTGTCACTGCGTGCGCTTGCCCAGAATGACTGGAACACGGAGTGATCCGGAATCCGGGCAATGAGATCGCCCGGCCGCAGGAACGTATAGAGCGCCGCCAGCGAGCGCACCTCGATCGGCGACACCCTGCGAAGTATGTGTTCCGGGCCCAGTTGCTCCGGATGATCCAGACCGGCCGCGCACAGCAGGTCACGCAGTGCCTTGAGCGTGTTCTGGTGGAAAGCGGCCACGCGCGTTGCCTTGTCGGGTACGTCCAGGTTCCGCCAGCGCCGCGGGTCCTGCGTCGCCACGCCGGTCGGGCAGCGATCGGTGTGGCAGCTCTGCGACTGGATGCAGCCGAGCGCGAACATGAAGCCGCGCGCCGCGTTGCACCAGTCGGCTCCCATTGCCAGGGTGCGGGCGATGTCGAAGGCGCTGGTGATGCGCCCGGCCGCGCCGATGCGGATGCGACCGCGCAGGTCCAGGCCGACCAGGGTGTTGTGCACCAGCATGAGCGCTTCGTGCATCGGCACGCCGACATGGTCGATGAACTCTGCCGGCGCCGCGCCGGTCCCGCCTTCGGCGCCATCGACGACGATGAAATCCGGCAGCAGTCCGCTCTCGAGCATGGCCTTGGCGATGCCGAACCACTCCCAGGGATGGCCGATCGCCAGCTTGAAACCCACCGGCTTGCCGCCCGACAGCTCGCGCAGGCGCGCGACGAATTCCAGCAGGCCCAGCGGCGTGTTGAACGCACTGTGCGCGGCAGGAGACACGCAGTCCACGCCCATCGGCACGCCGCGAAACTGCGAGATTTCGGCAGTGACCTTCGCCGCCGGCAGCACACCGCCATGGCCCGGTTTCGCGCCCTGCGACAACTTGATCTCGATCATCTTCACTTGCGGATCGCTCGCACACGCGGCGAAACGCTCGGCACTGAAGCTGCCATCGTCGTTGCGGCAACCGAAGTATCCCGACCCGATCTCCCAGACCAGGTCACCGCCCTGCTCGCGGTGATAGGACGAGATCGAGCCTTCGCCCGTGTCGTGATAGAACCCGCCCATGCGCGCGCCGCGGTTGAGTGCGCGGATGGCGTTGGCCGACAGCGAGCCGAAACTCATCGCCGAGATATTGAACACGCTGACCGAATACGGCTGCGTGGCACTGTCCTCGCCCACCGTGATCCGGAAGTCATGCGATCCGTGCGGCCTGGGCGCCAGCGAATGGTTGATCCATTCATAGTCGATGCCGTAGACGTCCTGTTGCGAACCGAATGGCCGCACGTCGCTGACCGACTTGGCGCGCTGGTAGACCAGGCTGCGCTGCTGGCGCGAGAACGGCACTTCGGCAATGTCCGACTCGATGAAGTACTGCCGCATCTCCGGCCCGATCGACTCCAGCCCGTAGCGGAAATGGGCCAGCAGGGGATAGTTGCGACGCAGCACGCTACGCGTCTGCAGGAGGTCCCACGTGCCCAGCGCCGCCACGGCGCCAAAGCCGCCAACGCCCCACAGCCAGGCGGGATGCCACAGGCTCAGGATCGATGACACCAGCGTTGCGACCAGGCTGGCGACATAGAGGGAGTAGCGCATGTGCATTCAACCACCGCCGGGGATGGCCGGAGCATAACGCGCCGGTCGTGATCAGAGCCTAGCGTCGACCCCTTCGCGCGGGTACAGGCTCTTGATGTCGTACAGCAGCGCATGCGGACGCCCGAACGCGCGCGCACCTGCGGCGCCAAGGTCACGGAACTGGTCATGGGCCACGGCCAGCACCACGGCATCGTAGGTTTCGGCCTGCGGCGCATCCCTGAGCAGTTCGATGCCGTACGTGCGCCTGGCTTCGTCGGCATCGGCCCAGGGATCATGGATGTCCACGTGTGCCCGGTACTCGCCGAACTTCTCTGCCAGTTCCACTACGCGTGTATTGCGCAGGTCCGGGCAGTTTTCCTTGAAGGTGATGCCGAGAATGAGGATGCGTGCACCGGCAACGGCAATGCCGCGCTGGATCATCAGCTTCACCACGTCGGCGGCGACGTGCTCGCCCATCGCATCGTTGATGCGGCGGCACGCCAGCAGGATGTCCGGGTAGTAACCGGCCTGCTGCGCTTTCTGGATCAGGTAGTACGGGTCGACGCCAATGCAATGACCGCCGACCAGGCCCGGCCGGAACGGCAGGAAATTCCACTTCGTGCCGGCTGCTTCCAGCACTTCGGTGGTGTCGATGCCCAGCCGCTGGAAGATCAGCGCGAACTCGTTGACCAGGGCGATGTTGGCATCGCGCTGGGTGTTCTCGATCACCTTGGAGGCTTCGGCCACGCGCAGGCTCGATGCCTTGTGCGTGCCGGCCTTGATGATGCTGCGGTAAAGCGCATCGACGAAATCTGCCGCCTCGGGCGACGAGCCCGAAGTGACCTTGGGGATGTCGACCAGGCGCCGCTTGCGGTCGCCGGGGTTGATGCGCTCCGGGCTGTAGCCGACGAAGAAATCCTGGTTGAGGCGCAGCCCGGAGGCGCGCTCGAGCTCGGGCACGCAGATCTCTTCGGTGGCACCGGGATAGACCGTGGATTCATACACGACCACGTCGCCGGCCTTGAGCAGCAGACCAATCGTGCGGCTGGCCTCGACCAACGGCGTGAAGTCCGGACGCTTGTGTTCGTCGACCGGCGTCGGCACGGTCACGACGAACACGTTGCAGTCGTGCAGTTGCTGCGGATCGGAAGTCAGCCTGAGGCGCTTCGCATCGACCAGGTCACCACGGTCGGTTTCACCGTTGTTGTCCTCGCCACGGCCCAACTGCTCGACCCGGCGAGCGTCGATGTCGAAACCCAGCGTGTCGTAATGGCGGGCGAACTCGATCGCCAGCGGCAATCCGACGTAGCCCAGCCCGACGACCGCGATGCGCGACCCGGCAATATCCTGCATCCACCCACCCACTCGATGATCCGGCCAGACAACCCGGCGCCCGTGTGCGGCGCCACCTGCGGCCATTCTAGGGCCAGCAGGCGTCACCCCAGGCAGCGCACCAGCACATATCCGCCAATCGACAGCCATCCGAACAGCACCGCCGCCAGCAGCAGCGGTCGCGGGCCGAGTGCGCGCAGCCGCGCCAGGCGCGTCTCGATGCCCAGCGCCGCCATCGCGGTAGCCAGCAGGAGGGTATCGAGCGTGAGCAGCGCCGAGCGCACCGGCGCCGGCACGGTGACGACCGAGTTCAATGCCACGACACCGAGGAAACCGAGCGCGAACCACGGCACCACCATCGCCCGCTGGCCGCCATTACGCGCCTCGCGCCAGCCCAGCACCAGCAGCACCGGCACCAGCATCAGCACCCGGGTCAACTTGACGACGACCGCGGCATCGGCTGTTTCCGGCCCGATCGCACTGCCCACCGCCACGACCTGCGCGACTTCGTGGACCGTCGCCCCGGCATACAGACCAAACGCCGCCGGATCCAGGCCCAGGTACGGATACATCTGCGGATACAGGAAGATGTTCAGCGTGCCGAACAGCACCACGCTGGCCACCGCAATGGCGACCTTGCTCGGATCGGGCCGGATCACCCGTTCCACCGCCAGCACCGCTGCCGCCCCGCAGATGGCGCTGCCGGCAGCCGTCAGCAAGGCGGTATCGCGGTCCAGCCCGAACCAGCGGCGGCCCACCCAGGTGCCCAGGCACAGGGTCGAGACCACCACGATCAGGTCGATCAGCAAGCCATGCGCGCCGACCGCGGCGACATCCTGGAAGCTCAGGCGCAGGCCGTAGAGCACGACGCCGGCACGCAGCAGCTGGCGCTGGGCCAGGCCGATGCCGGGGGCGATACCCGCCGGCAGCCGGCTGCCCGCCAGATTGCCGATCAGCATGCCGAGCACGATGGCCACGGTCAGCGCGCTCAGTTGCCAACGCTGCAGCAGCGGCAGTTGCGCTGCGGCCAGCGCCAGCAAACCGACCGATACCGCCAACGCCAGGCCCGGGGCCCAGCCAGGCGTCCAC
The DNA here is from genome assembly GCA_036524935.1 of Lysobacter sp. GTDB lineage: Bacteria > Pseudomonadota > Gammaproteobacteria > Xanthomonadales > Xanthomonadaceae > Lysobacter_J. The sequence goes on along the minus strand of DATDBK010000227.1, from coordinate 14,399 downwards.
GAAGGAAGCCAGCGGAGGTGTGTTTGCGAAGCGCGAGCGACGTAGGCCATGGGCGGCATGGTCGCGCCCCGGGTTCATTCAGTAAATTTGAGATTACTTAGACCTGGCATAAACTCTGCTGATGATCGGAATCAGCCCGCGCCAGCTGGAGGTGTTCGTTGCCATCGCCACCGCCGGCACCGTCCGCGCCGCCGCGGAACAGCTGCACCTGACCCAACCCGCGGCTAGCATGGCGCTGGCGGAGCTGGAGCGGGTCCTGGGTACTCCGCTGTTCGACCGGACCCAACGACGCCTGCAGATCAACGCCCACGGTCGCAAGCTGCTGCCGTTGGCGCAGGAACTGCTCGAGCGCATGCGCGAACTCGGCCGGCACGCAGGCAATGCCGACGATCTGGTGTCCGGCGAGCTGCGCGTCGGTGCCAGCAACACCGTCGGCAATTATCTGGTGGGCGATCTGCTCGGAGGTTTCATCACCGCCCATCCGCAGGTGGCGCTGAAGCTGCATGTCGACAACAGCGCGGCGATCGTCGCCGGCGTGCTCGATTACAGCCTCGACATCGGCTGCATCGAAGGCCCGGCCGCACACGCTGACCTGGAACTGTTGCGCTGGCGCGACGATTTGTTGTGTGTCTGCGCCCCCACCTCGCATCCACTGGCGAAGCGCCGCCGCCTGCGCCCGGAGGATTTCGCTGGCGCACGCTGGATCCTGCGCGAAGCCGGATCGGCCACGCGCGGCCAGACCGAGCGCGCACTGGCCGCGTTACCGGCGGGCGAAACCGTGCTCGAGCTGGATCAGAGCGAAGCGATCAAACAGGCCGTGATCGCAGGCCTGGGTCTCGCGCTGCTGCCGGCGGTGGCGGTTGCCCATGCGCAGGCGGCGGGCCGCCTTGCCGTGCTGCGCACGCCATTTCTTAGTCTGAAGCGCCAGCTGAGCCTGGTGCTGCACCGGCGCAAGTACCGCAGCGCGCTGCTGCGTGCATTCCTTGAAGGCGTACAGGCGCGAAAGGCGTAGCAGCCGATGGATGGTGCCCGGAGCCGGGACCGCAAACCCGGTTTTTGCGCGGAATTTCGAACATCCTCCGTGGCTTGACCCCCAACCTGACCCCCAAACTCCTTGACCCCCATCGGCAAATGAAAAGTCGGCGGCGGGGGTCAGCCGGGAAACCAACCGAGTGCGTGTAGCACCCTACACGGCCCGCCGCGTCCCATGCCCGTCCCAACCATAGTGCCCGCCGTATCCGGCCCACAGAGGGCCATACGCGAGCCGCTGCCGGTTACTCAGGCGCGGCCCGGCGCAGGCCTCGGCATACCGGGTCCAAGCCCGCCAGCCTTAGCAGCATCGCGTCGTGCAGGTCGGCGCCGCGCTGGTCTGCGCGCGCGTACAGGACCACGGCCAGCGTCACCGCGTGCGTGTCCTGCCCGTGCCTTGCAACCGCCTCCCACGCCGATGCCTGCTTGAGCAAGGGCACCACGTCCTGCCAGCGGGTGCAGCGGTCAATGTCGGCGCGCAGGCGGGCATGCCAGAAGGGCAGCGGCGGGTCAGTTGGTTCAGACATAGCGGCACGCTACCCTTGCCCCGTCGCAGGGGCGACATTCAGAGGAAAGCCGATCAAATGATGGACCAAGAAGCTTTGCTCAATCGTTGGCTGCCCGCACGACTTGAGGCGTTGAACACAATGCAGATCGCATTGCGGTACTACAACGCCGACAAGGAATGGACGCCGATGGAAATTCACATTGATGGCAAGTTGGCCATCGAGGGAACCGCCGCAGGCTTCATCTTCCCGGCGCTGGAATGCGGCGTCATCAACGCGCGCGCATTGCTAGAGTTCATGGGCCTGTGTGTCAACAAGCAACGGCGACTTGCCAACATTGAGCGGAACCGCCGCCCTGACGACATTGGAATTGAACAATTCATGCTCAATGGGAGCCCTCTGCCACTTGTGCGCGCGGACGAAGCCATCGCGCGATATTTGGGCCCGCCCGAAGATGCCGAGCGAGGTTTGGTTGCCATGTTCGATCTGGCAAACAAGGCCTTGGCGCATCTGACAACGGACGTTGAATCTGAACGTTGGTCAGCGCACGAACTTGAGATTGCGTGCGAGGGAATCCCGGCGTTGCTAGAAAGCGCGCTTTACACACCGCTTGGCCTCCCGTTTCCGAAGTATCGGCACGCATCGCGGCCGCGCGGCGGCTAGGGTCGGCCGTTCGTGATGCCGTTCGCGTGGAGGGTGGCGGCAAGTTCGGTTTCAAAACTCTCCGCACTTTGCGGACCGTTTTCCGGCCGACCTCAGTCGGGCAACCTCCGTGGACTGGCACAGGAAGACCGCGCGCGGCCCGTCGAGGGAGGCGCCAAGGACGGACCACTTGAACATGCCAGCACGGTACGCTGGCCTTATCTCAGGCGACGCAACAGGGGAGCTTCATGACACGTGCAATGGATTGGCTACGGCTTCACCCATGGATTGCAACCGGTTTCTTCGCAGGCGCACTGATAGGAATCATTCTATGCCTGCCAATCCTTCCCTTTGAACTTCCAGATAGCCATGCATCACTGATTGGCGCGGCATTCGGCGCGATGGCCGCTGTCTTCGGCGCGCTTGGGTAGCTGACGCGAAAGAGCGGCGGACGAAAGCGGCAAGCCGCGCGTTCATTCGTACATTCTATTCGCCGTACCTTGCCGAAATTCGAAAACAGCTTGACCTTACCAATGCATACGCGGCCGCAGGCGACCAGCGCTTTCTAAATGCAACTGACAGCCTAATTAACATCCGAAGCGATTACTACGTGCGCGTCCGCGATGGGATCATTCGCATGGAGCCGCTGTTTCTAGGGCTCGGCCCCGTAGGGGTCACTTCGGCAATTGACATGAATGACGCCGCGGAAGGAATGTTCGCGGCATTCTCTGATCTGGCGATAAACGCAGGTTGGTACTTCAGGCTGTTGGATGGAATTGAGGCGAACTACGAAAAGTTCAATGAAGCTATTGATCGACTTGATAAAGCCTGACCAAAAAATCGCCACGTCTGACTGTCGCCGCGCGGCTCAAATCGAGAACGGCACCCCGCAACCATCAGCTAGCGCCGGTGGCAACTCATGCGGCTGCTCAGCAACAGGGCCAAAACCGAACCTTTCAAACCCTTCGCTGCCAAGTTGATCGCGACGACCGAAGGCGTACGCAGAAAGTTGTGGATTTGGTGTGACCACAGTTTCGTGACATGCGGCGAGGATGGCGAACAGATCCGCGCGTAGCAGGATCAACATCACCTCTCCTTCGGTCCATCCCGGGGCGCGCCTGACAAGCTGCGCCGCGCCGCCATGCGTATATTTGTGCAACCAAGTTGCCGGACCTCGGTTCTTCAACCCGTCAACCAGCGGCTTGATGAGCGGGAACGTCGGCTGCAAGTCACGCGCCATCTCGTCGAGCAGCGGGAGGTCCCGGCAACGCCCCTCTGCCGCTTCTATACTTGTTGCTAGTTCCCTCACGCGGTCACAGTTCGGGACGTATAACAGCCAGGACGCCGTGCTGGACGCCTCAAGCAACGGGCGGAGCATCGCGGCCGCTGAGCCATACTCGCCAGCGCACACAAGCCGGATGATCGCGGAGTGATGCTCGCAGGCAAGGTCGATAGCGCAACGCGCGAAATCTGCACGCAGAGATGGCGCGGGGCCGTGCTGGCGCAAGGCGTTCACTACTTCGTTTTGCCGGCGCGAATCCGTTGCACGCTCGACAACTACTTGAAGTGAATCCATTTCCATCGCGCCTCGGAAGTAGTTCTTATCTTGACGGGAGCAGACATTAGCAGTTTTCCCCCTAGCCCGATTCTCGGAACATGCCAGTGGAAGGCTACACTTAGTGCGCCTCCGCTTTACTTGGCTACACGCCCGCACCCTGCACTGCGTTGGATTCTTAGTCTCTCGACCCTAACCGTCATAGCGGTGCAACGTCCCAGTGCCAATGACTCCAGAGTTGAAGCGCGCGCACAGGTGCGCTGCCAGCGCTCTATCGACAGCGGGCGCAGCGGCCATCAGTTGACCCGGCGTGATGCTACACATACGCAACCCCTGCGCGCGCAGCGACTTCACAACGTCGAAGGGGTTTGGGATCGCGGCCACCAACTTCAACGCGTGCAGGTATGCGCCGCTGCACAGATGGGTGGGAACGTCATCGAACATGGCCGCACACTGGCCGATGCCAAACAGGCAACCCATGCCTTCCTCCAGCCACGACGCGTGCCCCGACAACCCGTCCAACGCGTGGACCAGTTCATGGCCGAGAATGGCCGCGCAGCACGCCCAATCACCGGCGGCGTTGAGGTCCAGATAGATCGTGATCTCGTTGCCAATCCGCGTGGCGCACGACGCTTCGTCGGCAACGAAACGTGCCGGCGCAAGCGAGTAGCCGTGTGCGCACGGTCCAAGCACGCGCTGCGCGTGCTGCCACAGTTCCGCTTGCATCGCGTGCATGTCGTCAAGGTAGAACGCCGGCACGTCCGGCGGGGCATCGAACGCTTGAGCGGTCATCGGTGTCATCCTCGCGTCAGTTCGGTTTCACCGCGCCCGCTTCGCGCATCATCACGCGCCATGCGGGTTCATCGGTCGCGGGCGCAGCCTGTTTCGCGGCGTCGTGGGCAAGGCGACCCATCGTCGTCGGATGCGCGCGCGTGCTGGTGAGCATGCGCAGGGCGCGCATTAGCACGATCAACTGCCGGGTGATCGCGCGCAACTCGCGGCGTTCCTCGCGCTTGGCTGCGGCGCGCGCATGCTGCACGCGCTGGCGTGCGGCTTCGTACTCGGCCAACGTGTTCAAGTACAGCAACATGCCGTTGATGTCGGCCGGCACGAAATACCCGGCCGGGAATCGGTCAAATTCGCGGTGCCACAAACGCCGCATTGCGGCGTCCAGCGGTGGCGGTGCCAATTGCCCGCGTACGTTGACTAAATCGTCTTTTCGCGGCCTGCCCATTTAAATGTTCTCCACATTAAGTTTCTGGCGGGGTGGGCGTCCGGTGGACGGGTGGGCGGACGCGAAGCTGCTGCCCCCCCCGCCGACCGTACGGCTTGACTTCATTCGTAAGGTCGCGCCAATGTCTGCTAGCGCGGCCGGCTCCATTTGAGCTATCAGTCCGCATGGATATTGTTCTTACAGGGGAGCTTTTATGGCTGGCGTCAACTGGACTTGCCCTCATTGCGAACGACACGTGACGATCACAGAAGATCGCTTCTCGGATGCAGCGCACGTGTTGTATGTCAAGAACGCCGATGGACCGCGCACGCTTGCCTCTTACTTCTATGTGTGTCCAAACCCTGAGTGCCAGAAGCTCACACTGACTGCCGCACTGCATGTCCGGGTAACCAGAGGGACGTCCAACGAGTTGGGCGCGCTTGTCGAGCGTTGGGACCTCATTCCAAGCTCATCAGCAAGATCGTTCCCAACGTATATACCTGCTGCCATTCTTGCGGACTATCGTGAGGCATGTTTGATTCGGAACCTTAGCCCCAAGGCATCGGCAACGCTCTCGCGGAGATGCTTGCAGGGGATCATTCGGGATTTCTGGCTGGTCAAGCCCGGCCGACTTGTTGACGAGATTGGGCAGATCAAGGACAAGGTGGACCCGCTTACGTGGGATGCGATTGACTCTCTCCGACGGATAGGGAACATCGGTGCGCACATGGAGAAGGACATCGACCTAATCGTCGAGGTTGATCCCCAAGAAGCCGACTTGCTTATAGGATTGGTCGAAACGCTCCTTCGTGATTGGTACATCACGCGCGAAGAGCGCAAGGCGCGAATGGCTGCGCTCATCGCAGCCGCCGCAAGCAAGTGATCAGCGGAGAGCGCTAGGAGCGGCCCACGCGCGGTGGCACCTCCTTGGTCTCCTGCTTGCCGCGCTGAAACATCCCACGCGGTGCGATGGCCGTCTCGAAGTAGTCGCGCAGGCGGTTGACCGCGTTCGGCATGAACCGACCGTCTTCAATCAGCCATTTGCACACCGCTTCAATCGCGGCGCGGGCTTCGCTGTCTTTGCTTGCCATGGGTTGTGTCCTCACCATTCAATGCCGGACACGCCGGCCACCATGCCCGTGCGGCGCATGGTCCAGTTCATTTGCTGGATCATTCGAATACCCACGCCATCCTGTTGAAACAGCGAGGTGACCGGGGCCGCCATCGTGCCGTTGTTGATCGAGGTCGGTGCATCGTTCATGTGCAACGAGGCCTCGCGTGTCACTTCGAATCGCGGTGCCGGGTCGGCGACGGTCACGAACTCTGCCGCATCCACCACTAGCAGCGTTCCAGCCGGAACGTTGTTGCTCACAATCACGTCCGCGATGCCCAGCCGACGCGCGGCATCGGGCCACACCACCGCGCCCGCTGCATCGGTTTGCAGCGAAAGCGACATGGCCTGCAACGGGTTCATCAGCCAGACCAGACGGCGACCGCCACCAGCGAGCAACACTGGCGCCAGCGCCGTTTTCAGGTCGGTGATGATGTTGTCCAGCGTGGTACCAGCGGACGGCGTGAGCGTGACGCCATTCAACAGGCCAGCCGGTCGAACGGCCGTGGCGGCCGCGTTGTCGAGTAGACGCGCGTCAATCACCGGGTTGGTGTCTTCTGTGATGGCCGCGCGCAAAAACGTTTCCATGTCGAAGCCGGTCGCGCCGTCCAGTTCCGACGACATCACCGTCAACACGCCGATCCTTTTCGGGCCAAGCGAGGAGGCAAGCACCGAAGCCTTACGAACCGGAATCGGCGCGTTCTCGCCGATGAAGTCGCCCGAAAGGCTCGGGGTCGAACTGCGCGCGGGGTGGCGCACCTTGCCGCCGCTGAACGTGAAGCGCAGACCGCGCGCCGCAAGCTGCGAATACACGCTGTCCGGTCCCAACAGGGTGACAAACTCGGCCCACGTCTCGCGGGCCAGATTGCCCGCCCAGTCCGGGACAGTGGTCAACGCCGGATCAATTGCGGCCTTCTGAACGTTCAGGAAAGCGTGCAGGCCCTCGTCACCGGCAAACAGGCGGTCGGCCGCGACATGGGCAGGTACGTCGTGCGCGAATCCGTAGGCGTTCACGGCGGCCGCGCGGAAGAGCAGTTGCGCCGGCGGGCGGCGACGGGTGCGGCGTGACGGTCGGGGCGATTCGCGAAGTACAGCGTTCATGGCGGTGACTCCTGTGTCTGCGACGCATCGGCGTCGGGGGTGACGCCATCCGGCGCGGGCAACGTCATTGCCAGCGTGCGGGCCGTGATGGCGGCTTCAAAAAGCAGTTCTTGCAGGCGGCGCAGTTGGCGCCCGGCATGGTCGTCGGCGTGAGTTGCGAGGATGCGGCGCAGCGATTCCTGGCGTTCGGTGTCGGCCGCTTCGCGTTGCCGCGCGGCGTGGGCGCGCTGGCGCTGGTGTTCGGCCAGCAACAGGTCACGCGCGGTCTGATTCGAACCGTTCCACAACGCCAGCGGTATGCCGTCACTCAGGTCGGCAGTGCGCAGGGGGTCTGGATTGCCGGTGACGGTGTTCATGGTTCACCCATTGCGCGGCGCATGGCGCGGACGTGTTCCTTCGCCTTCACGTCGGCGTCGGCGAACACTTCACGGATCACTAGCAGCGCAGACGCGGCCGCCGTATTCCCTCGCGCGGCAAGGGTGAGCAAGGTCCGTTCGAGGATGTCGCTGTACACGGTGCGTTGCGTTTCGATCAAATCCAACAGGTCGGCATTGATGGCGCGCAGTTGATCGTGGCTGACGTCGGGCGGTGCGGGCTTGGTCTTCATGGGGTGCCTCGTGGGGGAGTTTTTGTAGACTTTGTAGACGTGTAGACGCCTCCCCCTACAGGTGTGAGAAAGCGGGAGTGGGGGGCCATGTCTACAACGTCTACAAAACCCTCTCTCTATATATAAATAGGCTTGAAACACAGCACTTTTCGCTTGTAGACGGGGGCGTCTACAAAGCGTCTACACCGTCTACAAAAATCGTCGAAACCAGCTTCTTTCCATCGACCTTCACCGTGCCTTCGTCCACGAGCGCGCGCACCACGCTGTTCTGGCCGTTCACGTCGAGTCGCCTGTATTCACGTGAGTGATTGCCCAAGTGGCTGCGGTAAATGAAAGGCTCGCGTGTGAACTTCCGCCGCAACACGTTTAGAGCCCGCACCGTGGGGTGATCTCCGCTGAGGCTTTCATCCTCCGCAAACATGGTCACCGTGCGCGCATGCAAACCCTCGCGAATTTCATACGCCGTCGCCATGTCACGCACGCCGATCACGCAACGTCCGTCGGATAGCGCCAGTCCGGCGGCCATCCGGATGGCCTGCTCGTTGAGCCTCCCCGCAAGTCGCGCGTCGCGCAGGGCCAGTGGGTCCAAAACGGCGCGAAAATGATCGTTCGCGTATGCCTTGGCATCGGCCTCAAAAGTGACCATTTTTTCGTTGCCGGAAATCTCCGCCGCCAGTGCACACAAAACAGGCGGAATTTCGTACGCCGACGCAGGGCGATCAAGGTCGCTATTTAGTTCCAGTTCTTCGCTACCCACCGGCAAGATCACCAAACGGTTCAGGAATCCACGGTCCGCCATCGAACCGTTGACGACTTCTGAGAAGCGCGCACCCGTCGAGGTGCACAACGTCATCAAACGCGGGTGCCTCACCGGCGCAACCTTGCGCGTCACCGCATACGGCGTTGCGACGACGCCGAACGGGTTGCCGTAAACCTGCATCATGTGAGCCATGGCCTGTTCGCGGCATTGGTCCTTATCACCCTTGGCCATCCAGTCACCAAACTCGTCGGCCAACAGTGCGACGCAGCGATTGGCCGCCAGCGATTCCTGCAAGCCTTGCTGAGAAGCCGGCGCGTTGTAGTGCAGGTCGGGCAAGACGATGCGACCTTGCGGGGCCCATTCCGCAAGCTGGCGGAACGGCGTGCGCAGTGATTCCTTGCCGAATGCGGTCGGCGCCAGCACCAGAAAAAACTCGCCCATGGCCAGACCACCACGCGAGGCGATGCGCGTGCGCTCCATGGCCAGAAAGTCCACCAGCGCCAACGCAACCAGACCGGCCACGCCTGCGTGCGGACGGAGCATGGTCGAGGCAATATGGTCCTGCACCTCGCCCAAGCGTCCGCGCAGCGCGCACAGGCTCGCCGGCAGCGGCGGCAGGGTGTCCGGCGCCGGCGGGCGCGTGTCGGCCTCCGGCGGCGTCGTGGACGCGCCCACACGCGGGCCCGTGTCCATGCGTACCTCCGGACCCGGTCCCATGTCCAGCGCGGCAAGCACGTCGTCCTGCGTGCACCCGGCGTGGCACTTCACCAACACCTTGCCGTCTGGCTTTTCGTTCACGTGCAGCGTAGTCCCGGATTTGCCCCGGTGTACTGGGCAATGGGCACGGGCATCACCGGGGCGGGTCACGTGCGGCTTGCAGTCCAAGCGCTCCAGCTTGTCCAGCACTTTGAGAAAGTCGGCGCCCGTGCCGCTGCCGCGCCTGTCGTCGCGGTGGGTATACGCACCGGGCGCCGCCTCACCGGCCAACAGGCCACGCCACACGCGGTGCATGGCCGGCGGCAACACCGGCAGTTTGTGCCAGTCGCCGCGCCATCGGTACGACTGGCCGGTGTCCGGGTGGATGGACGGCGGCAACACGTCCTGCATGGTCACGCCGTTGCGGCCGGCACACCGCAATTCAAGGATCACGTCACGCGCGTTGCCTTCGGCGTGTATTCGCTGCGTCAACAGCGTGGCCGTGTCTACGTCATGCGACACGCGGTACAGAAGCTTCGCCCGATTGACAACGCCCGATTCAATCCGCACCGCATCAGGCGCGGCCAACAATTGCACCAGATTGACGCCGCGTTCCTCTAGCCAACCGCCTGCGCCGTCTATGTCGTCAACGTCAATGGACGCCACGCCGGCAAACGCCAGTAACAGGCCGAAATTGCCATGCCAGCCCAGCGCGTCATCGGGGTCGGTGACGGCGTTCTCGCGCAGGTTCCACCCTTCCGCCATGCCGTGGCCGCCCTTGCTGCGCGGCGGCAACAGCACCAGCGGCCAGCCAAAGCGTGCGTACTCGGCCGCCGCCTGCGCAATCGGCGTAGGTCCGTGGTCGCGGCCGTTGGGCTTGCCGCGCGGCGGTTCCTGTCCGACGCCCGGCGCGACGTGCTCGCCGTCCACAGCGGCGTTACACGCTAGTGCGCGGTTCGCGGGGAGGACGCGCGTCGCGGCGAGCGTCCCGCGCGTCCTTGCGCCGCTGCTTCCATTCGTCCAGCTCGTCGGCATCAAACGCGACGGCGTACCGGCCGATTCTGATGCGCTGCGGGAATTCGCCGGCCGCTTCCAGCCGGGCAATGGTCCACTTGCTCAGGCCGGTGTCATCGGACACTTCACGAAGTCGGATAAGACGCGCCATGGCTGCTCCCTCCCGTCGTCATTTGCGCGTAGCAAACGACAGCGGCGGAGCGGTGTCAAAACGCGAGTTGCACGGTATTGCATGGAGTGCCGTGGAATGCTTTTGAATGTTTTCTAGAGGTCTTCATCAACGCCACATCGCAAGCAAAAACGCCCCGCAAAGCCTTGCGGGGCGTGGATTGCGCAGTTTCGTTTGGCGCTACTTGCGGCGCCGTTTCATCGCCGTCACGTTGCCACCGGTCCGAAGCTGGTCGCAGTAGTCCGCCCATTGCTGCATCAACTCGCGGCGTTCGGCCATGTAAGACGCACGGTTGTAGGTGGCGCGCACCTTGTTGCGCTCTGCGTGTGCCAACTGCCTTTCAATCACGTCCGGCGACCAACCGAGTTCATTCAACAGCGTGGATGCCATCGCCCGGAATCCGTGCGCGGTCATCGTGTCGTGGTCAAAGCCCATGCGACGAAGCGCGGTGTTCAACGTGTTGTCGCTCATCGGACGTTCCGCCGACAGCAACGACGGGAAGCAATAGCGCCCGTGTCCGGTAAGCCGATGGAGTTCGCGCAGAATCGTTACGGCCTGCTTGGAAAGCGGCACGACGTGCGCCTCCTTCATCTTCATCTTGCCGGCAGGGACACGCCATTCCTTTCCGTCCAGATCGAGTTCGCGCCACTCCATCGCGCGCAGGTTGCCGGGACGCGCGAAAAGCAGGGGTGCTAGTTTCAGCCCGGCCATGGTCGTCGGCTGGCCTTCGTATGCGTGTAGCGCGCGCAACAGCGCGCCGACTTCCTTGGGCTCAATGATGGCCGCGTGCGATTTGCTGACCACCGGTTTCAAGGCACCGCGCAGCGCGCCTGTCGGGTCTTGAGTAGCGTAGCCGGCCGCAATCGCATACCGGAACACTTCACCAATGCGGCTCTTTACACGGTGCATGGTTTCCAGAATGTCGGCGCTTTCCAGCTTGCGCAGCACGGCCAGAACCTGCGGCGGCGTGATCGCCTCCACAGGAAGCGCATCCAAGTCGGTGGCGTACGACAGTTGCCATTGCGCCTTGTTGTAGGTGGCCAACGACATGGCGGCTCGCTGCTTTTCCAGCCATTCGGCGGCCACGGCCTTGAACGTATTCACCGGCTCGGCTGCATTGGCGCTGTCACGCTTGGCGCGACGGTCGGCGCCGGGGTCGGTGCCGGTGCGCAGCACCGCGCGCGCCTTATCGCGCTGCTCGCGCGCATCGGCCAGCCCAACGTCCGGGAACGCGCCCAGCGTCAGGCGCGTTTCCTTGCCGTCACCGGGGCGCCGGTACTTCCACCGCCACGACCGGCCGCCGGCCGCACTGACGTCCAGATACAGCCCACCACCGTCGAAGTGTTTACCCGGCGGCAGGCTACCCAACACCTTGACCTTCAACTTCCCAGCCATCTGACCCCCACCTTTTCATAACTGCCGATTTGACCCCCAATTTGACCCCCAGCGGGAGACGGAAGCAAACCTGAGCAGAAAGGTGCAGATGTTGCAGAACCCTGCATTTGCAGGCGTTTCAGCGACTTAGCGCAATCTGCGCACCCTACTGAAACCCCTAAATGGTGCCCGGAGCCGGGATCGAACCGGCACGGCCTTTCGGCCAGCGGATTTTAAGTCCGATGCGTCTACCAGTTCCGCCACCCGGGCTGGGATGCGTGGTGCGCGCTAGCTTACGCGAAAGCAAATGCTTTCGGCGCCACCCGCCCGCGTCAATCGAGTGGGTGCCAGGCCCGTCCGGGCACCGCCGCCTGCACGCGGCCTTGCCTGCGCAACGCGACCGTGGCGCTACAACATTGCCCGATTGAGATAGGTCGCTTTCTCGAACTCCGCGACGTTCGCGGCGATCTTCTGGACAGTCGGAAACATGCCCGCCAGTTCGCTGACTATCCGCTTCGAGAGATCTGCGCGCTGCTCGACAGTTCGCCCCTGCATGATGTGCGAGAACACGTGGATGAAGTCGTCCGCTCCACCGCCGACGGCGTAGACCAGGTAAGGATTGACCCGGACCTTGATGTCGGACTCCTCGAACAGTCCCGTGGAGTTAACAGCGCGATGCAGCCGCGTGATGATCTCCTGCTCACTGTGCTGCTGCAGGATTCCCTGCGAGCAATCAACGACGAAGTGCGGCATGTTGTCTCTCTTGTCCTGATTCCGGGGAAGGGTGAACTTCTTTGTGCGACGACTCAATCGAGTCGTCGCCAGACCGATACCGGAATGCTGCCGTCCGGGCGTGGCGGCACCTGGTAGCTCAGCTCCTTGCCTTCCAGCTTGTACTGGCGACGTTGCACAGTGCCTTCCCAGTTGGCGAAGGATGAACCCTCGATCGAAAAGACCAGCTGCCCCGCTTTCTCATCGATCTGGACGGTGCCGTAATGCGTGCTGCTGCCCATCACCGCGGACTTGAACTCATCCGGGCTGCCGTCGGCCTTGCTGTCGGTGCTGAAGCGCAGGCGCTCGGATTTGAATATCTGCAACGAGTATCGGCCGTGGGCGTCGACGATCAGCCGGCCCTTCGGCTGCTCGCCATAGTCTCGTGCCAGCGCGCCACCGGGCAGGATCTTGTCCGCGGCAACCAGGGTCCACGTACCGTGCAGCGGGGATTCAGGGGTTGCTGCAGGCATGTCACGCGAGGACAGCCCGGCCAGCATCGCGAGCATCACAGCGGTCAGGTGTTTCATCGGAAGGCTCCTTTGGTAGCGGGAACAGGGCCTACTCTAGGGCGCTTGCATGATTAGAAAAACACATCTATAGATATATCTGTCATTTCAAATCGTGATCTTTCCGAATGAAGGCGATGGATGTCGATGCGGTCAAGGCCTTCGTGCTGGCTGCTGACCTGCAAAGTTTCACCCGCGCCGCCGACGTGCTGGGCACCACCCAGTCCGCGGTCAGCCTCAAGCTGCGCCGGCTGGAAGACCAGTTGGGCCGGCGCCTGCTGGAGCGCACGCCACGGCATGTGCGCCTGTCCGCCGAAGGGCTCGCATTCCTGGGGATGGCACGCGAACTGGTTTCGACTCATGACCGCGCACTCACTGCGTTCGAAGTCGAGCGGCGCCGGCTGGCGATCGGCATCAGTCATTTGCTGGTCGGCGGTGAATTGCCGTCATTGCTCCGGCGCATGCGGGACCACGATCCGGGCCTCCTGGTCGAGATGCGCGTGGCCGGCACGCGTGAGCTGATGCAGGCCTACGAACAAGGGGAACTCGATGCGGTGCTGGCGCTGCGGCCGGATGATCGCCGCAAGCAAGGCAGGGCCGCATTCGTCGAGACGTTTTCATGGTTCGCCGCCGTCGGCTGGGCGCCGCGTGCCAACCAACCCCTGTCGCTGGCAACGCAAGGCGAGTCGTGCCGCATCAGGGCGGTGGCGGTTGCTGCGCTCGACAAGGCCGGAATCGAATGGAATGAAGTTTTCGTCGGCAAAGGCGCCGCGATCCTCGGCGCCGCCGCGGCCGGCGGATTGGCCGTTGCGGTGCTGGCGCAACGCGCCGCGCCATCGGGCACGGTCGATATCGGCGAAAGCCTGTCCTTGCCACCGATTCCGCCGCAGGACGTGATGCTCTACACCGCACTCAACGATCGTCGATCGCGCGAAGCGCTTCGCGTGCTCACGCTGGCGTTCCGCTAGCCCAAAAGAAAATGCCCCGCGTAGCTGAAAGCTAGACGGGGCACGATCTCGATACTGGAGGCCTGGGTCGGAATTGAACCGGCGTACGCGGCTTTGCAGGCCGCTGCATAACCACTCTGCCACCAGGCCGGTGACTTTCGAATCCGCAGAGCGGATTCTTCCACATTCCTGCCCCGTTCACGCAAGTGGGCCAGAAACAACAAGGCCCCGCTTGCGGGGCCTTGGGTGAGGGTGCTGATGAAAGGCACCCTCGAATTTGGAGCGGGAAACGAGACTCGAACTCGCGACCCCGACCTTGGCAAGGTCGTGCTCTACCAACTGAGCTATTCCCGCAGAGGAACCGACATTTTAGGCATGGAAGCGAATCTGTCAAC
>DATDBK010000226.1:0-3670 GCA_036524935.1 Lysobacter sp. | reverse complement strand
CGAGAACGCCAACATGTTCCGGGCGCTGAAGATGGAGAAGACCATCATGGCGATCCTGCTGTCGCTGATCATCGCGATGGGCGCCTTCAACCTGGTCAGCTCGCAGGTGATGCTGGTGACCGACAAGCAGGCCGACATCGCGATCCTCCGGACGCTGGGCCTGACCCCGCGCGGGGTGATGCAGGTGTTCGTGGTGCAGGGCACCCTGATCGGCGTGATCGGCACGGTGATCGGCGTGATCGGCGGCATCGTGCTGACGCTCAACCTGGCACACATCCTCAAGGCGATCGAGGCCGTGCTCGGCGTGCAGCTGTTGCCGGAGGACGTCTACTACATCACCGGCCTTCCCACCGACCTGCAAGCCAGCGACGTGGTGATCATCGCCGCGGTCGCGCTGGCGATGGCGTTCATGGCCACGATCTATCCCGCCTGGCGCGCAGCGCGTACGGCCCCGGCGGAGGCGCTGCGCTATGAGTAATGCCATGAACAACGGGAAGCACACCGGCGAATCGATCCGCGCCGAAGGCCTGGCGATGACCTACGCCGAAGGCAAGCTGCGCACGCCGGTGTTCGAGGGCCTGCAGCTGTCGGTGCAATCGGGCGAGACGGTGGCGATCCTCGGCGCGTCCGGTGCGGGCAAGAGCACGTTGCTGCACCTTTTGGGCGGACTCGACACACCCACCGCCGGCGAAGTGTTCGTGGCCGGGCAGAAGATGAGCACGCTGTCGGATTCCGAGCGCGGCGCGTTGCGCAACCGTGCACTCGGTTTCGTCTACCAGTTCCATCACCTGTTGCCCGAGTTCACCGCACTCGAGAACGTGATGCTGCCGGTGCTGCTGGCCGGCGCACCGGTCGCCGATGCCTCGAAGCGGGCGCAGGCCCTGCTCGAATCGGTCGGCCTGGGCCATCGTCTCGAGCACAAGCCCGGCGAACTGTCCGGTGGCGAGCGCCAGCGCGCCGCTGTTGCGCGTGCGCTCGTCAATCGACCTGCCTGCGTGCTCGGTGACGAGCCGACCGGCAACCTCGACGAGAAGACCGCCCAGACCGTGTTCGAACTGATGCTCGCGCTCAACCGCGAGCAGCACACCAGCCTCGTGCTGGTGACCCATGATCGTCGCCTCGCACGCCGGTTGGACCGGGTGCTGGAACTGCACGAAGGCAAGCTGCGCGAACTGGCACTCGCCGAGGTCTGAGACAGGGAGAAGTCGATGCGGGACGCGGCAAGGACGCCGCCGTTCGGAACCACCTCCGCGCTGGCACTGCTCACAGGCGTCTGTGCCTGCCTGTGGCTGCCGTGGTTGTTGCCGTGGCCGCTGTCGTCCGGATTGCTCCTTCTCGGCATCGTGCTCGGCTGGCGCGGACTTCGTGCCGGCAGCAGCGCACTAATCATCCTCGGCTGGATGCTGCTGGGCATCGGACTGGCGGGTGTTCACGCGTCGTACTCGCTGGCGCTGCAGTTGCCACCCGGGCTGGAACGGGGCGATGCGAAGGTCAGTGGCCGCATCGTCGAGCTGCCCGTGCACGAGGTCGCGCGTACCCGCTTCGTCTTCCGCGTCGACGATCACCTGGCACAACCGCAGCCGCTGCGTGGCCGGATGCTGCGCCTTGCCTGGTATGACCGCAACGCCAAGGTGCGCTCGACGCTGAGGGCAGGGCAGCGCTGGGCCTTCGAGCTTCGCCTGCGTGCACCGCGCGGCCTGCGCAATCCCGGTGGGTTCGACAGCGAGCGGCATGCGCTGGCGCAGCGCGTCGCTGCCTCGGGCTATGTGCGACATCCCGGGCGCGCGCAACTGATCGAGCCTGCCGCCGGGCTGGAGGCGTGGCGCGAACGGATGGCCGAACGCATCGGCGCGCTGGAACGTCCGTCCTCGCGCTTCATCCGGGCCCTCGCGCTGGGCGACACACGCGGGCTCGACGACGGCGACTGGCATGTACTTCGCGCCAACGGCCTGACTCATCTCATCGCCATTTCCGGATTCCATGTCGGCCTCGTCGCCGGATTCTTCGCACTGCTGGCACGAGGGGTGTGGTGGCTGTGTCCGGTAGTCCTGGCGCGGCGCATGCCGGCACAGATCGCGGCGGCCGCCGCCGGACTGTGCGGCGCCCTGCTGTATGCGGCGGTGGCCGGTTTCGCGTTACCGACGGTTCGTACCGCGCTGATGATCGCCGTCGTTGCCGGCGTGCGCATGTTCCGCCGGCCGATGCGACTGCCCGATTCGCTGGCGCTGGCGGCTTTTGCCGTGTTGCTGGTGGATCCGCTTGCGGCCCTGGGCGCCGGCTTCTGGTTGAGCTTCGCCGGCGTGGCGTGGCTGCTGTGGTGCCTGCCGGGGGGCAGCACGAACCCGTTGCGAGACTTCCTTTCGGCGCAGGGCGTGGCGACGCTGGGGCTGCTGCCGCTCAGCGCGGTGCTGTTCGGCCAGGCCTCGCTTGCCGGATTGCTGGCGAACCTGGTGGCCGTCCCGTGGTGGAGCCTGGTGGTGGTGCCGTTGTCGTTGCTGGGGCTGGGTCTGGAACTGCTGCACCCGGGCAGCGGGGCCTGGTCCTGGACTGCCGCCGCGGCGACTTTCGAATGGGTCTGGCCCTTGTTCGATCGCCTGGCGGCCACTCCATTGGCGGTCTGGTGGCTCCCCGAACCGCGCTGGTTCGCGCTGCCATTGGCGCTGCTCGGTGCCTTCTGGCTACTGCTGCCGCGCGACGTGCCCGGCAAATGGCTGGCGCTGATGCTTTGGCTTCCCTTGCTGTGGCCGGACCGCGGCCTGCCGCGCCACGGCGAGGCCGAGCTGGTCGTCATCGACGTGGGGCAGGGCCTGTCGGTGCAGGTCCGTACCGCGCGGCACGTGTTGCTGTACGACATGGGGCCGGCCGTGCGCGACGGCTTCGACTCGGGCGAGCGCGTCGTGGTGCCGACGCTGCAGGCCCTGGGCGTTCGCCGGATCGACCGGCTCGTGGTCAGCCACGCCGACAACGACCACGCCGGCGGCCTCGAGGCGGTCGGCCGGGCATTCGGCCTGGCCGGCGTGGTGGCGCCGGAAGGGGCGCCGCTGGCGCTGGCGCGGCCCTGCGTCGCCGGCCAGGCATGGGAGTGGGATGGCGTCCGGTTCCGCTTCCTGCATCCGCCGCCGCACTTCCCCTATCTGGGCAACGAAGCCAGCTGCGTCCTGCGGATCGAGGCCGAAGGGGCGGCGGCGCTGCTGACCGGCGATATCGGCGAAGCGGTCGAGCGGATACTGCTGCGGCGTGACCCGGCGGCCCTGCGCGCGGACGTGGTCACGGTGCCGCACCACGGCAGCGCGGGCTCCTCGGACCCCGGATTCGTGGCGGCGACCGGCGCCAGCCATGCCCTGGTGGCGTCCGGCCACGGCAACCGGTTTGGCCATCCAAAACCCGGAATCGTCGACCGATGGGCCCAGGCAGGGGCCCGCGTCCACGACACCGCCCGGGCCGGGGCCCTGCGTGTGCGGCTTCAACGAGGTGGAGTGAGCGTGGAATCGCGACGGCAGGCACAGCCGCGGCTGTGGGATGCGGAACGGCGCTGGGAGAAGGGCCCGGCTGGGCTATCCTATCGACCTGATTAACACGGCCGAGGGCCGGAGGTTGGCGTGCTGGAACTGGTCAAGGCCGGCGGTTGGCCGATGATTCCCCTGTTGTTGCTGTCGGTACTGGCCCTGAC
>DATDBK010000225.1:0-29420 GCA_036524935.1 Lysobacter sp. | reverse complement strand
AACGTTCGCCCCTGGCATCCGGGTCAGGCCCACGGTCTCACGCTTGAACTCTTCGCTGTATCTTTTCCGCTGTCGCATGACACTCCTCCTGCCCCATGATGGGGCTTAACTGAAGTGTCCGTGTTAGCGGGGTAGAACCCACGCTTACCCCGGGTCCACTCGATGATCCAGGCTTTATATCCCGACGGCTGGACGCGAAGGATCAGACCCCGCACTAGGGTGTCACGCAGCTCGTAGGGTCGCGCCTGGGGCTGGGCGGCTGCGACGATCCGCTTAGTGAGGGCGGTTCTCATTGGGGCGTGGTCCCGTAAGTGGCTGTAAGTGCCACGTTAGGACGGACCCGAAAACCGTGTTCGGGTGAGGATCATCCGTATTGGCCCGCCAGAATCGCTTGAACCCAGGCCAGGCTTACGTTTCCCGCCTCAGACGCCCCCGCCTTGGCAGCCGCCCTTTCCTGCCGCTAGAATCGGCCGCATGGGGCGGTAGCTCAGCTGGGAGAGCGTCGCGTTCGCAATGCGAAGGTCGGGAGTTCGATCCTCCTCCGCTCCACCATATTCTCCAGCCATGGAAGCCCCGGAAGGCGAACCCTTCCGGGGCTTCCTGCGTTTGAAGCCCTTGAATTCCTTGGCCCAGGGGTGACCGCATTCCCGGATTCGAGCTGTCAGCCCAGCGCCGGATGGCCGAGCATGCAGGTCGCCGTTACAGCAAACCCAGCTGAGTGGCTTTCAATGTTGCCGCCGCACGCGTCGTGCACTCCAGCTTGCGGAATACGCTCTCGACGTGGGTGCGCACGGTGCTGGGGCTGATGGAGAGCTTCTGCGCCGCCTGCTTGTTGCTGGCCCCCAGGCTGATCCAGCGCAGGACATCCCGCTCCCGCTCCGTGAGCAACCCCGCCGAAGGCGGTGCCGGCGACCTGGGCACTTCCCGGCGCTTTTCGAAGAGCGCACGGACGACGGCGAGATCATGTCGGCCAGCTGCAGCTTCGGCCATCAACACTTCACGCGCTTCGCCATCGTCATACGCTTCGCGCCACGGACGCGCGACACGAAGCGCCGCCAGCGCGACTGCAGCGCTGAGAATGCGACCTTCCAGCGGAATGCTGATTTCTTTCACCTCGCGGAAGTAACCAGATCCGTCCGGTCGCTCGTACGCGTACGACGCCACTTCGGCCTCTGCAGCGAGAGATCCGATCTGACGTGCAGCACGACCGGTCCAGTACGGCACCAGGCGAACACGCTCCCACGCCGACTCGACCAGCCGGCCCGGCGTGTCCCAGATCATGTTCGGCACCGCCGCCCGGCCAATGCCATGTATGAGGGCAGCCCGGTACACGCGCTGCTGGCTGACTTCGTCCAGACCCAGCTGAAGCGCGGCGCTGCGTGCAAGCTGCGCCACGTTGCGCGAATGTCCGGTCATCCACGGCAGCTTCAGGTCGATGACGTGGGCAAGAATTTCCAGCGACGTCGTTCGCCCGGCCAACATGGCTTCCAGCGAGCACGGACCCGAGTGAGTCGGGTCTGCGTCCAGCGCCACGAGCCACTGGCGCGCATGCGCGAGCACCACATTGGCCAACGCCCGTGGATACAGCGTGTCTGCGCGCTCACCGATCAGCCGGCACGCCTGATCGAGCCCATAGAGCCGGTTGAAAATATCGAGATCACCGGCAAGCGAGGCCATGTAGACCGCCACCGGGACCTGATCGCCGCGCAGGCCTTCCGGTGCACCGCTGCCGTCGTAACTCTCGAACAGATGACGCAGGGCAAACTGCGTTTCCTCATCCAGGCCCAGTTGTTCGGCGATGTCTCCCGACACTTCGCAATGGATCCGCGACAGCGACAGGAACGCCGACCCCTTGTTGCGAGTGCCTGAGCGGAAGCTGCTTCCGGAGGACTGGATCGCGAGCAGCGCCTTGCGCCCGCTCACGTCGTCGCCGAACAACTGCGCAAACTCCGGCGCGTTGGCGGTGCAGCCCGACCAGCGCAGCAGGGCGACCGCGGTGGCGCGAGTGCAGGTCGCGTCGTCCGCTCCCGTCTCGCGCGCCAGTTGTCCCGACATCCATGCAGCGCGTGGTGAATGGTCGGTCGGTTGCCCCATGGCGAGATCGCCGACGAAGGCCAGCGACCGGATCACATCGAGGAGGGCGACGGCGGATTGGTCCACGGCCTTCATTGCCTCTACACAGGGGGGACGGGAAGTCTATCCGCGCCCTCCCCGTCCGGGCCTCGGTCATTCAACCGATGGTGCACGCGGGGGTCAGACGGCAATCTGCGCTCCAAGGTTGGCTCGCCAGCCCCTCCGCCGAAAAACTGACCCGCATCACTATCGCTCCTGGAGAATCCCATGAAACTGAAGTCGCTCGCGATCGCCGCGGTTGCCGCCATGTCCCTGGCCTCCACCGCCCAAGCTGCCAAGCCCGCCCCGGCCCCGAAGGCCGTCAAGAACGTCGTCCTGGTCCATGGCGGCTTCGTCGACGGCTCCGGCTGGCAGAAGGTCTACGACATCCTCAAGAAGGATGGCTACAACGTCAGCATCGTGCAGAACCCGACTCTCTCGCTCGCCGACGACGTCGCGGTCACCAAGCGCGTCATCGCCCAGCAGGACGGCCCCGTGGTGCTGGTCGGCCATTCCTATGGTGGTGTGGTGATCTCCGAAGCCGGCACCGATCCGAAGGTGGAGCGCCTGGTCTACATCGCCGCGTTTGCGCCGGACGCCGGCGAGTCAGTGCAGACCCTGATCGCCAATCCGCCGCCGGGCGCCGCGCAGCCGCCTATCCTGCCGCCGCAGGATGGCTTCCTGTTCCTCGACCGGGCGAAGTTCGCCGCGTCGTTCGCGGGTGATGTGCCGGCCGACGAAGCAGAGTTCATGGCCGCTTCGCAGGTGCCGTGGGGCGTTGAAGCCCTTGCTGGCAAGGTGACGGTGCCGGCATGGAAGTCGAAGTCGAGCTGGTATCTCATCGCCACCGACGACCACATGATCCCGCCGCCGGCCCAGCAGATGATGGCCAAGCGCGCAGGCGCGACCGTGACCGCGGTGCCGGGCAGCCATGCCATCTATGTGTCACGTCCCGACGCGGTTGCGCAGTTGATCGAGCAGGCGGCCCAAGGCAAGAAGTAAGCCGCTGGGAAAGTCAGGCCAACCCGACGCCCCGCTCATGCGGGGCATTCTTTTGTCGGCAGCAGGCGCCGCACCTCTTCGCGTACACGGCTGCAGTCGCGGCGTTATCAGCTGTAGTAGGCCAGGAACATATCCACCGACACTTCGGCAACCTGCGTTTGCTGGGCCGCCGTCAGTGGCGGCTGGCCAAGCGTGATTTGTGGCCAGAACGCGAAGCCCTTGACCAGACTTTGCAGCTGCAACGAGGCAAAGACGGGGGCGCTGGTTTTCAGCCGGCCATCGGCGGCGGCGGCGCGAATCCAGACCGTCAAACCTTCTTCGCGATCGCCCATGCGCGCGACCATCTCCTGCACGCGTTCGGGTGAATGGATGCCGGCAGCGATCGCGACACGGGCCAGGTCAACGAAATTCGGATCGTGGAGCAATCGAAGCTTTTGTGTAACCAGCTCCAGAAGTTGCGACCGTAGTTCCCCTTCCCTGCGGTAGGCCAGGTCGCGCCCTGCCGCACTGCGCTCCCACAGCTGCTGAAGGATCTGAGCGAACAGGACCTCCTTGCTCGGAAAGTGGTTGTAGACGGTCCGCTTGGACACGCCGGCGCTGGCAGCGATCCGATCCATGCTCGTCGCCTCGTACCCCGACTGCCGGAACTCGGCGACGGCGGCGTCGAGGATGGCCGCGCGCTTGCGGTCAGTCAGCCGGGAGGGCTTGGGGGAGGTATCCATGGGGGAAGTTTACACCGGGTAGTTTACTTTCAGGAATTAGGAAACTACACTGTGTCGTGTACTTTCCAGGTGCCGATCCATGACCACCCCATCTCCCGCAGCCCGACGAGCATTCCGCTTCGCACGCCGTGCCGCCTTACTCCTTGGAGTCCTCACCGTGAGCGCTTGCCTGTCTTCTGTCGTCAAGACCAATGTCCCCATCGCCGGCTACCCCGACTCGCCCCAGGCCGCGGACGGCAAATTCCGCAATCCGGTGCCCAGGCCTGTCGACGGCGTACTCAAGACGTTGGGGCTTATCTGGAACGTCCTGCTGAACAAGCCCGCCGACGCGGTTCCCGCCGCCCCGTTGCCGATCGATGCGCTCACCCGTGCTCAGCTCGAAGCCGCGCCCGATCGGAGCCTGTTCCGGCTCGGCCACTCGACGATGCTGATCAAGCTGCGCGGCGGCTTCTGGATCACCGACCCGGTCTTCGCCGAACGCGCTTCGCCGGTGCAGTGGGCAGGTCCAAAGCGCTTTCACGCGCCTCCCATCGCCCTGGAGGAACTGCCGCCGCTGCGCGGCGTGATCCTCTCGCACGACCACTACGACCACCTCGATCGCGAGACCGTGCTGCAGCTTGCAAAGACGGCCGGAGTGTTCCTGACGCCGCTCGGAGTTGGCGACCGCCTGATTGCCTGGGGCGTGGATCCGACGAAGGTGCGCCAGTTCGACTGGTGGGAGGGCACGACGATTGATGGCGTGCAGTTCACGGCCACCCCGGCCCAGCACTACTCAGGGCGCGGCCTGTTCGATGGCGACAAGACCTTGTGGGCCTCGTGGGTGATCGTCGACGGCACCGACCGCACGGGGAGCGACCTCCGACTGTTCTTCAGCGGCGACACCGGCTACTTCGCTGGCTTCAAGGAAATCGGCAGACGCTTCGGGCCCTTCGACGTGACCATGCTCGAGACCGGTGCGTACAACGAGCAATGGCCCTACATACACATGCAGCCGGAGCAGACCGTCCAGGCGCACCAGGACCTGCGTGGTCGCTGGCTGCTGCCGATGCACAACGGGACTTTCGACCTGGCAATGCACAGCTGGACCGAGCCATTCGAGCGCGTCGTGACGCTGACCAATGACCGCGGCATCGCGCTGACGACACCGCGCATGGGCGAACGGGTCGCACTGGGTTCGCCGGACGTGGCCACGCGCTGGTGGCGCGGGGCGGACGAGACGTCACTACCCGGCTTTGACGCGTTGTCGCGAACACCTTCCAACGTCGAATGACTGTCCACGACAGTCAAATCAGGAGAACAGATATGTCCAAGGTATGGCTAGTTACAGGCAGCGGCGCGGGTCTGGGCCGACAAATCACCATCCAGGCGTTGGAGGCGGGCCATTGTGTCGTGGCGACCGCGCGCGACACAAAACAACTGGATGATCTGGTTGCGTCATACGGCTCTCGCGTAAGGCCGGTCCGGCTCGATGTCACCGATGAACTGGAGAGCGTCGCCGCTGTAGGCGTTGCAATCTCGGTTTATGGACGCCTTGATGTGCTCGTGAACAATGCAGGGTTCGGCGAGACACGGCCGTTCGAAGAGGTTCCATCGGACGACTTCCGCCGTGTGGTGGAAACCAATTTCTTCGGTGTCGTGAACCTCACGAGAGCCGCCCTTCCTGAAATGCGCCGACGCAGAAGCGGTCACATCATCCAGATTTCGTCCGTGGGCGGACGCTCTGCCTTGCAGGGTAACGCTGCTTACGTTGCCTCCAAATGGGCAGTGGGTGGATTCACCGAGACAGTCGCTCTGGAGGTCGCACCGTTTGGCGTCAAAGTGACCGCACTCGAACCTGGCGGCATGCGCACAAACTGGGGCAAACGAGCCTTTGGAAGAATGCCTCCCATATCGCCGGATTGCGATGCCTCGATCGGGGCGACGGTCCGGCAACTTGAGGCCTATTGGGGCAACGAACCTGGGGATCCTGAAAAGGTCGCGAAAGTTGTTGTCGGCATCGCTGAAGCTGATCGGCTGCCGCCGCACATCCTCTTGGGTTCAGACGCACTCCAGGGAGCACTAGGCGCTGATGCCGTGCGGAACGCCGCTGCTGAGCGATGGCGCGCCGTAAGCGCGTGGGCGGATCTTGCTTCGCCGGGACCGCTGCCCGATCTGCCTTCCGAATAGGCCGACCAGACGCCCCGCTCACGCGGGGCGTTCCGGCATGGCGACGTGGCTGCCCGCATCAATGCGCGGCAATGTATATGTCTCGCAGCACGTCACGCTCGAGCGAGAGTTCATCAAGCCGGTTCTTGACGATATCGCCCAGGCTGACGATGCCAACCAGCACATCGTTGCTGATCACCGGAAGGTGACGCAGGCGCGCATGGGTCATCATCGACATCGCCTGCTTGACGCTGGTGTCCGGCGCGATGCTTTCAACGGCGCTCCTGAGCAGCCTGCTCAACGGTCGTGCGCCAGCTTGCGCGCCATCTTCGGCCACGGCGGCCACGATGTCCTGTTCGGAGACGACGCCCACTGGATGCGCGCCACGGGTGACGATCAATGCGGCAATCTTGTGGGCGGTCATTTTCTGCGCCGCCGCGCCGATCGTTTCGCCGACATCGATGGTGACCACGTCGCCGGTCTTGGACTTGAGTAGTTCCTGGATCTTCATTGTGAATAGCCTCGGGGGGAGTCGGCCGTCCACCAGGAGCAGCCCAGCGGCCGTACGACCGTGCGAAAAAGTTTGCGCCCCTCAGGCGGCGCTACTAGTCCAATCAACGCTACAAACTGTTGCATCGTTTGCAGCACGCATGACCCGAGCGGTCAGAACTCGTTCAGGCGGCCGCGGTCGGCGTGGCGTGGATTGCGCGCTCGATTTCCGCAGCACATCGCCACCTACAGCACGGAACAGGATTTCTGCTTCGGGCCGGACTTCCTTCTGCATCGGCATGACTACCGTGTCGACGTTGCCGACGGCTTCAGCTAACGGCCAAAAGCAGTCATTCGGCTTGGGACGATGTCCCTGCGAGCAGGTCGGCATCCTTTTCCGCCTTTTCACTGAGCCATTCCGACACGGCGCGGAATCGCGCCACCTGGCTTGCATCCCTATGGCTGAGCAACCACAGGTCCCGTTGCGACACCGGATCGGGCTCCATCCGGAACAGATCCAGGCGATCACCGACGACACACGGGAGCAGCGCGACCCCGACCCCTGCTTCACACGCACGCGCGATCATCGAGATGCTTGTCAGCCGGATCTTCTGCGCCGGCCCGATCTTTGCCAGCCACTGCATCTCCGCCAACTTGGACATCTCGTCCGGGAAAGACAGCCACGGAAGTGATGGCCACTGCTTGCGTGAGGCGCCGGAGAAGTGCTTGGCGCCATACACGGCGAAACCCAGCTTCCCGATCTTGCGCATCCGGAGGGCGGCATCCGCGGTGGGCCGGTTGAGGCGAATGGCCAGATCGGTCTCACGCCGGGTGAACGACAGTTCGCGAAAGTCGCCGATCAGATTCAACTCCAGACGCGGATGCCCGGCCAGCAATGCCGGCACGTGTCGAGCCAGCCAGTGACTCAGCAGCACATCGATCGCGGTGATGTTGACGGCGCCAGAGACGTCCTGGGCTTCTTCCCTGCTTTCCACAAGCATCGTTTTGACGCGGTCGACAATGGTGTCCGCGTGGGACAGGAAGACCTTGCCACCCGCCGTCGGCTGGTAACCCGAATGGTCGCGAATGAAAAGCCGAACGCCCAAGGCCCGCTCGGCGGCCGCAACGCGGCGGCTGATGGTGGATGTCACCAGATCCAGGTCGCGCGCCGTCTGCGCCATGTTGCCGGTCTCGGCAAGCCTCAACAGCAAGGGGATGTCATTCCAGTCGAAACTCATGGGCCCTGCCCTCGGCAAGTGGCGTGCCATGCGCGTTGCTTTATCGCAACGCGCGGTTGCCATCGTAGCTATTTCCGCAACGTGGCGCGAGGCGTACAAAGTGCCCATCGGAAGCCAATTCCGCTTGCGATCGCTTCTTCGGCCCCCCTCTCCAGGAGAAAACGTCATGCGTTACCGCATCTTCGGCAACACCGGCCTTCGGGTTTCCTCGCTCGCCCTGGGTACGGGCAACTTCGGCAAGGGCTGGGGTTATGGCTCGGACCAGGATGAAGCCCGCGAGATCTACACCGGCTATCGAGAAGCCGGCGGCAACTTCATCGACACGGCCGATCAGTACCAGTTCGGCCAGTCGGAAACGATGCTGGGCGATTTCATAGCCAGCGAACGCGACGAAATCGTCCTGGCCACCAAGTACTCGCTCGGCGATTCGCCGGACGCGGGGTTGCAGCGCTCGGGCAATAGCCGGAAGGCGATGTTCCGTTCCGTCGAGGCCAGCCTCAAGCGCCTCAAGACCGATCGGATCGATCTGTTGTGGACGCACATGCCCGATGGCGTCACGCCCATCGACGAAATCGCACGTGCCATTGATGACCTGGTCCGGTCGGGAAAGATCCTTTACGCCGGGCTCTCGGATTTCCCGGCCTGGCGCGTCGCCACCGCCGCTACGCTGGCTGAGCTGAGGGGCTGGTCGCCGATCTCGGCAGTGCAGCTGGAGTACAGCCTGGTGGAGCGATCGGCCGAACGCGAACTGCTTCCGATGGCCGCGGGATTCAACCTCGGAACGGTCGGATGGTCACCGCTCGGTGGCGGCCTGCTGACGGGCAAGTACCGCAAGGGTGAAACAGGCCGGGCACAGGGCCTGGGTGTCGTGATCCATGACGAGAGCAATCAGCGCAAGACCGCGACGGTCGATGCGGTGCTGGCGATCGCTGAGGAAACTGGCCGCTCGCCCGGCCAGATCGCCATCGCCTGGGTGCTCGCAAAGGGCACGCTGCCGATCATCGGGCCGCGAACCGCGGAACAGCTCCGCGACAACCTGGCGTCGGTGGACGTGCACCTGACCCCGGCGCAGATTGAGCGACTGGACGCTGCAAGCGCCATCACCCTCGGATTCCCGCATGACGTGGTCGCCGCCTCGGCGCCCGCGCTCGCCGGCGGAAAGCCCGAACTCATTGACACTGCGAATCGCGCAATTCGTTGAGCAGATACGCTTTTCGTGTCCGCCTACCGCCCGCCGAGCAGCAACGCCGCCTCCAGCAGCGGCTTCGCCCATTCCGGTGTCCGCTCCAGCGACTTCAGATCGTCCGGCCAGACCAGTTTGCCGGCGACCATTTCGGCCACCAGGACCGGATCGGGAATCGATTTTCCACGAGCGACTTCGACGTTGTTGTCGTAGACCTGCAGGTGCGCCAGCTTCGGCATCAGCGCGATCAGGTTTTCCAGCGCGGCGGGATATCGCTCGCGGATCTTCGCTTCCGGGATGTCGTGCCCGCCCACGGCGACGCGCGCTTTGACGCGGGCGATGTGCTGTTCGGGCGACGACAGGCCGCAGAACCACATCAGCACGTCATGCGTATGGGTAGCTGCGTTGACCCTCGCCGGAACGGTGCGGCCACCGAGCGTGGTTTCGAATGCGTAGTGCCTGCCGTGGGCGAGTGCCTCGTCCAGGCGTCGCATGCCTTCCTGCCATGCGGCGGCATTCGCATGCGCCTGGTCGCAACCGGTGTCGGCGATCAGTTCGCGCGCGAACGTGTCGGGGTTGAACCAGGTGAGCCCTGCCCGTTCGAGCAGATGTCCGCCTACCGAGCTCTTGCCCGCGCCATTGACCCCGGCGAGGACATAGAGAACGGGGCGCGACTTCAATGACTGGCCCCGGCCTTGACCTTGCCCCGCAGCCTGGCCGGTCCCTGCATCAGCGAGCGCATGCGCTCGCCGGCATCGGCGGCCTGCAACGAGGACAGGCGCTCATCGAAGCGGTGGCGAAGGTCGTCGAGCGCGGATTCGTTGCGCGATTCGGCCTCGTGCAGGGCGCGCAGGATGGCGCCGTATTCCTGGGCCGAGAGGATCACTGCCTCGGGCTCGTTGTGGTTGGTCACCACGACCTTGCCCTTGCGGCCGATCGCCTTCATGACGCCGCGCCAGCCGAGCTTCTTCACGTCCGATGCGGGCGTCCGCGGCAGGTCTTCGATGGCGTCGAGCTTGAGGATGGCGGCCATGGGGCAGCTCCAGCGGGGGGCTGGGGCCAATATACCCTTTTTTGCCTTTTTGGCCAGATCGGGGGATCTGGCCGGCGCGGGCCCCGGGTGCGCTTTGCTTACCCGGGCTACGGTGCTGGCCTGGTGGCGACCCGGGTGCGCTTTGCTTACCCGGGCTACGGCGTCCTGGACGCTTACTTGTGCTTTGCGCTTTCGCTGCGGTCGACGGATCCGTCGGAGTTGGCGTCCAACACGGCGAAATCGCTGTCGGTGTAGACGTCGATCTCTTCGATGGTCAGGAAGCCGTCCTTGTTGGAGTCGATCTTGTCGAACTTGCTCGGATCCGGCGCGGATGCCAGCTCGGCACGGGAAAGCTTACCGTCACCGTCGCCATTGCCGTCGTAGAGCAGTACCAGCTCCTGCACGAAGCCACCGTACTCGTTGCGATCCACCTTGCCGTCATGGTTGGCATCGGCGGCATCGAAGCGCGCCGGTGCTGCATCGGCCTTGACCTGCGCGATCGCAGGCGTCGCAGCCGCCACGAGAAGGAGGAGGATTAGCTTGGTCATCATGATTGCGCCGCCCCGGTTGTCAGACCACATGTGGTCAGCCCACATCCCATTGTCCATTGGATTTCTTGCAGGCGGTGCCGGTCGTTTCGTCGACCGATTCGCCACCCACGCTCAGGCCGCGGCGGAAGTCACGACAGACCTTGCCGTCTGACATCCGTTTGGTGTTGAGGGCGACGAAGTAGCCGGCCTCGTTGGTGCGCGGATCCGACCAGGTGATCTTCTGGCCAGAGGCACCCTGGTTCAACGCACGCTGCGCGGCGTCCTTCTCGTACTCGGACTTTGCGTGCCGCCTGTACAGACGGTCGCCGAGAAAGCCGCCGGCTACCACACCGGCCGCGGTCATCAGGACCCTGCCCGTGCCGCCGCCGAACATGTTGCCGACGAGACCGCCGACGACTGCGCCGGCAACCATCGAGCCGGCCTGCTTCTGGTTTGAGCGCGTGCCCGGATCCGATGCGCAGGCGGTGAGCGTCGCGAGCGTGACTGCCAATACGATGACGTGTTTCATCGCCGACCTTCTCCTTGAGCCACGCCGCCACGACGGCGCTGTGTCATCACCATCTTCCTGAGCGGCTGTTAAATGCCCGTGATCGTCATCACGTCGGGAGCCGCCGTGGGACGGGGCAATGATTCAGGCGTCGTCACAAGACCATTGCATCCACTCTGCTGCTATCGCCGCAGGCGCACAGGTGGTCGTCCCGCCCGTTCGGCGCGGGGCGTCCGCACAGTGAGCATCGCGACTGGGGGAAACAGTCGGACCCGGTTTCGCCACGACGACTTCAGGGTAGGGACGATGACTGCGAACGACCTCGCCGCTGCGGACGCGCCCCTTCTCGTACCGGTCGTCCATCGCGCGCGAAGCCAGCGGATCACGCTCCGCCATGCGATACGCGCCCTCATCGTTGCTGCGGCTGTGATCATGATGTCGGCCTGCGGCAAGGACGAACCGCCGCCCCCACCGGCCGTACCCGTGAAGGTGATGACGGTCCTGCAGCAGGACACGCCGCTATTCGAGGATTACATCGGCGAAGTCAGCGGTTCGCGTGAAGTGTCGTTGCGCGCGCAGATCACCGGCGTACTGATGGGCAAGCACTTCACCGACGGTTCGCTCGTGAGCGAAGGCCAGAAGCTGTTCACCATCGACCCCCGCCAACCGCTCGCCGAGCAGGCAAACGCCCGCGCCGGCGTCGCTGGCGCCCGTGCCGATCTCGCCCGTGCGCGCCAGGACGTGGACCGCTACGGCCCGCTGGTGAAAGAGAACGCGATCTCCAAGCAGATCTACGACAACGCCGTCGCTGCGATGCAGGCGGCGCAGGCGCAGGTCGCCGCCAACCAGGCCGCGCTCGACCAGGCGTCGCTTGGCGTCGAGTACGCCACGGTGACCGCCCCGCTGACGGGGCGGATCGGCGCCGCACAGGTGTTCCCGGGCGATCTGATCTCCGCCGGCACCACCGTGCTGGCCGAACTGTCGGAAGATGATCCGGTCTGGGTGTACTTCAGCATCAGCGAAGCCAAGCTGCTCGATTTCGAACGGCGCTACCGCAGCCGCGCGCCGGCTGCTGACGACCCGATCCGGCAGGTCAGGCTGACCCTGAGCGACGGGACCCAGTATCCGGTTCCCGGCAGGATCATCTTCGCTGACCGTGCACTGGACGCGCGCACCGGCACGTATCGCCTGCGTGCCGAGTTCGCCAACGCCGAGCACAAGCTCTACCCCGGTTTGTTCGCGCGCATCCAGGTGCGCGCCGACCAGCGCAAGGGCGCATTGCTGGTACCCGATCGCGCGGTGGTGCAGACGCTGGGCAAGTACTTCGTCACCACCGTCGGCGCCGACAACAAGGCGCAGCAGGTACCGGTCACGCCCGGCCCGCGTTACGGTGGCTTGTGGGTGATTGACAAGGGACTCAAGCCCGGCGACACGGTGGTCGTCGAAGGCGTGCAGAAGGCGCGGCCGGGCATGCCGTTGAAGCCGACGAAGGTGACGTACGAGCAGCTGCAGGCCCCTGCCCCTCCGGCGCAGCCGCCCGGCGGCGCGGCGAAGGGCTGAGGGGCGCACACCATGGCGCGCTTTTTCATCGACCGCCCGGTATTCGCGATCGTCATCTCGCTGTTCCTGGTCCTGGCCGGGACGCTGGTGATGATCGGCCTGCCGATCTCGCAGTTCCCCGACATCGCCCTGCCCACGGTCAAGGTCACCACGTTGTATCCGGGCGCCAGCGCCGACGTCGTCGAGGACGCGGTGACCGCGCCGCTGGACACGCAGGTCAATGGCGTCACCGACATGAAGTACGTCAAGTCGGTGTCCGGTGACGACGGTTCCACGTCGATCACGGTCACCTTCGACCTGGAACGCGATGTCGACATCGCCTCGGTCGAAACCCAGAACCGCGTCGCCCAGGTGCAGCCGCGCCTGCCGAGCGAGGTCAACGATATCGGCGTGACGGTGGCCAAGAGCTCACCCGACACGCTGATGTTTCTGTCGTTCTATTCGCCCAAGGGCAGCTACGACCAGCTGTTCCTCAACAACTATCTGTTCAACTACGTCCTCGACACGCTCAAGCGCGTCAAGGGTGTCGGCGAAGCCAAGGTCTACGGCTCCGAGTTCGGCATGCGCCTGTGGCTGCGGCCGGACAAGATGGCCAGCCTCGGACTGACCGCCACCGACGTCGTCGCCGCGATCCAGGAACAGAACAAGCAGGCTGCCGCCGGCCAGGTGGGCCAGCCGCCGGCCGATTCGCCCAGCGGCTTCCAGTACTCGCTGCGCCTGCAGGGACGACTGGTCGAGCAGTCGGAGTTCGAGGACATCATCCTGCGATCCATGCCGGACGGCTCGTATATCCGCGTGCGTGATGTCGCACGGGTCGAACTCGGCGCCAAGGACTACAGCACGGTCGCCAAGTTCAACGGCCAGCCGGCGGCCGCGATGAGCATCGCACTGGCACCGGGCGCGAACGCGCTGGAGACGGCGGAGCTGATCAACTCGGAGATGAAGCGGCTGGGCGAGAGCTTCCCGGAAGACCTGGACTACGACATCACTTATGACACCTCGCTGTTCGTGGTGGCGTCGATCGAAGAGGTCGTCCACACCTTCGTCGAGGCACTGATCCTGGTGCTGATCGTCGTCTACCTGTTCCTGCAGAGCTGGCGCGCCACCCTCATCCCGATGCTGGCGGTGCCGGTGTCGCTGATCGCCACGTTCATCGCTTACCAGTTCCTCGGCTTCTCGATCAACACGCTGTCCTTGTTCGGCATGGTGCTGGCAATCGGCATCGTCGTGGATGACGCGATCGTGGTGGTCGAGGCGGTCGAGCACATCATGGAGCACGAGAAACTGTCGCCGAAGGAAGCCACGCGCAAGGCGATGGACGAGGTGTCCGGGCCGGTGGTCGCGATCGCACTGGTGCTGTCGGCGGTGTTCATCCCGATGGCCTTCGTGCCCGGCGTCACCGGACAGCTGTA
This sequence comes from Lysobacter sp., assembly GCA_036524935.1. Classification (GTDB taxonomy): domain Bacteria; phylum Pseudomonadota; class Gammaproteobacteria; order Xanthomonadales; family Xanthomonadaceae; genus Lysobacter_J. The sequence goes on along the minus strand of DATDBK010000225.1, from coordinate 15,486 downwards.
CAAGCAGTTCGCGCTGACCGTGGCGGTGTCGACGCTGTTCTCGGCGCTGGTCGCGCTGACCCTGACCCCGGCCCTGTGCACCCTGCTGCTCAAGCCCAAGGACCTGGGACCGCCAAAGGGCCTGATGGGGCGCTTCTTCGCCAGGTTCAATCACTACTTCGGGCGGCTCACATTCCATTACACCCGTGTCGCCAAGCGCGGCACCGGCGCGCTGAAGCACATCGTGGTGATGATGCTGGCGCTGCTGGTCGGACTGTTCCTGCTGTTCCGGATCACCCCGACCGGCTTCGTCCCGGACGAGGATGTCGGCGCCTTCTTCATGCAGGCGATCCTGCCGGACGCATCGTCGACCAAGCGCACCGATCACGTCGTCGACGAGATCAGTGCCAGGCTGCGAAAGCTCGACGGCGTAGACGCGGTGCTTGGCATTACCGGCTACGACATCATTTCCGGAACCGCCGCGTCCAACGCCGCGATGATGGTGATCAAGCTCAAGCCCTGGGAAGACCGCAAGGAGAAGGAGCAGCAGGTCAACGCGCTGATCCAGAAGGCCATGGGCATCGGCGCGCAGACGCCCGAGTCGGTCGCGATCGCCTTCAACCCGCCTGCCCTGCCCGGCTTCGGCTCGGTCTCCGGCTTCTCGATGATGCTGCAGGCACGCGATGGCCAGAGTGCGGAGGAGCTGGCGGAAATGGCCGCGCAGTTCGTCCAGGCCGCACAGAAGCGCCCGGAAATCGGCCGCATCACCACGACCTACTCCGCGTCGACCCCCAACTACCGGATCACCGTCGATCGCGAGAAGGTCAAGAAGCTCGGCATACCCATCTCCGATGTGTTCGGCGCCCTGCAGATCTACCTGGGCAGCCTGCAGGTCAACGACTTCACGCGCTTCGGCAAGAACTACCGCGTGTCGGTGCAGGCCGACGCCGAGTTCCGCCGCGACATCTCCACGCTGTCGCAGTTGTTCGTGCGCAATGCCAACGGCGAGATGGTGCCGCTGGACACGGTGGTCACTGCCACGCCCGGCATCGGCCCGCGCTTCACCATGCGCTACAACCTCTACCGCAGCGCCGAGATGACCGGCGCGCAGGCGGACGGGTACAGCTCCGGCGATGCCTTGCAGGCCCTGCGCGAAGTGGCCGCCGAAGTCCTGCCGGCCGGCTACGGCTACGAATGGTCGGGGCAGACCGCCGAAGAGGTGGCGGCAGGCAACTCCGCTGCCCTGGTGATGGCCTTGTCGGTGGTGGTGGTGTTCCTGTTCCTTGCGGCGCTGTACGAGAGTTGGGCGGTCCCGTTCGCGGTCCTGCTGGCCACGCCGTTTGGCGTACTCGGCGCGTTGATCGCCATCCAGCTGTCCGGACTCGACTTCAACGTGTACGGGCAGATCGGACTGGTGACGCTGATCGGCCTGGCGGCCAAGAACGCGATCCTGATCGTCGAGTTCGCCAAGCTCTACCGCGAAAGTGGCATGTCGATCCATGACGCCGCGATGGAAGCGGCCAAGCTGCGCCTGCGACCGATCCTGATGACCTCGTTCGCCTTCATCCTCGGCGTGGTGCCGCTGGTGCTGGCGAGCGGCGCCGGCGCGGCATCGAAGTTTTCGGTGGGCACGGTGGTGTTCGGCGGCATGCTCACCGCGACGCTGCTCGCGGTGCTGGTCGTGCCGGCGCTGTACGTGCTGATCCAGACCCTGGCCGAGCGCTTCGGCGGGCCGCCCGAGTTCAAGACGCCGCCGGCAACGCCGCAGCAATCGCCACCGGAGGGAGGAGCGCACTGATGCGTGCCGCCGCCCTGCTCATCGGCGTTTGTGTCGCACTTACCGGCTGCATGCTCGGCCCGAATTACTCGCGCCCGGAGCTGGAGCTGCCGGTGCAGTACCGCGCGCCACTGACCCAGGCCGAGGCACGCTCGATCGCCGACGTCGCCTGGTTCGACCTGTTCCGGGATCCCGAGCTGTCAGCGCTGATCCGCGAGGCGATCGACAACAACCTCGACCTGCGCCAGGCGCTGTCCCGCGTCGAGCAGGCGCGCGCCAATGCGGCGTATGCGCGCGGTTCGCTCGGGCCGGACATTCGCGGCACGCTGAGCTCGTCGCCATCGTCGGGCAGCGGCAACCATGACACCGTGTATTCGGCCGGACTGTCGCTGATCTGGGAGATCGACCTGTTCGGCAAGCTGCGCCGCGGCAGCGAAGCCGCACGGGCCAACCTGCTCGCCACCGAGGACGCCGCGCGCGGCGTCATGGCCACGCTGGTCACGCAGGTCGCCAGCTCCTGGCTGTCGCTGCGTGAACTGGATGAGGAACGCGCAATCATCGAGCGCACCATCACCGCCCAGGAGGAATCGCTGAAGCTGATCCGCGCGCAGATGCGCAGCGGCGTGGCCTCCGGTGCGGAAGAGCAGCAGGCGATCGCGCAACTGGCCACGACACGGGCGCAGTTGCCGTTCACCGAGCAGCAGATTCTCGCCACCGAGAACCAGCTGGCGCAGCTGCTTGGCCGCTACCCGCAGTCGATCGGTCGCGACAGTGCGATGGCGAACGGCGGGCTTCCGGACGCCCCCGCGATCCCCACCGGACTGCCGACCGAACTGCTGGAACGGCGGCCCGACGTGCGCCTGGCCGAGAACCAGCTGCACGCCGCCACCGCGCGCGTCGGTGTTGCCGTCGCCAATCGCTTCCCCTTCCCGACGATCGGCCTGAGCGCGCTGTTTGGCCGCAACGCGGTCGACCTCAGCGACCTGGGTTCGAGCAACCGCTCGATCAGCGTCAACTCCTGGGGGCCGTACGTCGATCTGCCAATCATCGACTTTGGTCGTGCAGGCGCCAACGTCGACCTCGCCCGCGCGCAGACCGACGAGGCCGCCCACACCTATCGCCAGACTGTCCTGCAGGCGCTGGTCGAAGTTTCAAGCAACGTCAGCCTGTACGAGAAATCGGCGAGCATCATCAGCGACAACGAGGAGAGCACGGCGGCCAACCGCGAGAACCTGCGGCTGCAGCGCCTGCGCTACAAGGCCGGCGTCAACAGTTACCTCGAAGTCCTCGACGCCGAGCGGCAACTGCTCAGCTCGGAGATCAACCTCGCGCGTGCCCGGCTGTCGCGCCTGACCGCCTACATCGATGTCTACCGCGCACTCGGCGGCGGCTGGTCGGACGAGGAGCTGCTGCGCGTCGCGCAGTGATCATGATCCCCGCCCGCCTCGTCGCCGTTGCCGCGATCTGGTTGCTTCGGCGAGGTAGCGGTTGTGGCGCTCCAGCAACAGCCGCCCCGGCCCGGACTTGTCGCCCATCGCCGCGGCCACGCGCGGCCAGGTCCCAGCCGCGGACCAGCGGATGAAGCGCACGTAGACGCTGCGCCAGGAACCCCGTTCCGGCGGCAGGTCGCACCACACGCAATCGGCACACACCACCCACAGCACCGATTCGATGAAGGGGCGTATTGCCTGCGGCCGATGCATGCGCCGCCCCACCTGGATCGGGAACACAGCCTGCAGCACGCTGGCCCACTGCGCTTCGGTCAGGAACGACTGCTCCGCTGCGCGATCGGCGCTGGCGACATCTCCCCATGCCGCCTCCGGACGCACCACGATGCTGGTGGCGCCGCGCTCGATCTGCTCCTGCACGCAGTCGGCGGACGCGACGATCCGCGCCGCCGCCTGGATCAGCAGCGCGTGCACCACGGCCGCCACCCGCAGGCCACCCGGTGCGATGTCGACGGCGACCTCGACGCGGCCCGGTCCGGCAACGTGATCATCGCGATTGATGCGAAGCACCACTTCCTGCAGGCACGGAGCGCCCCTGCCGGCCGATGGCGACGGATCCGGAATCGCCCCGCTTTCGTCCAGATCTTCGTCGATGGACTCGTCGATGGACTCGTCGATCGACTCTTCCGGGGATCCATCGAGAAAATCTGCCTGGTCCCGCTGTCCGGCGGAGCCCATCGCGTTCGAATTGCATTGAAGTACTGCTGCCATGGCCGCCTCGTGTGTGCCGGTGCGTCACCGCGACCGGGGCGCCTGACTGGCACCCATGGAGGAATCGCGGAGCCGGTTGCGAAAGCGACATCGCGATGCGGCGAGTGGCGCGCGTCAGGGGCCCGGTGCGCGCGCGGCCTTGCGTGCGTAGTCGATGGACAGCGCGGCGTTGCCTGCCTCGTGTTCGACCTCGGCCAGCGCCAGATACGTGTCCGACAGGCGCTGGCGACGGGCCTCACGGCCGATCGCCTGCAATCGCGCGACGATCGCCAGCAAGGTGCGGCGCGCGCCGTCCACGTCGCCTTGTGCGAGCAGCGCGCGGCCCAGGTGGACCCCCGCTGCGACGGTCGCCCGGTGCGAGCGCCCGTGCGCCAGGGCCAGCTCCTCACGCGCTGTGCGCAATGCCGCCACGCCTTCGGCGACCTGGCCCGATCGATACAGGGCGATCCCCAGCGTTCGCCTGGCGTATCCGGCCGGCCGGCTCGGCCTCGCCAATGCCGCGATTGCACGGCGGGCGAACTCGGCGGCTTCGAAATGGCGCCCCAATCCTTCTTCCGCCTCGGCGATCAGCGCATCCATCGCCGGGACCGCGAAGCCGCGCTCGCCCATCAGTGCCACCACCGCCAGGCGCGCTCGGATCGCACCATCCAGGCATTGCTGGTAGCGGCCATCGTCACAGCAGGCGCGACTGAGTCCGACCAGCGCGGCAATCGCGTGATTGCTGCTGGACTGGTCGAACGCTGCGACTATCCGCATGACTTCGAGGAAGTCCTGCTCGGCGCTGCGGTGCTGGCCGAGTTCCAGCTTCAGCAGCCCGCGGTGGATCAGCGGCTGCACCACGCCCATGCTGCGCTCGCCATAGACCCGGCTGCGGAATGCGAGGGCAGCGTCAACCAGATGGCCAGCCAGTTCCAGTTCCCCGGTCTCGATCAGGAACTCGATGCGGAATCGACGGCGCAGGTCGGCTTCACGCGGATCGATGCGGGCGGCGACTGCCTCGCTGCGCAGGAACGTGGCCCTCGCCATGCCGGGCAGGTTGAGGATCTTCCATTGCACAAAGGCCTGGCGGACCAGTACGTCCAGCAATGGCAATGGATCGCTGGCCGCGATCTTCTCGGCGAGCAGCCTGGCCTCCTCGTGCGTGTGGATGCCCTGCTGGTAACGCGCGGTGGTGATCTGGAAGTCACCGCGCAGGCGCAGCAGGTTCGCGCGCAGTGCCGTTGCCTGCACGCGGCCGTCGTAGCGGATCCATTCCAGCGCCTGCACGACCAGCGGCTCTTCGACGCGGCCCAGCAGGAACGACGACGTGGCCAACTGGTAGGCGGCCGTGGCGCGAGCGAGCGGACCAATCCCGCTGGACTGGCCTGACCAGATCGACAGCGCCTCGCGGAACAGCTCGACCGAAGTGCTGTCCTCGCCAATCGCCGCGTAGTTCTGGCCGATGGTGGCCAGCAGGCGGAAACGCAGTTCGGGATCGTTGCGGAACTCGATCCGGGCGCGTTTCGCGCCCCGCTCGAGCAGTTCCTTTGCGGTCATCTTGTTGCCGCTCCCATCCAGCGGCATCGCAGACGCGAACAGGCGCTCCAGGAACACGGTGGCGGCCTCGGCCGAGACCGCCTCCCTGCGCGCACGCTCGGCCTCCGCCGTTACCTGCCGCGCCTGCCACAGCGTTGAAGCGGTGCCTGCCAGCAACGCCACCGCGAATGCGAACATTCCGGCCAAGGCAAGCCGGTGGCGCGAGAACAGCTTGCCGGTCCGGTACCAGCCGGTTGCGCGGCGCACGGTCACGACCCGGCCGTGCAACCAGTTGCGAAGGTCGTCGGCGAGCGCGGCGGCGGAGGCGTAGCGCCGCCCGGGTTCGTACCTCAGGCATGTGGCGACGATCGCCGCCAGATCGCCGGACAGGGCTTGCCCCAGCGATTGCGGATCGTGGCCGCGAAGACCTGCCAGCCCGGGCGACGCAGCCGACCCCGCCTGCGCCAGCGACGGCATCGAATCGAGCCGCTCACGCATTGGCATTGCCGACGATGCCGTTGCCGACAACCGGTACGGAAGCACGCCGGAAAGCAACTGGAACAGCAGCAATCCGAGCTGGTAGATATCGGCCGCGGCGGTTATCTCATTGCCTTCCAGTTGTTCCGGGGCGGCGAACTGCGGCGTCATCACCCGTGACTCCAGGGGCTGCGCGCTGGTGGCACCGCCATCGAGCAGTTCGGCGATGCCGAAGTCGAGCAGCTTGATCCGACCTTCGTCGGTCACCATGACGTTCGACGGCTTGAGGTCGCGGTGAACGACGCGCTTGCCATGCGCATGGCTGATCGCATCGACCGCCTGGCAGAACAGCTCCACGCGCGCCGGCAAGCCGAGCCGGCGCTGGTCGCACCAGGTGCTCATCGGCTCGCCGTCGACGAGCTCCATGACGTAGTACGGCGCCCCGCACGGGCTCATGCCTCCGTCGAGCACCACGGCAATGCCGGAGTGACGCAGCTGCGCCAGGATCTGGCGCTCGCGGCGGAAGCGCTCACGCGCGGCGGGCGTGTCGAAGCCGAACCTGATCAGCTTCAGCGCGGCATCCTGTTCGAACGCACCGTCGGCACGCGTGGCATGGTAGACCACGCCCATTCCGCCGCGCCCGATTACCGAACGGATCCGCCAGGCGCCGATCCGCTTGCCGATCAGTTCGGCGTTGTCCTCGTCGAGCCCGCCGGCCTGCGCCAGCGATTCCAGCAGCGACTGCGCGTCGCGATCGAGGATAGCGGCGGCCTCGTCGGCGTCGCCCGCGAGCAGGCCTTCGACCAGCACGCGCAGGCGCTGATCGCCTGCACACGCACGGTCCACATGCGCGGCGCGCGCGGCCGGTGACAGGTCCAGGGCGGCATCGAGGACGGTGAGCGCGCGTCGCTGCAGGTCCAGTTCGTCGGTGTCTTGCATGCTGGCGGCAACCGGCTACTGACCGGCGTTGTCGGCGGTGGACAGCGCAGCGCCGAGGAACGCACGCGCTTTCCGCCAGTCACGCTGCACCGTGCGTACCGTCACGCCGAGGATCGCGGCGATCTGCGCTTCGCTGTAGCCGCCGAAATAGCGCCACTCGACCACCTGCGCCAGCCGCGCATCGACATTCGCCAGCTTGCGCAGCGCGGCATCCAGCGCGAGCACGGCGGCCGCTTCCGGGCGCGGATCGAGCAGATTCTCGGTCAGCGTGACCTGCACCAGCTGTGCGCCGCGCTTGTCGGTACCGGCCCGCCTGGCATGGTCGATGACGATGTGCCGCATCGCCCGCGCCGACAATGCGAACAGGTGGTTGCGGTCGCGCGGATCGATGTCGGGATTGCTGAGCTTGAGGTAGACCTCGTTGACGAGGACTGTCGGCGTCAGCGTGCTGTTGCGGCTACCCAGGTGACGGCGCGCGTGGCGACGCAGCTCATCGTAGATCACCGCATAGGCGCGCCCCAGAGCCATCGGCTCGCCGCTGCGCGCGGCCCGCAGCAGACTCTCGAGGGTTCCCTCAAATGCTGGCGCGGGCAAGTCGGTATCACTGCCCCTTGCGGGGATTCCATCCATGCGCTCATCCATGAGCATTGCCTCGAAAGCGGACGAGGTGATTGTGGTCGCAGGGTGCGTGCGCTGCAACCGTCCATTTCCACTGCAGGACCGGTACCATCGGCCGATGCGCACACCTGCCCGGCTGCTCGGATCCATCCTCCTCCTCGCAGGTTGCGCGACCGGGAGCCAGACGATGCCGCAGACGATGCAGGAACAAGTCGACGCACTGATGCACGACTACGACGGAACCGTGCCGGGTGCGTCGGTGCTGGTGCTGCGCGACGACCAGGCCTTGGTGCGCCGCAGTTACGGCCAGGCCGACCTCGCGTCCGGCGTCGCGGCGACACCGGCCAGCAATTACCGCCTGGCATCGGTGAGCAAACAGTTCACCGCGTCGGCCATCCTCCTGCTTGCCGAGGACGGCCGGCTGCACCTGGACGACCCGGTGCGGCGCTGGCTGCCCACGCTGCCTGCCGCTGCCGACACCGTGACGATCCGCCATCTGCTGACGCACACGGCCGGGTTGATCGACTACGAAGACGTGATGGACCCGGCCAGCCAGGTCCAGGTGCACGATGCCGACGTCCTGCGCCTGCTCGAGTCGCAGGACCGCACCTATTTTGCCCCGGGCAGCGACTACCGCTACAGCAACAGTGGCTACGCATTGCTGGCGGTGATCGTCGAGCGCGCCTCGGGCCAGCGCTACGCCCGGTTCCTGCACGACCGCATCTTTCGCCCGCTGGGCATGAGCGGCACGGTTGCCTACGAGTCGGGCATCTCCGAAGTTGCCAACCGCGCTTTCGGCTACAGCTTCGAGCAGGGACGTTGGCAGCGCACAGACCAGAGCACCACCAGCGCGGTGCTCGGCGACGGCGGCATCTACTCCTCGATCGACGATCTGGCCAAGTGGGATGCGGCGCTTTACGACCAGCGCCTGTTGCGCAGCCAGTCACTGCAGGAAGCGTTCACGCCTGCCACCGCCACCGACGAACCCGACGTCAGGTACGGCTACGGCTGGCGCATCACCGGCGAGACGCTGTGGCATTCAGGCGAGACGATCGGATTTCGCAACGTGATCATCCGCTACCCGCAGCGGCACCTGACGGTGATCGTGCTGACCAACCGGGATGACCCGGAGCCTTATGCGCTGGCGAAACGGATCGCGGAGCTGGCGATCGCTCGCTGAGGCGTCAGCGGACCGGTACGTCGTAGAAGACTGTCGGTGCCGGCTCCGGATTCAAGGTGAAGTGCCACCACTCCATCGGGTAGTTGCGGAAGCCGGCACGCTCCATCGCCGCGCGCAGGCGCTGGCGGTTGTCGCGCTGGGCAGAACTGACCTGCGGCGAGTCGGTATTGGCACTCGTGTCGAAGAAGTCGAATGGCGTGCCCATGTCCAGCGGCACGCAGTGGCTACCGTCGGCTTCGCACTGCATCAGGGTCAGGTCCAGGGTCGCGCCGCGGCTGTGGCCGGACGTTGGCGAGATGTAGTCGCCCAGCAACTGGCGTTTGTCGAGCCGCGGGTAGTACTCCGCCTTGGTGCGCTGGTCGGCGAGGTCGCCGGCCCAGGCAACGAAATGCCGGACCGCCCGCGCCGGCCGGTAGCAGTCGTACAGGCGCAGGCGCATGCCGTCCCGGCGCTGCGCCGGACACCTGCATCGTGGGTGTCGATGCACACGCCGCGAGGGCAAGGACCATCGGCAGGAACGACGCGATCGATGACCTCACCCTGCTCTCCTCAACGTGCTCTCCTCACCCTGGCCTGCTCGGTCTGCCCTGCTTCAATCGCAGCCGCGCTCACGCGCGAATGCCAGGTCCTCGTAGTCGTAGCTGAAATCCGCCTGCGGATCGACCTTGGCCAGGCGCATCTGCGTGGCATCGGGGAAGTCCAGCCACGCCTCGGCATCGACGCTGTCGTCGTCCCAGTTCACCAGCAGCCGCTTTCCGGACCGCTGGACGATGCCGGTGAGCATCGGCGATTTCTGCGCGCGCAGGCGCACCGCCTCTCCGTCGCGGCACAGCGAAACTTCGCCGAACCATGGGTCGCGATAGACGCCCAGCCGCGACGACAGCTCCTTGGCCGTCACGCGGTGCCGCTTCGAAGTGTCCGGCGCCTTCTCGGTGGCCGGTCGCTTCGCGTCTTCCTGATCCAGCAGGCCGGCGTAGTGGGCGACGGTCCGGGTCGGATCAGGCCGCGTGTAACGCTTGACCAGCACCTGGCCCAGCACCGTGCGCGCCTGTTCGCCTTCGCCATTGATCATGATGACGAAGCCGACACCCTTGTCGGGCAGCAGCGTCACCATCGAGTACATGCCCATCAGCGTGCCGGTGTGCGAGACCTTGAACGTGCCATCGACGTCGGCCAGGCGCCAGCCATAGCCGTAGGCGGAGAAGTGGCTGTTGTCCCAGTCGCGCATGCGCCGCGACAACGGCATCGGCATCTGTGGTGTCCACAAGGCTTCGCGTTGGTCGCGCGACAGCCAGTTGGCCGTCTCGCCCGCCGGCTTCAGCCACGCGGTGATCCAGGCGAGCATGTCGTCGAGGCTGCAGCGCACGCCACCGGCCGGGTCCATGGTGGTGGCGGCGACGACGTCGCCGTCGCTGCGAACCGGGATGTTGCGTTCGCCCGCGCGCATGTGCGGCTGGGCGACATTGCCGACGACATCACGGCGCCATTCCCCGACCTGGCAACGGCGCATGCCCAGCGGTCCGAACACTTCGCGCCGCAGCAGTTGCTCGTACGGCGCGCCGCCTGCCGCGGCGGCGACTTCGCCAGCGACGATGTACATCAGGTTGTCGTAGTCGTAACCGGCGCGGAAGCTGCGCTGCGGCTTCAGGTAGCCCAGGCCATGGATGATGTCGGCGCGGGTGAAGGTATTGGGTTCCGGCCACAGCATCAGATCGCCGGCACCGGCGCGCAGGCCGCTGTTGTGGATCAACAGGTCGCGCACCTGCATTTCGCGCCCGACCCACGGGTCGTGCATGCGGAAGTCCGGGAGCCAGCGCGCCACCGGGTCGTCCCAGCGCAGCTTGCCGGCGTCGACCAGGCGCGCCAGCGTCGCCGTGGTCATCGACTTGGTGTTGGAAGCGACCTTGAACAGCGTGGCCGAGTCAATCTTCCGGCCCTCGCCTTCGACCAGTTCGCCGGCGGTACGGGCGTAGACGACCTTGCCGTCCTCGACGATGCCGAGCGCCAGGCCTGGCAGCCGGTAACGGGCCATGACCTGGTCGAACACCGCATCGACGTCATGCGCATCTGCCCTTTGCTCCGTGCTCGCCGCGGCGGCCGACGCCACCGGAACCACCGCAATCAGCAGCGCGAGCAGACCACGTCGCATCAGGAAAACGTCAGGTTTCATTCCATACCTGTGGCAGTTGTTCACCGGCCATCATTTCGGCCATGGTCTGGCGGCGCCGGATGACGGCATAGCGCCCGTCGTCTAGCAGCACCTCGGCGGTCAGCGGGCGCGAGTTGTACGTCGACGCCATCGACATACCGTACGCGCCGGCGCCGCCGATCGACAACAGCTCGCCGGTCTCGCAGCGGGCCATGGCGCGTTCGCGGGCGAAGGTGTCGCCGGTTTCGCAGACCGGCCCGACCACGTCGTAATGCGTCGGCTCGCGTGCCGCGTCAACCAGCGGGACGATCTCGTGCCAGGCCTCGTACAGGGAAGGACGCAGCAGGTCGTTCATCGCCGCATCGACCACCAGGAAGCTGCGATCGACGCCCGGCTTGACCCGGATCACGCGCGTCAGCAACACCCCGGCTTCCGCGACCAGGTACCGGCCCGGCTCGAGCACCAGCGTGCCGCTGAAGCCGGCGAATATCTCCCGCACCAGTGCGGCGTAGTCGGCGGCGGGAATCGGCCGGTCATGACCGTGGCGGTAGCACACGCCAAGGCCGCCACCGATGTCCACGCTGGTGATCGAATGGCCATTGGCTGTCAGTTCCTGGCGGAACGCTTCCACGCGCCGGAGCGCTTCGCGGAACGGTTCCAGGCTCAGGATCTGCGAGCCGATATGGGCATGCAGGCCGTCGAGCAGGACGTTGCTCATCGAAGCCGCACCGGCGAACCAGCGCCGTGCCTCGTCGATTGATACGCCGAACTTGTTCTCCGACTTGCCGGTGGAGATCTTCTCGTGGGTACCGGCGTCGACGTCGGGATTGATCCGCGCCGCGGCGCGAGCGCAGACGCCATGCAGCTGCGCGACCCGCTGCAGCAGCTGCAGCTCGTCCAGCGATTCGACGTTGAACCGCCAGACGCCGACCGCGAGCGCCGCGGCGATCTCCTCGGCGGTCTTGCCGACTCCGGAAAAGACGATGTGCTCGGCCGGGATGCCGGCGGCCAGGCTCCGGTTCAATTCGCCCAGCGAAACGATATCGGCACCGACGCCGTGGTGCGCCATCAACTGCAGGATGGCGATGTTGGAATTGGCCTTGACCGCATAGCAGATGCGGTGATCGAGGCCCTGGAAGGCCGACTGCAGCCCGGCGATGCGCTGCCGGATCGCGTTGGCGGAATAGGCATAGAAGGGGGTTGGCACTCGCGCGGCCAAGGCGTGCAGATCGACGCCGTCGAACACCGATGGATCCGACCTCCCGGCAAACTCCGTGGATGGCGCCTGGTTTCCTGCACTGTTCACCCGCGGCACCTTTGCACTGACCTGCATGTAGCTTCCTGAAAAAAGAAGGGCGGCCCGCAACCGCGGGCCGCCCCGGAGGGCCATCAGAAACTGACGGAAACGGTCAGCTGGGCGTAACGCGGCGCCTGGAAACCTTGGCCGACGCCAAAGAACTCGTTGAGTTCCGGCTGGGTCGGCGTTGCCATGCCGACGCTCGGCTGCAGGTCCTGGTCGACACGTACGGTCTTCTGCTGGTTGAACAGGTTGAACACCGCAAACTTGACGCGCAGGTTGGAACGCCCGAACGACTGCAGGTAGGTCACGCTCGCACCCACTTCGTACGTCCACGGCATCTCGCCATAGGCACCGCGCGCGGAGTGCACGTATACCGGCGTATCGCTGTCGCACTGGGCCGTGCAGATGTAGTAGCTGTGATAGTTGGTGGGATCGAACGGATTACCGGTACCAAAGCCGGTGATCGGGCCACCGGAGCTGGCATCCAGCGTGCCGCCGACCTGCCAGTTGTCGTTGAACGCGTAGGTGCCGCGGGCCTTGAGCTGATGACGACGGTCATTTGCCAGCGGGCCATAGCCGTTGTAGTTCACCCAAGGATCATCGAAGTTCTCGGTGCGGCCGGTATCGGAGAAGTTCGTGTCGGAGTTGACCGGACCCTCGGCGTTGCCCTCGCTCTTGGACCAGGTGTAGGACAGGTTCATCTCCCACTTGTCGTCCCAGGCGCGATCGAGCTGGAACTCCAATGCCTTGTACGTACGCTTTGGCTTCACCCAGCCGCGCTGGCCGACGTAGTTGCCGTCGGCGTCGTACAGGGCCCAGCCTTCTTTCGCGGTGTCGACAGTGACCCAGCCCATGGTGCCGGCGCAGTCGGTGTCACCCCAGACGGTGACCTTCTCGCCGGGATTTGCCATGACCCATCCGATGTACCCGTCTTCCCCGCACTGACCGGTCGCGCTGATCTCCATGTCGTCGATCGCGTTGGTCAGCTTGCGGTAGATGCCGCGCACACCCCACGACCACTTCTCATTGAGCATCTGCTGGAAGCCCAGGATCGCCTCGTCCTGGTAAACGGAGTCGAGGTCACGGTCGACTTCCGCGCGCAGGTCGCCGACGGTGCCGTCACCCTGCGAGACGTCCACCGGCCCGATCTGCGGCCCAAGGCTCGGCACCGCGTACTCGGCGCCATTCAGGTTGCGGATCTCCCAGCCATTGAAGGCGTAGTACGTGCGCTGGTCGAGCAGGCCACCGGCCTGTTTGATGTTGATGACGTTTGCAACCGGCAGGAAGTAGCGGCCGATATTGCCGAACAGCTTCATCGTCGAGTCGCCGTTCATGTCCCAGGCAAAGCCAAGGCGCGGCGCCCACATGTCCTTCATCTCGATGTAGGTCTTGCCGTCGCCGTCCTTGTTGTCAAAGGCTTCGTTGCGGATGCCCATGTTCAACAGGAAGGTATCGGTGATCGACCAGTTGTCTTCGAGGTAGAACGCCGTGTTGGTGCTCTCGAAGATGCCGGCGATTTCGTTGCGGCGCGCGCGCACATAGCCATTGTATCCAGGCGGCACAACGCCGCCGCCCGGGTTCGGGGTCGCGGTGCCGGGACCGCCACGGTAGGCGTTGTAAAAGATCGCACCGGGACCAGCGTAGTACTGCTTGTGATCCGAGGTATTGACCTCGTGGTCGATGCCGAACTTGAGCAGGTGGTCACCCAGTGCCCAGTCGAAATCGGCGCGGGTCTGCTCGCGTACGTCATCGCGGTTGAAGACCGTGGAATTGGTGCTGCAGCCCAGGGTCTGGCCACCCGGCGGACCCGGGAACTGGGTTTCCTTCTGGACGCGGTTGCACTCCAGGTCCAGCAGCGAGCGGGTGAACGCCTGGCGATGATTCTCGCCGTACATCAGCTTCATCGAGAAGTCCGATGTCATGTTCGACGTCCACGACAGCGCCCAGTTGTCGCCACCGGTGTCGGTGTAGATCTCGTTCTGCTTATCGCCGATTTCATTGGTGTCGAAGGTGTACCCGTACACGCTTCCGACGCCGGCATTCTTGTTGGAGAACCCCATCAGGCTGAGGATGTTGTTGTCGGTGACATACCAGTCGATCGTGCCGCCCCAGAAGCCGTCGCTGTTGTTGTTCTTGGTCAGCACCGTGCCTTCGTCGTCGGTGTTGGTCGGCTCGAAGTCACGCAGCTGATACAGCCCGTAGAAGAACAGCTTGTCCTTGATCAGCGCGCCCGACGCCCAGAGGTCCATCGTGCTGCTGGAGAAGTCGTCCTGGCTGAAGGTGAGGTAGCGCTCGCCGTTGTGATAGCGGTCCTTGGCCTGCGACTGCCAGGCGCGCGGCTCGAACACCACTTCGGCGCCGGCCTGGAAGTCATTGGTGCCGGAGCGGGCGACGGTGTTGATGACGCCGCCGGTGGTGCGGCCGTACTCGACGGAGTAGCCGCCGGTCTTGACCTGGAATTCCCTGTAGAACTTGAACGGCGCTTCCGAGAAACCATTGCGGTTGTAGAAGTCGGTGACGTTGAGACCGTTGATGTAGAACGAGTTCTCTGCGACTGACGAGCCGCCGAACGAAATGCCGCCAAACGACGACTCGCCCTTGGTCACGCCGGGCGCCAGCAGGGCAACCGAGGCAAGATTGCGGTCGACCGGCAGGCGGCCCACGTCTTCGGCCGTCAGCGTCATCGCCGACTCGGTCGAGGTCACATCGACCAGCGGCACCACGCGCGAACCGACGACCTGCACCGAGGCCAGGTTGACTGCACCATCGCTGCCCAGGTTGATGTTGGTCGAGCTGCCCATGGACACGGCGACGGCGACCGGTTGGCCGACGGCCTGGCCGTCGCGCGTCACCTGCAACGTGTAGGTGCCGATCGGCAGCTGGGCGATGCGGTAGTTGCCCCGGGCGTCGGCCGTCGCCGAGCGCGTCAGTCCGGTTTCGGTATTGGTAACGGTGATCTGGTCGCCCTGCGTGGCACTACCGA
Organism: Lysobacter sp.; assembly: GCA_036524935.1. Taxonomy (GTDB): domain Bacteria; phylum Pseudomonadota; class Gammaproteobacteria; order Xanthomonadales; family Xanthomonadaceae; genus Lysobacter_J. The sequence goes on along the minus strand of DATDBK010000225.1, from coordinate 350 downwards.
CCACCGCACCGCTGACGGTCTGTGCTGAAGCCAGCATTGGCACCATCGACGCGATGCATGCTCCCAACGCGATGCTCAGCGTTGCCCTACGAAGTGCCTTGCCGTTCATCCCTCATCTCCCCTACTGAAATGTGATGTTTAGAAGCAGGTTTGTTCGAAGCCAGTGGCGCGAGCGGTCTAGCGGTTGCTCTTCCCGGAGCTCAGTACCTTTGCCTCGAACTGGTAGTCCCACTGGTCGAAGTAGAGGTTTCCCCCTTTCCACTCCACTTCGCCGCGTTGTGAGTCCACGGTTTCCGATCGGAAATGCTGTTTGCGCGGCACCAGGTCCGTGCCGTAGTCGTCGTTGAATG
>DATDBK010000224.1:0-27021 GCA_036524935.1 Lysobacter sp. | reverse complement strand
GCTGTGGCCAAAATCACTGGGGATACGCCTGGGCGGGCTCATGAGCGATGCTAGAATCGGCGACCGCCCATGCTAGCGGAACTGGAAGAATTTGATGACCGACAGACAAGCCGGAGGCGGGGCCCGCAAGCCCGGTCTGGGGACCCTTGCGATCCACGCGGGACAATCGCCGGACCCGAGCACGGGCGCGGTCATGACCCCGATCTACGCCACTTCGACCTATGCCCAGTCCAGCCCGGGCGTGCACCAGGGGTTCGAGTACTCGCGCAGCCACAACCCGACCCGCTTCGCCTACGAGCGCTGCGTCGCCGGACTTGAGGGCGGCAGCCGCGGTTTTGCTTTCGCCTCGGGCCTGGCTGCGACCTCGACCATCCTCGAGCTGCTCGACTCGGGCAGTCACGTCATTGCCATGGATGACGTCTATGGCGGCACCTATCGCCTGTTCGAGCGCGTTCGTCGCCGCTCCGCCGGCCTGGACTTCAGCTGGGTCGACCTGACCGATGCCGCGGCGTTCGAGGCCGCTATCCGACCCGAGACCAAGATGGTCTGGATCGAGACCCCGACCAACCCGCTGCTGAAGCTGGTCGACATCGCCCAGATCGCCGCGATCGCGCGCAAGCGCGGCCTGATCGTGGTGGTCGACAACACCTTCAGCTCACCGATCCTGCAGCGCCCCCTCGAGCTGGGCGCGCACATCGTCATGCACTCGGCGACCAAGTACCTCAATGGCCACTCCGACATCGTCGGCGGCATGGCCGTGGTCGGCGACGACGCGGAGATCGCCGAACAGATGGGCTTCCTGCAGAACGCCATCGGTGGCGTGCAGGGGCCGTTCGACAGCTTCCTCGCCCTGCGTGGGTTGAAGACGCTGCATCTGCGCATGAAGGCGCATTGCGAGAACGCGCAGGCGCTGGCGGAATGGCTGGAAAGCCACCCGGCGGTGGAGAAGGTGCTTTACCCGGGCCTGAAGTCGCACCCGCAGCATGAGCTGGCGAAGCGGCAGATGGACGGGTTTGGCGGGATGGTGAGTGTCTATCTCAAGGGTGGCGAAGCCGCCGCGCGCAGGATGATGGAGCGCTGCGAGCTGTTCGCCATCGCTGAGTCACTGGGTGGCGTGGAAAGCCTGATCAATCATCCGGCGATCATGACGCATGCGTCGGTACCGGAGGCGCGTCGGGCGCAGCTGGGCATCACCGGCAACCTGGTTCGCTTGAGCGTTGGTGTCGAGGACCAGGGTGACCTGCGTGCCGAGCTGGAACGTGCTCTGGCAGTGGAGCGTTCCTGACATGGTAGACACGTTGGTACGCGCCGCGTGGCGATACCGTGGTTTTGTGGTTTCGTCCATCATCAACGAGTTCCGCGGTCGCCTGGCGAGAAGCCGGCTGGGAACGGCCTGGGTGGTCCTGCAGCCACTTGCACAAGCACTGATCTTCGCAACGGTCCTCTCCGGTGTCCTGGCTTCTCGATTGCAGGGAGTCGACAACAAGTTCGCGTACTCCGTCTATCTGCTGTCGGGCATTCTTTGCTGGAGCCTGTTCGTGGAGGTCGTGACTCGGTGCCTGACGGTATTCATCGATAACGCGTCACTGCTCAAGAAGATGCAGTTCCCGCGGATCAGTCTGCCGCTGATCGTGATTGGCTCCGCGCTTGTGAACAATCTGGCGTTGCTGCTCGTACTGCTGGTCCTGCTGCCTATGCTCGGCTTTTATCCCACTCTGCTGTGGCTTTGGCTGCCGCTGCTGATCGTGCTGACGGTGGCCCTGGCCGCTGGCCTGGGATTGTTGCTGGGGACACTCAACGTGTTCGCGCGCGATATCGGTCAAGTCATGGCGGTCGTGCTGCAGTTCTGGTTCTGGGTCACTCCGATCGTGTACCCGCTCAACGTCTTGCCCGATGAGTTCAAGGCATCCCTGGCGATCAACCCGGTGGCTCCACTGGTGATGGCGTACCACAGTGTGCTTGTCTACGGACGTAGCCCTGGGATGGAGCTGTGGTTGCCCGCCGGCATTGCAGCATTCCTGCTGCTCCTGGCCTTTACGATCTTCCGCCGCGCTTCCGCGGAAATGGTGGATGCGCTGTGAGTACGGACGTATTGGTCGTCGAGAACGTAGGCAAGGCCTACCTGCAGTTTTCCAGCGAGTTGCATCGATTCGCCCGGTGGTTTGGATTGGCCACCAAGCCCAAGGTCGAGCATTGGGTGCTGCGACACGCCTCGTTCCGGATCAAGGCCGGCGAAGCTGTTGGCATCATTGGCCAGAATGGCGCAGGCAAGAGCACGCTGCTGAAGATGGTCGTCGGCACTGCTCGCCCCACCGAAGGGTCCGTGTGGGCCCAGGGGCGGGTGTCTGCGTTGCTTGAGCTGGGCCTGGGGTTCAACCCGGAGCTTACGGGTGAACAGAATGTGCGGCATGCCGCGGGCCTGATGGGCCTGTCGGGAGATGTCATCGACGGACTGATGTCCGAGATCGAGGCCTTCGCGGAGATCGGCGACTACTTCCGCCAGCCGGTGCGGACGTACTCGAGCGGTATGCAGATGCGCATAGCCTTCGCCGTGGCCACCGCAGTGCGCCCAGACGTGTTTATCGTGGACGAAGCTCTGTCGGTCGGCGACACCTATTTCGTCCACAAGTGTTTCAAGCGGATCCGGGAGTTTCGCGAGGCCGGCACCACGCTGCTGATCGTCTCGCATGACGCAACCGCCATCCAGTCGCTTTGCGACCGCGCAATCCTGCTGGACTCCGGCCGCCTGCTGCTTGACGGCCGGCCCCAGGAAGTCTTCGACTACTACAACGCGCTGATCGCCGACAAGGAAAACTCGACCATCCGGACCGAGCAGCGCGAGTCGTTCGTGGCAACCGAGTCAGGCTCGGGCGAAGCCCGCCTGGAATCGCTGCAGTTGCTCGACGCTGCTGGAAATCCGGTTGAGTACATCGGTGTGGGTGACCATGTTGGGCTGCGCGCGCTCGTGCGCGTGTTCAACAAGGTCCCGAACCTCGTCTTTGGCTACATGCTGCGCGATCGCCTCGGTCAGCCGGTTTTTGGTACGAACACCCACTACACCCAGCAGGAGATCGGGGATTGTCAGGCCGGCGAGGTGATCGAGTTCGATGCCCGCTTCGAGGCCGCGATGGGTCCCGGCACCTATTCTGTTTCCGTTGCGCTTACTAGCACTCAGACCCATCTGGTCAATAACTACCAGTGGAAGGACCTGGCGCTGGTATTCACGGTGGCCAACCTGGGGCGCCCCAATTTCGTGGGTATTGCCTACCTCCCGCCAGTGATCCATGTCAGACGGTCGGAGAGGGCGGATGAATACTGATCGCCGATGCGCCGACGCCGTTCGCGAAACGGACGACGGCGGCGTTGCAGAGGGAGTCCAGCCGTGGCTGGCACTGGTCGAGCAAATTGCCCGTACCAGGAGCCTTGGCGCACAGCTCGGCGACCTGCAGGGGAGCATCAGCTGGCGAATGACCGCCCCCTTGCGCGCGCTGCGTTCGCGCATGCTTTCAGGCACTGGGGCCACCCCATCGCGATTCACGCCCGTCGCCGCCGCTGCGCCCGGCTCTTCCGGCGTCGGGGTTCCGCACGTCCCCATGCCTCGCGCTGTCGAGGGCCTGCTGCGAAACATGCGCGAACCCTCGGGGTCTGGGCGCTTGCTGGTCGATGTCAGCGAAGTCGACCGGGAGGACCTCGGAGCTGGTATCCAACGCGTGACCAAGCGTCTCTTCATAGAGCTGCTCTGCAATCCACCCGACGGAATGCGCGTGGTTCCGGTGCGGCTCGGCAGCGATGGTCTTTATCGCCACGCGTGGCGATTCTGTGAACGCTTGTTCGGGGTGCCGCAAGGACAGTTCGGGGATGAGTCTGTCGTCGGCCCGCTTGACGGTGACACCTTACTGGGATTGGATTTGTGTCGTCGCCAACATGAAGCGTTCGCGCTCGCATTGCAGGCGTTGCGCGCAAGCGGCACGCGTGTGCTGATCGTTGTGTACGACCTCCTGCCGCACACGCACCCCCAATGGTTTCCGGAGGAGGTCGCGCGCGACTACCAGTGCTGGTTGCGGCTGGTAGCACAGCATGCAGACGTCGCTTTGTGCATCTCCAATCACGTCCGCACTGAACTCGTCGCAGCGTTCAGTTCGCATGGACTTGGTTTCTCCGGCCGGATGGAGCTGCTGCCGCTTGGCGCCGACGGCCTGGGGAGGCCGGGCATCCTGATACGTTCGGCGACTCCCCGGGTGCTGATGGTGGGCACAGTCGAGCCGCGCAAAGGGCATTCGGAGGCCCTAGGGGCCTTCGAGCAACTGTGGAAGCAAGGTCGCCGGGTTGAGCTGGTTGTGGCCGGGAGGCCGGGCTGGAAATGCGCTGGCCTCCACAAGCGCATTCGCCGACACCGATACTATGGCTCGCTGCTGCATTGGTATGAGGCGCCCGACGACGTCGAACTGACTGCGCTGCTTGGCTCGTCGGACTTGCTGCTGATGGCATCGCTCGGCGAAGGCTACGGGCTGCCCATCGCCGAGGCCGGCCGCGCCGGATGCCGTTTGCTGCTCCGGGATCTCCCGGTATTTCGGGAAGTTGCCCGCGATCGTGCCCGCTATTTTTCCGGTGCTGGCCTTGAGCAGGAGCTCAGTTCATTCCTGGTGGCCGGCGCGAGCTGGCCATCTTCACAGCCAGAGTCGTGGCCAAGTTGGCGCGACAGCGCTGCTGCCGTGACAAGCATCGTGCGCGGCGTCTACGCGCCGATCGATTCGCAGGGGTCTGCATGAAATTGAACGTGGAAAGGGTGATGGCAGAAGTTCGCGACGAAGTGTTTCGTCGTGGAGGCTCGTTTGGCTCTGGTGAGAGCGAGCTGATGATCGACGCCGAGGGTGCCCTGCCGTTCTGGAGGTGCGCTGCGGGGCAGGTGCCGATTAAGCCAGCCTATTCGTTGTCGGAACTGCTCAGGTACGCGGACCGGGGATTCGTCGAGAGTGCCTACCTTGCTGTGTTGCGACGCATGCCCGACCCCGGTGGCCTGGCGTTGTACGTTGGGTTGCTTCGGGGCGGACAGCTGTCCAAGGTCGAGGTACTCGGCGCGCTGCGCTGGTCACCTGAAGGCATCAGTCGGGGCACTCATGTCGACGGCCTGCTGCTGCCGTACACGCTGCAAAAATGGTCCCGCAAGCGTTATCTGGGGCCGGTCCTGCGGTGGGTGACCGGTGTGCTGCGCCTGAGCGATTTCCTGGACCGCGCCAAGCAGATCGAGGCCTCCCAGGCGGCGGAAATCCAGGATCTTGGCCGCCTCGTCAACGTCCTGTCGCGGCAGGTGCAATCGCGCCTCGTGCGTATTGAAGAGAAGAGCCATGACCTCACGGAAGAGAGCAGGCTGACGAGTGAAGAAGTCGCCCATCAGCTTGCGCAGCTGCATGCCTCGGTGGATAGGCTAGGCGGACTGGTTGACAGTGAAATTGCGCAGCTCAGGAAAGAGTTGGCGCAGCTAATCCGTCAAGTGGGATTGTCGCCGAACCACGACCTCGACCCGCTGTACGTTGCATTTGAAGAGGAGTTCCGTGGATCCAGCGATCTCATCAGGACTCGCGCGTTGCCTTATATCGACATTGTGCGCTCCGCAGGTGCAGGCACCGCGGAAGCCCCGGTGATCGACATCGGCTGCGGCCGTGGCGACTGGCTGAACACACTGCGTGAACATGGACTCATCGCCCGCGGGGTGGATTCCAACCGCATGTTCCTCGGTATGTGCGCCGCGCGCGGACTGGACGTGATCGAAGGCGACGTCATCGAGGTCCTGGGCGCGATGCCGGATGCGTCCGCCGGCGCGATCACGGGGATTCATATCGTCGAGCACCTGCCCTTCGAGGTGATGATCCGTTTGCTTGACGAGTGCCGGCGTGTACTGCGGCCGGGAGGCGTGCTCGCGCTGGAGACGCCAAACCCGGAGAATCTCTCGGTCGGCTCCCATCTGTTCTACATGGATCCGACTCATCGAAACCCGCTTCCCCCGCTGGCATTGCGCTGGCTGGTTGAAGCGCGCGGCTTTGACGACGCACGCATCGAGCGCTGGACGCAGGCGCGCGACATGGGGGCTCCACCCTTGCTTGCTCCGGAAATACCTGGGGCGCCGTCGGTCAACGTACTGCTTGGGCAGCTCCATGCTGCGCCCGACTACGCGATTGTCGCGAGACGGCCGTCTTGAACACGATCAAGCGCCTGCTCGTCACCGGCAGCACCGGCTTCGTTGCCGCACACGTCAAGAACGCTTGCGCCCCGGGCGGCGCGTTCGCGGAGTGGGAGTTCCATGGCAGTCCAGCTGGCTGGGACATCCGCGATGTCTCTTCGGTTCGATCACTGGTGGAGCAGGTCCGCCCCGATGGGGTGCTGCATCTTGCGGCGCAAAGCTTCGTTCCGCGCTCATTCCAGGCACCGCAGGAAACCTTCGAGGTCAACCTGATCGGAACGGCAAACCTGCTGCAGGCGCTGACGGCGACCGGTTTCGCCGGCCGGATGGTGTTCGTCAGCAGCGGTGATGTGTACGGTCGCGTCCCCGACGAAGCGCTGCCGGTCACCGAAGCGCGGCTGCCTGAACCCAGGAGCCCGTATGCCGTCAGCAAGATCGCGGCCGAGCAATTGTGCTTGCAGTGGCACCGCACCGAGAATCTGGACGTCGTGATCGCCCGTCCTTTCAACCATGTCGGGCCGGGGCAGGACAGCCGCTTCGTGCTGCCGGCGCTAGCGCACCAGGTCGTAGCCATAGCCGAAGGGCGCCAGGCACCGGTAATAGAGGCTGGCGACATCGATACGACGCGTGACTTCACCGACGTGCGCGACGTTGTTTCCGCCTACGCGGCCATGTTCGCCCGTGCCGGCGCCGGCGAAACGTACCTGATCGGCTCCGGGCAGGAGCGGCGTGTCCGTGACCTGCTGCTGGACATGTGTCGCCTGGCTTCGCTGAACGTGGCCATCCAGCAGGATCCGGCGAAGTTGAGGCCTTCCGAACAGCGGCGGATGGTCGCCAGTGCACAGAAGCTTGCGCGCGACACCGGTTGGAGTCCGCAAATTCCACTTGAAACCACTCTCCTCGACATTCTGAACGACGCAAGGAATCACAAATGAGCAACAACAAGAGCGCACTCATTACGGGCATTACGGGTCAAGACGGCGCCTATCTCTCGAAGTTGCTGCTGGGTAAAGGGTATGACGTGTACGGCGTACTCGCGCGCCGCAGCACCGATACCCTGTGGCGCCTTCGGGAGCTTGGTGTCGAGAATGAAGTCCGCTTGATCGATGGCGACCTCACCGACCTCTCGTCGATGATCCGGGCGATCGAGACTTCCAGCGCCTCGGAGGTCTACAACCTCGGCGCACAGAGTTTCGTCGGCACTTCATGGCAGCAGCCTCTGCTGACGGCGCAGGTCGACGGCGTCGGTGCCCTCAACGTGCTTGAAGCCGTGCGCATCGCCAACCCGCAGGCCCATTTCTACCAGGCGTCGACCAGTGAGATGTTCGGCTTGATCCAGGCGGAAATGCAGGACGAAAAGACGCCGTTCTATCCGCGCAGTCCCTACGGCGTGGCCAAGCTCATGGGTCACTGGTCGACGGTCAACTACCGCGAGAGCTTCAAGATGCACGCGTCCAGCGGCATCCTGTTCAATCATGAGTCGCCACTGCGCGGCATCGAGTTCGTCACCCGAAAGGTGACCGATGCGGTCGCCCGCATCAAGCTTGGCCACCAGAAGGAGCTGCGCCTGGGCAACATCGATGCCAAGCGCGACTGGGGTTTTGCCGGCGACTATGTCGAAGCCATGTGGCTGATGATGCAGCAGCCTTCGGCGGACGACTATGTCGTGGCAACCGGTTTGACCACTACGGTTCGCGACATGTGCAACATCGCGTTCGCCCATGTTGGCCTCAACCCTGACGATTATCTGGTGATCGATCCGAAGTTCTTCCGTCCAGCCGAGGTTGATGTGCTGCTCGGCAACCCGGCCAAGGCCAAGGCCCACCTGGGCTGGGCACCAAAGACGTCGCTGGAACAATTGATCACCATGATGGTTGACGCGGACATGCGCCGCCAGTCGAGCTGATCGAGAAGGAAATGGGGGCAAGGATGAGGATCGCAGTCGACCTGTTGTCGTGCCAGACCGATTCGCGTAACCGCGGCATCGGCAGATACTCGCTTAGCTTGGTGGAGGCGATGTCCAGGCGCCTGGGCGACGACGGTGGCCTGTTCATCGGGTTGGATGCAGCCGATCCGCATCGGCTGCGCGAAACGCGTCATCTGCTCCGCGACAAACGCATTCGCGCGGAGGCTGCGGCCGTGAGCTATCCGAACACGGCCATCTCGGACCTCTCTCCGGCGGTTCGGTCGGCCGCGGCCCTGCTCCGCAGCAGGTTTTATGGGTCGGTGGATCCCGACATAGTCCTGGTCTCAAGTCTGTTTGAGTTCGGATCGCGCTATAACGCGGACCTCGATCATGCCGCGATGGCTGGCATCCCGACCGCCGTCATTGCATACGACATCATTCCGCTGCTGTTTCCGGAACGGTACCTGCCAGCTGGCGAGTTCATGAGCAGCTGGTACGAAGCCAAGATCGAGCAGTTCCGGAAGTTCGATCTGTTCCTTGCCATATCGGAGGCGACGCGGGACGATCTGATTTCCCACCTCGGCATCGACGCAAAGCGCATCAGGACGATCGGCGCAGGTCTGGATGCATGCCTGGCTGCGCCTTCGGAATCTCACGATCGCGACATGCTTGGCGACCTGGGAATTCACGATCCGTTTGTACTCATGGTGGGAAACACCGACTGGCGAAAGAACTGCATGGGGGCCCTGGAAGCGTATGCGGCGCTCCCGGCGAACCTTCGCAAGCGCTATCAGCTGGTCTTCACGCAGGTGGGTGAGGATGTGGTCGCGGCCCTCGACGGCAGCCATTCGCACCTGCGCAGCCGGGTCGTGATCGCCGGCAAGGTCTGCGAGGCGACGCTTGCGCAACTCTACGCGCGCTGTCGCGTGTTCTTCTTCCCGTCATTCTACGAAGGTTTCGGTCTGCCTGTTCTCGAGGCAATGGCGCAGGGCGCGCCCGTGCTGTCGTCCGATCAGGGGGCATTGCCCGAGGTTGTGCACGACAGTCGCGTACTTTTCGACCCGCGCGACGCCGACGCTGCCTGTGGCGCGTTGCGCCATGCGCTCGAGGACGACGACTTCTGCGACTCGCTTCGTATGGGCGCCCGCGAACACGCCCTCACGTTCACATGGGATCGCTGTGCGGAACAGGCAATCTCGGCACTTTCCGAGTGGGTCGCCTCACATCCCCGGCAAAAGAGCGTTGACTGGAAGCCGAGCGCGTCCGAGGTTTCTGCCATCGCCGGCGCATGCGTTGAAACGGGCCCGACGGCAGAGCCGACGCTGCGCAATGGACTGCAGGCAATCGCTTCAGGTGGGCAGCGCCGTATCCTGGTGGATATCAGCGAAGTCGTAAGGCTTGATGCGCGCAGCGGCATCCAGCGCGTCGTACGCAACTATCTGATCGGTTTGATCGGCGAGGCCAGCGAGCGTGGCCAGGGCCTTGTCGAACCGATCCACTGGACGGACAAGGGCGTGCGCTATGCGCGCGAGTACGCGCGAAGCAGGCTCGGGCTGGCGCTGGAAGGTGCGGATGACGAAGTCGATGTCCGCGCCAACGACCTGGTGTTCATGGTGGACTCGTCGTGGTGGAGCCCTGGGCGATTCGACGGGCTCAATGAGCGTGTGTGGGCCGCGGGTGGCGAGGTGGTCTGGATGGTTTACGACCTGGTGCCCGTCTATTGGCCGCAGTACTGCGATCCGGGCATGCCGCCAGCGTTTCGGTCCTGGCTCGAGCACGTGGTCAAGCACAGCGACGGGATGGTATGCATTTCCGACGCCACTCGGGACGATCTCGAGCGGTTCATCGACGAGCTGGGGATCCCGGCGGCGCGTCGTCCGTGGTCGCGGAGCCTGCACCTGGGCAGTGATCTGGAATCGGGTCGCGTCGAACAGGCATCCCCGGACATCGTCGGGCTTTGCGAGAAGCAGGGCACCCGCCCGTGGCTGGTTGCGTTGGGTACTGTCGAGCCGCGCAAGGACTACGCCACGATCCTTGCGGCATTCGAGCTGCTTTGGCTGGACGGCGTTGACGTCGGCCTGGTCATCATCGGCAAGCGCGGATGGAACGTCGAAGCGCTGTCGCAGCAGCTGTTGACTCACCCGGAGTTCGGAAGCCGCCTGCACTGGCTGGAAGGGTTGCCCGATGGCGACGTCCAGTATCTGCTGGACCGTTGCCATGCGCTGGTCCAGGCATCGATCGCCGAAGGGTTCGGTTTGCCTGTGGTGGAAGCGGGAAGCCGAGGGATCCCCTTGGTGCTCAGCGACATCCCGGTGTTCCGCGAGATTGCGGGCAGTGAGGCGACCTACTTCGCGACCTCCGATCCGAAGGCGCTGGCAACCGCGATTTCGTCGTCGATCGAGCACGGCTGGCGCAGACCAAGCGGGATCAGGACCCTGACTTGGCGCGAGTCGTCGCAGAAGCTGCTGAACATACTGTGGCGGAATGCAGATGCACTTTGAAGAGGACCCGATGCGGGGATCGGTCTCGTGGAAGGAGCGAGGGAAATTGTTGCTGCCGGGCCTGGTGCTCGTCGGCGCCTTCGCCTTGTTCTATGCGCTCTATTTCTCTCCGGCCTTGCTGCACGGTTACCTGCTGGCGCCGGGGGACGGCGAGATCTACTACTACCCGTTCTTCAATCTCCCTGCGTGGGAGATATGGAACGGCTCGATCCTGAGCGGCTACCCGGTCGTGGCGGACATCCAGGCGCAGACGTTCTATCCCCTGCGCTGGCTCAGCCCGACCTTCAACGTGCTTGTGGTCTCCGCATACGTGGTGATGGCCACCGGCATGTTTGGTCTCGCGCTGAAGGCAACCGGTTCGCGACTGGGTGCGTTGACCGGCGCCCTTGTCGTTTCGGGCAGCGGCTTCATGGTGGCGCACCTGGGGCACCTGGCCGTGATCCATGCAGCTGCTTGGGTCCCCTGGATCCTGTGGGCACTCGCGTCGATCCGAGGCGCCAGGACCGCCTGGCCGATCGTGCTTGGTGCGGTTGCGGTGGCGCTGTCGCTGTTGGGGGGGCATCCGCAGGTTTCGATCATCGGGCTGATGCTGGCTGGCGGATTCGGCATACACGAGATCCTGGCAGCAGGCTCCACGGAGCGGCTGCGCGTCACCCTGCACACTGCGGCGATGTTCGCGCTCGGACTTTGCCTGGCCGCGCCGTCGCTGCTGCCATTTTACGAGGCGGCCTCGCAGGGCGTTCGAAGTGACTGGTCATTGGAGGCGTTCAACGCGTTCTCCCACGACGCAGCCAGTTTGCGCCTGCTTGCATTCCCAAACCTCTATGGAGCCAATGGCGCAGGGCCATTCGACGTATACAACGGGCCGTGGAACCTGACGGAACTCGCGATTTACGTGGGCATCCTCCCCATCCTCCTCAGCCTGGTCGCTGTTTCGCGTGCGGCCAACGCCAGGGGGCGATGGTTCTGGGCAATCGCCGGTGCGATCGCGCTGTTGCTGTCCATGGGCGCAGCCACGCCGCTTGGCGTCCTGGTGCACAAATTGCCTGTGCTGGGGCAGTTCAGGGCGCAGGCCCGCTTCGGGATCGCAGTGGCAATCTGCGTCGGCATGTTGAGCGCATTCGGCCTTTCGGCACTGCTGCAGGCGGCCCCAGGTCGCCTTCGCGCGGCGGCGTTGACGGCGGCCGGTGCAGCATTGTCCGTGCTGGCTGTCGCGAGCGTCCTGACCAGACTGCCGTCAAGCACGTTGCCGGCCTCGGCCAATGTCTGGGTGCCGTGCGTGCTGATGGTTCTAAGCCTGGCGGCATTCGCCCTGCTGCTATGGCGGCGGAGCCTGTCGATTGTCGCGCTGTCACTGCTGTTGATCGTCGTCGATCTCGGTACGTTTGGCTGGTTCTACGAATGGCGTTACGGCAGGCCGCCGCAGGACCAGGAGACCACCGCGCAGGCGGCGGAGGTCCTGGCCGACCTGGCCCGCGGCCCCGGTCGCCTGCTGCCACTCAATGCCGCACAGATGCCCGCGATTCCGCTCCGCCCGAACGTCAACATGGGCCATGGCATAGCGAGCGTGGCGGGCTATGGTCCTCTGGTGTCGGCACGGTATTCCGGCTTCGCCGGTGCCGACCCCACCGGTGGATTCGCTGTTACCGACCCCTCGGCGCCGCTGATGGACGTCCTCGCAGTGCGATGGATCGCCGGCGACACGGCGTCGGCGCAATCCTATGCCCTCGGCTCGGGCTGCGGTTCGGTGAACTCGCTGCGGGAAATCAAGGCCAGGGTGCCGTCTGGAACTCGCATTGCCGCAGTGCGGGTGATTTCGCACCTTAGCTGCTCAACCACCACCGTCGACGGTGCGGCGATCGTGGACGTGCGCCTGCTTGATGCACACGGTAAGACTGTAGACGCAAGAACCCTGGATGCCGGCGAAGAGACCGCGGAGTGGGCCTACGACCGTCCCGACGTGCGGTCGACGGTGGCGCATTCGCGCCCGGAAGTCGCCGAGACGTTCAGTGCGGGAGACTTCAACGGATTGTGGTTCAAGGCCCAGTGGCCCGTAACCGACGGGGCCTCCGCCGATGTCGATGTAATTGACATCAGCTTGCGCGACGGTGCGCCAGCGCCGATCAGGATCAAGGCCGTTGAGCTGGTTGATGCGGGCGGCAAGACCATCCCCGTGTCTCTTGCGCCGGTCCTGGCAGAGGATTCGCTTGCGCCCGCCAGGACCGCGGCCGGCCTGCCGCCTCTGCGCGAGCGGCTCGGGTACCGCAGCATGGCCTGGGCGGTGTGCGAAGGCCGGACGACAAGCGCGGCCGACATACAGGCGCAACTGGGAGGCCTGGTTGGCGAGCACGGGCGTCTGGACGCGTATCGTACGGCCCTCATCGAGCCGGGCGTGCCATTGCCAGCACTGGCATGCAGTGCACCACCGAAGGTCAGCGTCCGCGAGCGGAGTGCGGGGCGCTGGGTTCTGGACGTCGACGGTGCCGGGCCAGCATTGCTCGTAGTAAGCGAAAGCTATAATTCCGGCTGGAGGGCGCGGGTGGATGCCGTAAAGGCATCCATCCTGCCAGTAGATGGTCTGGTCATGGGCGTGGCTGTACCGGCTGGCGCGCATGAGGTCGTGCTCTCCTACTGGCCGCGGAGCTTCCGTATCGGACTGGGTCTGGCCTTCCTGGCAATGCTGGCCTGTGTCGCCTTCCTGCTGCCTTGGCGGCGCGTTCTGCGTGCCGTCGATCGCAAGAACCATTGAGGAACTGAGATGAAAAGAGCTGTTGTTCTGGCGGGCGGAAAAGGCACGCGCCTGCGCCCCTACACGGTCGCACTCCCGAAACCGCTGATGCCCATCGGCGAGTATCCGATCCTCGAGGTCATAATCCGTCAGTTGCGCAGCGCCGGATTCGGACATGTCACCCTGGCTGTCAACCACCAGGCCGACTTGTTCAGGGCGTTCTTCGGCGACGGTGAGAAATGGGGCATCAAGATTGACTACTCCCTCGAGCACATGCCGCTGAGCACGATGGGCCCGCTCAAACTGATCCCGGATCTGCCGGAGCATTTCCTCGTGATGAACGGAGACATTCTCAGCGACGTCGACTACGGCGGATTCCTTGATGCGCACGCGTCGCGCGATCGCTTGTTCTCGATCTCCGCCGCCAGACGCGAACAGCGCATCGATTACGGCGTGTTGCGTTCGGACGATGGCGAACGCCTGAGCGGCTTCGAGGAGAAGCCGTGTTTCCCCTTCATGGTGAGCATGGGGATCTACGCAGTATCGCGGAAGGTGCTGGACATCATCCCCGAGAACCAGGCGTTCGGCTTTGACAACCTGGTGCTCGAGTATCTCAAGCGCAATGAAGTGGTGAGCATCGTGCCGCATGACGGCTACTGGCTGGACATCGGCCGGCCGGACGACTACCAGCGTGCGGTCGACGAATGGCCTGAACTGTCCAAGCGGCTGGAAGTGGCATGAGCGAAACGGCCGTGCCCCGCGCCTTGTCGCGGGTAGTCGTCACTGGCGCCGGCGGCTTCGTCGGCCGCTACCTGGTGGCTCGCCTGCGACAGGACGGCATCGACGTGATCACGCTCAGCCGGGAGCAGGGATTCCGGCTGCTCGATGATGAGATGCCGATGGATGGCGTCGACCATGTCTTCCATCTCGCCGCCGAGACCGGAGTGCCCGATGCGTGGCGCGATCCCGCGCGCTTCCACCTGGTCAACAGTCACGGCACTGTCCGGGTGCTCGACCAGTGCCGCCGTGCGGGCGTATCGATGACTTACGTCGGGGCGTATATCTACGGGGTGCCAACGCACCTGCCTATCGATGAAAGCCACTCCATCGATGCCAGCAATCCCTATGCGTTCTCCAAGTGGATGGGCGAACAGGCGTGCCGCTGGTATGCCGGTGTCTACGATCTTCCGGTAACGGCAATCCGTTTGTTCAATGTCTACGGCCCAGGGCAAAGTGATCGCTTCCTGATCCCACGAATCGTGCAACAGGTGCTCGACCCTGCGGTTTCGGAGATCGAGTTGATGGACTTGGCGCCCCGCCGGGACTACCTCTTCATCGATGATGCGATCGATGCCTTGTTGCGCTCGGTTCCTCGCAAGGGGTTCGAGCTGTTCAATGTCGGTAGCGGACGTTCGTACTCGGTGAGCGAGGTCGTCAACATGACGCTTGAGTTGGCCGACAGCGGTAAACCGGTCGTGGACCTGCAGCAGTCGCGCCCGAACGAAATTCCGGATGTCGTGTGCGACCACGGGCGAATCAGCAGCGACACGGGTTGGGTGCCGCGCATTGACCTCCGCCAAGGCATCGCCCGCATGATCGAGGAGGGTCTGTCGTGAAGTCATTGCAAGTGCTGTGCCCTGTCTTCCGCGAAGAAGAAGTCATCCTGGAATTCCATGCGCGACTGCTCGGCGCGCTCGCCACGCTGCGCGACAGATACCGCGTTTCCTTCATCTATGCGGTGGATCCGGCATCCGACCGGACAGAGGAAATACTGCTTCAATTGGCGGAGCGGGATCCGGACGTTCGCGTATTGGTCATGTCCCGCCGATTCGGTCACCAGTCGGCGCTGATCGCGGGCATCGATGCCAGCGATGCCGATGCGCTGGTGATGCTCGATAGTGACGGTCAACACCCGCCGGAGCTCATTCCGACCCTGGTTGAACAATGGGAGCAGGGTGCGCAGATCGTCCAGACCATACGTCGCGACGGCACGGAGACCGGCTTCCTCAAGCGAACGAGTTCCGCCATGTTCTACCGGCTGATTTCATGGATCGGTTCGATCGAACTTCGCGCTGGTGCCGCCGACTACAGGTTGCTCGATCACGTGGTCGTCGAAGTCATCCGCGATCAGTTGCAGGAACGCAACATGTTCCTCCGTGGCGTCGTTGCCTGGGTGGGGTATCGCATTTCGTTCATCGAGTTCCAGCCAATGAAGCGGTTGCGCGGAGCCTCGAAGTACAGGCCGTCAATTCTGTTCAACTTCGCGCTGCAGGGCATCAGTGCATTCTCCAAGACTCCGCTTCGCCTTTGTACGGTGACGGGCCTGGTGGTGTCGTCGCTGAGCATGGCGGCGGGCGCGGTGCTGGTCCTCACCTACCTGGTTGCCGGGGCAGATGTGCAGGGCTGGGCGTCACTGATGACATTCGTGTCGTTCCTTGGTGGCTTGCAGTTGTTCTTCATGGGTATATTCGGCGAGTACCTCGCCCAGGTTTTCGACGAGGTGAAGGGGCGACCGCGATACCTCGTCGCGATCGACAGTCACAAGATCCCCGCCGCGGAACGCGCCAGGGAAACACGGGGTTCAGACCGCAATGTTTGAAGCAGCAAGCATCGACCAGCTCGCGCTCGACCGGTTGGTACTGGGTCGCGACCAGTCTCAGTTCGACGTTGATATGCGGGCCCGCGAGAGCGGGCTGCGGGATGTCGTGGCCAACGCCCGTGTCCTGGTAGTCGGAGGTGGCGGCACGATTGGCTCGGCCACGACCGCGCTGATTTCCACGTTCGGACCGGCGGCGCTGCATGTCGTGGACCAGAGTGAGAACTACCTCGCCGAACTGGTGCGCGACCTGCGCGGCCGCCCCGGTGGCTTGCAGGTCGAGGACTTCCGTTCATTGCCACTGGACTACGGCGCGCCCGTGATGGGCCGCTTCCTTGCCGAGTCGGAGCCGTACGACATCGTCCTCAACTTCGCCGCGCTCAAGCACGTGCGCTCGGAGAAGGATGTCTACTCGCTGCTGCAGATGATCGACACCAATGTCGTTCGCCACATCCGGTTCAAGCGCTGGCTGGAGACCTATGGCCACGGTAAGCGCTACTTCGCCGTATCCACGGACAAGGCGGCCAACCCGACCAGCCTGATGGGTGCCAGCAAGCGCCTGATGGAGGACATCGTGTTCGACATCGCCGCAATCGAGGGTGGCACATCGACGTCGGCCCGCTTTGCCAACGTCGCCTTTTCCAACGGCAGCCTGCTCCAGGGTTTTCTGTACCGGTTGTCAAAGGGGCAACCGCTGGCCGTGCCGCGCGAAACCCGTCGCTACTTCGTATCCCAGGCCGAGTCGGGTGAAATCTGCGCGCTGGCGGCGTTGCTTGGCGGTGACGGCGAGGTGCTCTTTCCATTGCTTGATCCGGTCGGCCAGTTGCAGCCCCTGGAGGGAGTTGCCCATCGGGTCCTGGCGCAAATTGGGCTGGAGGCTGTTCCGTTCGAAGATGAGGCGGAAGCGCGTGCCGCGCTGCCGGCTCTCGCCGCATCCAAGCGCTGGCCACTGCTGATGACACCGCTGGATACGAGTGGCGAAAAGCCGTACGAGGAGTTTGTCGGTTCTGGTGAATCCGTTGTCGACAGCGGCCTCCAGACCTTGGGTGCGGTAGCCCACATTCCCAGTAGCGCCTTGGCGGACGGAATCGTATCGATGCTCGAGGATGCGGTCCTCAGCGTCGACGGCAACCTGGACAAGGCCGCCATTGTCGACGCGATCCAATCGGCTATTCCGGGCTTTGCCCATCGGGAAACGGGGAAGAATCTCGATGAACGGCTCTGACCACTCCGCAAGAGATTTTCAAATGCACGTCACTGAACCCTCGAATCAGGCCAACGGCGAGGCTTGCCTCGTGTGTGGCTCCCAGTACGGTCCCTGCCGCCTGCCTGGCCTCAAGCAATGCCGGTCCTGTGACTTCATCACGGCCGACATGGCGTTGTCCGAGGCTGAGCTCAACGCACTCTACGGCGAGGACTATTTCCACGGCGAGGAGTATCGCAACTACATCTCCGAAGAGGCCAGCCTGAAGGCGAACTTCCGGCGCCGCATTGCTACGCTGCAACAGATCATCCCCGACCTGGCCAAGCGCAAGGTATTTGAAATCGGATGCGCGTATGGGTTCTTCCTCGATGAGGTAAAGGGCGACGTCGCCTCGGCCAAGGGAATCGACATTTCCGCCGACGCAACCCGTTATGCCCGTGAAACGAAGGGCGTGGACGCGATTACAGGGAACTACTCCGACCAACCCGAGGAGCCCGGCGTTGGCCTGGTGGCGATGTGGGACACCATCGAGCATCTGCCGCGACCGGATATCTTCATCGAGAAAGCCGGGCGGGAAATAGAGTCCGGCGGATACATTGCCGTTACCACGGGCGACATCGACAGCTTCAATGCGCGGATGCGCGGCAAGCACTGGCGGATGATCCACCCACCGACGCACATGCACTACTTCTCAGTTGCAACCCTGAGCAAGCTCCTGGATCGACATGGTTTTGACGTTGTGCATGTCAGTCATCCCGGCAACGCGCGCGACCTGCGTTCAATCCTTCATTTCATCCTTGATCTGCGTCTAGGATGGGGTGGGCTGTACCGTCGGATTGCCAATTGGCCGATCTTCAACCTGTCGCTGTCGCTGAACCTGTTCGACATCATGTTCATCGTGGCCAAGCGGCGACCGGAATGAGCAAGCTGTACTCCACTCCCGTTCTCTTTGCGGTCTACACATTCTGCAGCGTTGCGGGAATGGTGCTGGTGAAGTACGCCGCACCTCAGCTCAAGGTCGCGTGGGACTCGGGGCAGGCCTATCTGTACCCTGCGGCCATGGTCTGCACCGGTGCGGGGCTGTACGTCGTGGGGTTCCTCGTATGGATGTTCATACTGGCCCGCGAGCCATTGACAGTCGCATACCCGATCGCGGTGGGGCTGACGATGCTGTTCTCGACGGTGCTGGCGATCGTGCTGCTGCGTGAGCACCTGAGCCTGAGCATGGCGTTGGGGGCGATGCTGGTGCTGGCGGGAATCACCCTGTTGGCCAGGTCTTCGTGAGCGGAGATCAGTGCCTATCCCAGCGTCGTCGCCGGTAGTCCGTTCTCGCAGTAGTTGCCGCCGCTCTCAAGGAAGGTCAGGCGACGCGCGATGGCAGGTACCAGTTGGACACAGGCCTCTTCGTCGCGGCAGAATCGATAGTCTGCAATCTCGGTGGTGTCGATACGGATGTTTGCGATGTCGTCCGCGCTCAACGGCTTGCATTCAAACAGGAAGTGCAGTGCCTCGCTGAACCCATCGGCCGGCGAGAGGTAGTCGACACATAGCAGTTTCACGATGCCGCAGACCAGCCCCAGCTCCTCGTCAATTTCGCGGACAAGGGCCATGGCCGGCGACTCGTTGGATTCGCATACCCCGCCTGGCAGAAGCCAGCCTTCACGATAGGTCGGCTTGACGATCAGCAATTCACCCGATGAACTACGTATTACGGCGCCTGCGCTGATGCGCTTCTTCGGGAATGACGCATCCAGGCCGGCCTTATCGGGCATTGACTGTTGTTTCATCGCAGATCCCGGTCGAGGGCTGGTGTGGGAGACTTTTCCGTGGTGCAGCCAACTGGCTGGGGCGCGGTGGATGGCCTCATGCAGGTAGCAACGCACAGTTCCGCCAGCCCTGAACTCCGTCGACACGGATGTGCGGCGTGCCATCAACCAGTTCAAAGATCGCGGCACGTTCCATTTCCAGCCGCCATCCCGAACCCAGGAGCGTGTCGTACAAGCTGCCTTCGATCTGTTTTGAATGCGTGCCAATAAGCAGGTAGGCGACGCGCGTTCTGATCAGGTCCAGGTTCTCCTTCACGAGATTGGCCTCCCCGCCTTGGATATCGATGTGAAGAAGGTCAATCCGTGAATGCTTGCCGATCAGGTCGGCCAGCAGAACCATTGGCAGTTCGTCAAAACTGCCGGACGCAAGCGCAATTCGGCGTTGTTCGACGGTGGCGTCGAAGATCGGTTCGCTACCCCACGTCGTGCCCGCAACATCCTGCCTGGGGAAGAGAGCAAATCCAGAGCGGGCGGATGCGATGCCTCGGTGCAGGGACACCTGGTCGTCCTGAAATCCATTGGTCGCCAGTGACTCGCGAGCAAACTCGAGGTGGTGCTCATCGCCCTCGATGCCAATCAACTGGACGCCTCGCCCAGTGGCGCGAGCGGCAACGCCCGTATTGTTCATCCAGCAGCCCCACCCACATCCCAGTTCGATCATCGTGAACGTGTTGCCCGCCAACTCTATTGCCCGCAGAGCGGTGCCCCACTCCGCGATGTCGGCATGCCAGTTGGCCGGGATGGGTATGCCCTCGACCTGGCCCTCGCGTCCGGTCAGGATCGTTGGGAAGAACTTGGGGTCGATGTGGACGCCGAGAAAATTGGTGAGGAACCCTGGCCTCGCCTGCAGATTCCTGACGGCATGGCGTTGCATCAGTTCGATCGGGTCGAACGAGGTGGCGTAGTGGAAGAAAGGGCTTTGTGCGACGGAACCCCGGTGCTCGTTCTTGAGCAGGTATTCTTCAGAATGCAGAAAGTGTTGCCTGACGTCTTTCGTCGTCTCCAGGCATTCCAGCGATTCCTGTACGCCCTGGTCGCTCTCGGGCTCGCGATCCAGGAACAGTCGATACGCCCACCGCACTGCTTCCGCTGAAATCTGAGACATTTGATGCTCCTATCTGGCCGGCCAGGTGGGTGCATTGCTATTTCAGTCGCCGAGGATTCAATCCTCCTGCAGCATTCGTGCAATTGCCTCGGTCTGTCGCTGCATGAGTCTCGTATCTGCCCGCGACTCCACATTCAGCCGCAGCAACGGCTCTGTGTTGGAGCTTCGCAAGCTGAACCGCCAGTCGCCGAAGTCGGCACTGATGCCATCGGTGTAGTCGATCGAGTGAGTGAGCGGGGCAAACGAAGCCATCACCCGCTCGATGGCGAGCTTGGCGTCCGCGACCTTGAAATTAATCTCGCCGCTGCAGGGGTAAGCCGCCATGCGGTCCTCGACCATTTCAGCCAGCGACTGACCGCTGCGCGAGATCAGCTCGGCAATCAACAACCACGGAATCATCCCCGAGTCGCAGTATGCGAAATCACGGAAGTAGTGGTGCGCACTCATCTCTCCGCCGTAGATCGCATCCTCGGCGCGCATCCGTTCCTTGATGAACGCATGGCCGGTCTTGCTCTGCACGGGAATGCCACCGGCCTGGCGCACCATTTCGATGGTGTTCCAGGTCAGGCGCGGGTCGTGGATGATCTTCCCGCCTGGACTGCGCACCAGCAGGACTTTCGCCAGCAGGCCGACGAGGTAGTACCCCTCGATGAAGCGTCCTTGGGCATCGAAGAAGAAGCAGCGGTCGAAATCGCCATCCCAGGCGATGCCGAAATCGGCGCCATGCTCGCGCACCGCGGCGGCGGTCGCCTCGCGGTTGCCGGGAAGCAGCGGGTTGGGGATGCCGTTGGGAAAGCTGCCGTCGGGCTCGTGCTGGATGCGGATGAACTCGAACGGCAGGTGCGGGGCCAACTGGTCGATGACCAGGCCGGCTCCGCCGTTGCCGGAATTGACCACGATCTTCAGCGGCTTCAGCAACGAAAGCTCGACATAGCCCAGGAGGTGCTGGATGTATGCCGATTTGTCCTCTTGCACCCGCACCGTTCCTCGCACAGGGGCATCGGCGAACTGGCCCAGGGCGGCAGCGTCACGGATTGCGAACAGACCCGAGTCGCCGCTGATCGGGCGCGAGCCCTCACGCACCAGCTTCAAGCCGTTGTAGTCCATCGGGTTATGGCTGGCGGTCACCATGATCCCACCGGCGGCGCCGAGGTGGAACGTCTGGAAGTACACCTCCTCGGTTCCGCACAAGCCGATGTTGATGACGTCGCGACCGGCGGCCATCAGGCCTGCGGCGAGTTCGGCTTGAAGGGTGGGGCTGCTGAGGCGGACGTCCCGGCCCAGTACGACCGGGCCGGGCCCGAGCGCGTCGGCCGTGGCTTGGCCGATGCGTCGGGCAATGTCTTCGTTGAGTTCATCGGGAACTCGACCACGGACGTCGTACGCCTTGAAGCAGCTCAGTTCCATGTTCGCCTCGTCCGGTCAGGCCAGCGCGCGCTCAAGTTCCGGCAGCAGTGCGAACAGGTCGCCTACCAGTCCGATATCCGCAATCTCGAAGATCGGCGCATCGCCGTCCTTGTTGATCGCCACGATCGTGCCGGCGTCCTTGATGCCGGTCAGGTGCTGGATGGCGCCGCTGATGCCGACGGCGATGTACAGCTCCGGGGCGATGATCTTGCCGGTCTGGCCGACCTGCAGTTCGTTCGGCACGTAGCCGGCATCGACCGCGGCGCGCGAAGCGCCGACGGCAGCGCCAAGCTTGTCGGCCAGGTCGTAGACGATCTTGAAGTTCTCGGCCGAGCCGACGCCGCGTCCGCCAGAAACCACACGCTTGGCGCTCTGCAAGTCGGGGCGGTCGGATTTGCCGGCGGCCAGGCCGACGAAGCGGGTATGCGTCGGCAGCGATGCCTCGACTGCTGCAGCCTCGACCGCGGCGCTACCGCCCTTGGCAGCTTCCGGCCAGGATGCCGTACGCACGGTGGCGACGACGGTGTGGTCACTGGGCGCTTCGACGGTGATGATCGCATTGCCGGCGTAGATCGGGCGCTTGAACGTGTGGCTGCCTTCGACGGCCATCACGTCCGACACCTGCGCCACGCCGAGCAGAGCGGCCACGCACGGCATCAGGTCCTTGCCGAAGGTGGTGCTCGGGCCGAACACGTGGCTGTAGCCCGCGGCGACCTTGGCCACCTGCGGCGCCAGTACCTGGGCGAGGGCATTGGCGTTGGCGGCGTTGGCAACGGTGAGGACCTTGGCCACGCCGGCGATCTGCGCGGCATCGGCGGCGACTGCGGCAGGGTCTGCGGCCAGCACCACGATGTCGATGGAGTCAGGCTTCAGCGCCTGCGCGGCGGACACGCACTTGGCGGTGGCGGCGTTGAGCTTTCCGCCCAGGTGCTCGGCGACGATCAGAACCTTGCTCATTACAGCAGCCCCTTTTGCTTGAGTGCTGCGACCAGTTCGGCCGCGTCCTTCACCATCACGCCCTTGCTGCGCTTGGCCGGGGCGGCGTAGTGGGTGGTCTTGAGGGTGTCGCCGGTGTCGACACCGAGGTCGGCGAAGGCGATGGTTTCCATCGGCTTGCTCTTGGCCTTCATGATGTCGGGCAACTTGATGAAGCGCGGCTCGTTGAGGCGCAGGTCGGTGGTGACCACGGCCGGCAGGTCCACTTCCAGCGTTTCCAGGCCGGCATCGACCTCGCGGGTGACCGTGGCCTTGCCGTCGGCGACCTCGAGCTTGGAGGCGAACGTGGCCTGCGGGCGACCCCACAGGGTGGCCAGCATCTGGCCGGTCTGGCTGGAGTCGTCGTCGATGGCCTGCTTGCCCAGGATGACCAGGTCCGGCTGCTCCTTCTCGATCAGCTTGAGCAGGGCACGGGCGGCCGTCAGCGGCTGGATCGGGGAATCGCTGACCACGTGGATGGCGCGGTTGGCGCCCATGGCCAGGCCGTTGCGAAGGTGCGCCTGGGCGTCGGCCGGGGCGATCGTGGCAACCACGACCTCGGTGGCGATGCCCTTGTCGCGCAGGCGCAGGGCCTCTTCCAGAGCGATCTCATCGAACGGGTTTGGCGACAGCTTGACGCCGTCGGTGACCACGCCGGAGCCGTCCGGCTTGACCTGGATGCGGACATTGAAGTCCACCACGCGCTTGTAGCCGACGAGGATCTTCATCGTTCGGGGGTTCCTGTGGGGTTGCGCGGCCTTGGGGCCGAGAAACAGCGATTCTAGCGGACTGGCGGGCCCCACGCAGACGCGTGGGGCGATGCCCGCGGGGGTGGTTGGGCACCTGAACGGGCTGTCAAGGTTGCGAAAATGTCGCGGTAGGGGGTTTGGCCTGCAAGGCAGGCAGTCCGCTATTCTTGGGGGCCGTAGAAAATCAGTAGTTCGGAGCCAGGATGCTTCATCCCGTAATCCTTAGCGGCGGTAGCGGTTCGCGCCTTTGGCCGCTGTCCCGCCAGAACCAGCCCAAGCAGTTTCTCGCCCTGATCGGCGACCGTTCCCTCTACCAGGAAACCGTGATCCGGGCGTCCAAGTTGCCAGGTGCCCAGTCCCCGGTAACCGTGTGCAGCGGGGACCACCGTTTCATGGTCGGTGAGCAGCTGAGTGAAATCGGCGTCGACAATGGTGGAATCCTGCTGGAGCCGATGGCCCGCAACACGGCGCCGGCGATCGCCCTGGCTGCCCTGCACGTGATCGCCGACGACGCCGACGCTTCCATCCTGGTGATGCCGGCCGACCACCTGATCGAGGACGAAGCCGCGTTCCGCAATGCCGTGGCCGCGGCCACCGGCCTGGCCGACGCCGGCTGGCTGGTCACCTTCGGAATCAAGCCGGACTACGCCGAAACCGGGTACGGCTACATCCTGCGTGGCGAAGCGCTGAGCGACGATGGATTCAAGGTCGAACGCTTCGTCGAGAAGCCCGACCTGGCCACCGCCGAGCGCTACGTCGCCGAGGGCAGCTACGCGTGGAACTCGGGCATGTTCCTGTTCAAGGCCAAGAGCTACCTCGACGAGCTCGCCAGGCACGCGCCGGCGATCTTCAAGGCCGCCCAGGCGTCCTACTCCGCGTCGGAGAGCGACCTGGATTTCATCCGCGTCGGCAAGGACGAATTCGCGGCCAGCCCCAACGACTCCATCGACTACGCGGTGATGGAGCGGACCGATCACGCCGCCGTCGTGCCGGTGAGCTGCGGCTGGAGTGACATTGGTTCGTGGTCTTCGCTGTGGTCGGTTGCCGAGCGCGACGACGACGACAACCGCCATGACGGCGATGTCATTTCGATCGACACCAAGGGCAGCCTCGTGCGCGCCTCCGATCGCCGCATGATCGCCACCATCGGTGTCGAGGACCTGGTCATCATCGACACGCCCGACGCCACCCTGGTGGCGCGCAAGGACCGGGTCCAGGACGTCAAGACGATCGTGGATCGCCTCAAGGCGGCCGGTCGCCAGGAGCACCTGTTCCACCGCAAGGTCTACCGGCCGTGGGGCAGCTACGACTCGATCGACATGGGCGAGCGTTTCCAGGTCAAGCGGATCGTGGTCAAGCCCGGCGCGGCGTTGAGCCTGCAGAAGCACCACAAGCGTGCCGAGCACTGGATCGTCGTTTCCGGCGTGGCCGAAGTGACCTGCGACGACAAGGTGTTCGACCTGCACGAGAACGAGAGCACCTACATCCCGCTGGGCAGCGTGCACCGCCTGCGCAACCGCGGCACCGAGCCGGTCGAGCTGATCGAAGTGCAGTCGGGCAGTTATCTCGGCGAGGACGACATCGTCCGCCTCGAAGACGTCTACGGGCGTTCCTGAGCCTCAGGAGGCAGGCACGCTGCGGCGCAGCGTGTCTGCCATCAGCGCGGCGAACCGGTCGGCGCTGCCGGCCGCATGCAGGAAGAACAACGACGGTTCGCACAGCTCCAGTTCGAGCACGCGGGGGCGGCCGTCGTCGTCGCGGATCAGGTCGACACGCGCATACGTCAGCGGCGCCTGCAGCTGCAGGCTGTCCGATGCCGCGGCAAGTACCTGCCCGGCTAGGGCGAGTTCGTCCTGGCCCGGAATGCGCGCGGTGATTTCCTCGGCCGCGAACAGGTGTTCCGTCGGCCCTTCGTCCCGCTGCAGCAGCGGTCCCTTGCGAATGGCGTGACTGAAGCGGCCCTGGAAATACATCAGCGCGGTCTCTCCATCGCGGTCGACCGATGCCAGGTACGGTTGCAGCATCGCGCTGCGATCGGCTTCGAGCAGGCGCGCGATATGGTTGGCCGCGGCGAACTCCTGTGAACGCAGATAGCGCTGCGCGTCGCGCGAGCCGGCGCCGACCGCGGGTTTGACGACGAATTCCGTGGCCTGCGGATGCGCGGCCAGGAAGGCCTGCAGGGTCGCCAGCGGGTCCATGTCCGGTTCGACGAAGTGCGTGGCGACCACAGGCACGCCGCGTTCCGCCAAGGCCGCCAGGTAGTGCTTGTCGGT
Source organism: Lysobacter sp. (assembly GCA_036524935.1). GTDB lineage: Bacteria > Pseudomonadota > Gammaproteobacteria > Xanthomonadales > Xanthomonadaceae > Lysobacter_J. Next base: position 1,573 of record DATDBK010000224.1, on the reverse strand, counting down.
GTTCCACCTCACCACCGGCAGCGGGTTGATCAGGCTGCTGCGGGTGGAGACGTGGGCACACCAGTCGAGGAACTCGCGCAGGCGCTCGGTGTAGTCCCACGGCGAACGCAGCAGCACCGCGTCGAAGCGCGACCAGGTGACGGTCGGATCGTCCCAGGCGCGGATGTGCGTGGCGATGCCGGCGCGCGCGCAGGCATCGAGCAGGGGCACGAGCTCGTCATCCAGGGCGGCGGCGGCAATGGCAGTGACAAGGGCGAGGCGAGGCATGGGTCGAAGTCTACTTTCGTGGGAGCCGGCTTGCTGGTGACCCGGTCCGGATTGGCAGGTCGCGAGCAACCCCGCACCCGTTCCGTGCCCGAAGGTACGGTGGCCGCGCGGGTGCGGCGCGGTAAACTGCGACGATTCGCAGACCCGAACCGGAGTGCCCCCATGGCCGCGACGCAAGCCGGCGCCAGCAGTAAGACCAAGGTTTTCCCCGATGCCCGGACCGCACTGGCGGGGGTCGTCGCCGATGACCAGACCCTCGCGGTCGGCGGCTTCGGCCTGTGCGGCATTCCCGAGGCGCTCATCGAAGCCCTGCGCGACAGCGGGGTCAAGGGCCTGACCGCGATCTCCAACAACGCCGGCGTCGATGGATTCGGCCTGGGCCTGCTGCTGACGACGCGCCAGATCAAGAAAATGATCTCGTCGTACGTCGGCGAGAACAAGGAATTCGAGCGCCAGTACCTGTCCGGCGAGCTCGAGCTCGAGTTCAACCCGCAGGGCACGCTCGCCGAAAGGATGCGCGCCGGTGGTGCCGGCATCCCCGGGTTCTATACCCGCACCGGGGTTGGCACGGTCATCGCCGAGGGCAAGGAGCACAAGGAGTTCGACGGCGAGACGTACATCCTGGAGCGGGGCATCGTCGCCGACCTCGCCATCGTCAAGGCCTGGAAGGGCGACGAGCAGGGGAACCTCGTCTACCGCAAGACCGCGCGCAACTTCAATCCGAACGCCGCCACCTGCGGCAAGGTCTGCGTCGCCGAGGTCGAGGAGATCGTGCCGCTCGGCTCGCTCGACCCCGACAGCATCCACACGCCCGGCATCTTCGTGCACCGCATCATCCAGGGTCCGCACGAGAAGTGGATCGAGCAGCGCACCGTGCGCGCGGCCTGAGGAGGACAGAGACCATGCCCTGGGACCGCAACCAGATGGCCGCGCGAGCGGCGCAAGAGCTGAAGGACGGCATGTACGTCAACCTCGGCATCGGCATCCCGACGCTGGTGTCGAACTACATCCCCGACGGCGTCGACGTGACGCTGCAGTCCGAGAACGGCATGCTCGGCATGGGACCATTCCCCACCGAGGCCGAGCTCGACGCCGACCTGATCAACGCCGGCAAGCAGACGATCACTGAGCTGCCGCGCACCTCCTACTTCTCCTCTGCCGACAGCTTCGGCATGATCCGCGGCGGCAAGATCGACATGGCGATCCTCGGCGCGATGGAGGTCTCCGAGGCGGGCGACCTCGCAAACTGGATAATACCGAAAAGCTCGTCAGGGGATGGGCGGTGCGATGGACCTCGTCGCCGGCG
>DATDBK010000223.1:0-5651 GCA_036524935.1 Lysobacter sp. | reverse complement strand
GGCCCGTGCTCTTGTCCATGAGAAATCCCCGTTGTTGGCCTGCCATGGCCCCCCGTTGCAGGCGGCCGGATTGTGCCCGACGGGGTATTGCAGAGGGGTGACGGGCCGATGCGGTACCCTTCTGGCCCCCTGTCCGGCCTCCTGCCGGGCATCTGCCCCGCACGATCTGCCCAGCACGAGACACGCCTGCAATGACGGTCGACAAGAACGAGCGCGAACTGGAAACCGGCATCCACACCGACCTGTCCGGGCGGATGACCTATTCCGGCTACCTGCAGCTGGACACCCTGCTGTCGGCGCAGCAACGCCTCTCCAACCCGCCGCACCACGACGAGCTGCTGTTCATCGTCCAGCACCAGGTCGCCGAGCTGTGGATGAAGCTGATGATCCACGAGCTCAAGGCCGCGATCGCGCACCTGCGCGCCGACCGCCTGGGCGAGTGCCAGAAGATCTTCTCGCGCTGCAAGAACATCCTGCGACAGCTGACCGAGATGTGGTCCGTGCTCGAGACGCTGACGCCGTCGGAGTACATGGAGTTCCGCGAGATCCTCGGGCCGTCGTCGGGTTTCCAGTCATTGCAGTACCGCACCATCGAATTCCTGCTCGGCAACAAGAACGCGGCGATGCTCAAGGTGTTCGCGCACGACGCCAAGGCCGAAGCCAGCCTGCGCGAAGTGCTGGAATCGCCGAGCCTGTACGACGAAGCGCTGCGCTACCTGGCCCGCCATGGCCATGCGGTGCCGGCGCGCCATGTCGAGCGCGACTGGTCGCACGCGCACGTCGCCGACCCGGAGCTGCTGCCGGTGTTCGAGCGGATCTACGAGGACACCGACGCGCACTGGCAGGCCTACCACCTTTGCGAAGACCTGGTCGACCTGGAAAGCCAGTTCCAGCTCTGGCGCTTCCGCCACATGCGCACGGTGATGCGCATCATCGGCTTCAAGCGCGGCACCGGCGGTTCCAGCGGCGTGGGTTTCCTCAAGCAGGCGCTGGAACTGACTTTCTTCCCCGAGCTGTTCGACGTGCGCACGGTGATCGGCGCCGGCGGCACTTACGGTGCGACTCCCGGGTGATGCGATGGCGTCGCGCAGGCATGACTGCGTCGGCGCATTCGTCGTAAGGACGGGCGAGGTGCTGCTGGGCCTGCGCAGCGACAACTGTGACTGGCTGGCCGGCGCATGGGATGTGTTCGGCGGGCACATCGAGCCGGGCGAGAGCGCCGCGCAGGCGCTGATCCGGGAGCTCGACGAGGAACTCGGCATCGTGCCCACGCGCATGCGCTACCTGGACGTCATCGAGGGCGGCGCGCCGGAGCCGTGGACGTTGCGGCTGTACGTCGTCGACGACTGGAGCGGCACGCCGGAGAACCGCCAGGAGCATGCGCGGCTGGAGTGGAGCACGCTCGAGCAGGCGCAGCAGCGGCTGGGGTCGGCCCATCCGGACTTCCCGCGCTTGCTGGTCCTGGCCATGGCTTGCAGCGCCTCGAACTGACCTTTCCTGTTTTGGCGAGATGTGTTGCCTCCGTCGGCTGCGGGCTTGGCCGCGCCAGCGCCCCCGCTATTCAGCTTGAATGGTGCGCTGCAGCACATTTCGTCCGGCCTTCACACAGGTTTGACGTGACCGCCCTCAGCCGGTAAATCTCCCCGGTCCCGTGCCACCCGGCGTGGGTTTTTTTCATTCAGCATTCGTCCAATCAGTATTGGATCCACAGGGGACACCGCATGAGCGGAACCGCTATACCCACGCCCGGCCAGGCCGCACCGATTCCCGAGTTCAAGCAGACCTTGGGACACCCCAAGCCGCTGTGGATGCTCTTCATGACGGAGTTCTGGGAGCGCTTCGCGTTCTACGGCATCCGCTGGGCCCTGGTGCTTTACATCGTCGCCCAGTTCTACGACGGCAGCGCCGCGGGTGAGGCTCCGGCCAACCGCGTCTATGGCGCCTACCTGGCGCTGGTGTACGCAGCGGCGATCTTCGGCGGCTATGTCGCCGACCGGATACTGGGTTACCAGCGGTCGATCCTGCTCGGTGCGGTGATCATGGCCGCGGGCCTGTTCATGATCGCCTTGCCCAGCGAGCAGATCTTCAAGCTCGGCCTGGCCACGATCGTGGTCGGCAACGGCCTGTTCAAGCCGAATATCTCGACGATGGTGGGCAAGCTCTACAGCACCGCCGACGAGCGCCGCGACTCGGGCTTCACCATCTTCTACATGGGCATCAACCTGGGCGCGATGCTGGCGCCGCTGCTGACCCAGTACCTCGCCCGCAAGATCTTCGGCACCGACACGATGCCGGCCTACAAGGTCGTCTTCATGGCGGCCGGCGTCGGCATGCTGATCAGCCTGGTGTGGTTCTGGTTCGGCCGTCGCGGCCTGGAAGGCATCGGCCGTCCGCCGGAGGCCAGCGCCGACAAGCGCAAGGTCCTGTATGTCCTGGCCGGTGCGCTGGTCGCCATCCCGGTCGTGTACTTCCTGCTGGCGATGGGTGCCGGCGCGCTGCAGGGCGTGCTGACCGCGATGTTCCTGGGCCTGTGCGCCATGCTGCTGGTGGAGGCCTTCCGCGAAGGCGCCGTCCAGCGCGACCGCTGCATCGCGATGCTGATCATCTTCACGTTCAACATCCTGTTCTGGATGTTCTTCGAACAGGCGGGCAGCTCGTTCACCTTCCTCGCCGACAAGATTGTCGACCGCGACATCTTCAGCGGCGGCCTGGCCGAGATGGTGTACTCGATGAGCGGCGAGCGCGTGTTCCCGACCGCCTGGTTCCAGAGCGTCAACTCGGTCGCGATCATCACCCTGGCCCCGCTGATCGCGTGGATCTGGGTGAAGCTCGGTCGCGCCAACCCGTCGATCCCGCGCAAGTTCGGCCTCGGCCTGATCTTCAACGGCCTGGCGTTCCTGCTGCTGATGTTCGCGCTGTCGAAGCTGGTCACGGACGCCGGCCTGATCCCGTTCTGGACGCTGTTCGCGGTGTACTGGATCCAGTCCATCGGCGAGCTGTGCCTGTCGCCGATCGGCCTGTCGATGGTGACCAAGCTGGCGCCGATGCGCCTGGTCGGCTTCGGCATGGGCGGCTGGTTCCTGTCGACCGGCATCGGCAACAACCTGTCGGGCATCTTCGCCGGCCACGTCAGCGGCGAAGGCGGCATGACCCAGGCCTCGGCCCTGAGCGGCTACACGTTCGGCTTCTGGGCCCTGCTCGGCGCCGGTGCGTTGCTGTTCCTGATCGCGCCGCTGGTGCAGAAGCTGATGCACGGAGTGAAGTGACGATCTGACCCGTGGCCGCTGCGCGGCCACGGCTTTGCCAGATCGTCATCCCGACGAGTCGGGATCCACCTTGATCGAAGCGGCGGCCTCCGGGCCGCCGTTTTCGTTTCAAAAGCAACGTCCCTGGATTCCCGCCTTCGCGGGAATGACGGGGTGAGGGATCCCGCCTTCGCGGGAATGACGGTCCTGTTGCCATGACGGGCCATTGACCGCATCCGCGTAAGGTAGGGCCCCTCGCTCCGCCGGATCCCCGACATGCCGCAGCCGTCCCCGCTGACCCGCGCCGAAAGCAGCGACTACACCTGGACCTCGCGCCACGCCGACGTGATGTCCTTCATCGACGCGCTGGCGGCACGCAACGACCCGCGGTTGCACGTCACCGACTTCGGCCAGACCCCGGAAGGCCGCGCGCTGCCCTTGCTGGTCCTGTCGGCGACCGGCGTCACCACGCCGGAGCAGGCACGCCAGCTGGGCCTGCCGGTGGTGCTGGTGATGTGCGGCATCCACGCCGGCGAAGTCGAGGGCAAGGAAGCCGGATTGATGTACGTGCGCGACCTGCTCGATGGCAACCACGGCGACCTGCTCTCGCGCATCACGTTGCTGCTGGTGCCGCTGTTCAACGCTGACGGCAACGAGCGCATCGATCCGGAGAACCGCAGGCTCGACATCGCCCATTTCACCGGCCAGCTCGGCCCGGATACCGGTGTCGGCACGCGCGTGAACGCCGCCGGCATCAACCTCAACCGCGACTACATGCGCCAGGACGCGCCGGAGATGCGCCTCCTGCAGACGCAGGTGATGCATCGCTGGAACCCGCACCTGAGCATCGACTGCCACGCCACCAACGGCTCGATCCACCGCTTCGACCTGACCTTCGACATTCCGCACACGGCGCTGAGCGGGCGCAGCGAACCGATCCAGTACATGCGCCAGCACCTGCTGCCGGCGGTGACCGACGCGGTGAAGGCGAACGACGGCCGCGACACGTTCTACTACGGCAACTTCCTGCGCGACGAAGGCGGCGAGGGCAGCGGCTGGATCACCTACACCCACCATCCGCGCTTCGGCGGCAACTACCGCGGCCTGTGCAATCGCCTGGACCTGCTGCTGGAGACCTACGCCTACATCAGCTTCGAGCAGCGCGTGCTCACCACGTATGCGTTCGTACGCGAGACGCTGGCCTACGTGGCCGAGCACGGCGCGCAGATCGTGCAGTTGCTCGACAATTGCGAGATGCCGCCGGACGAGATCGCGGTGCGTTATCGGCTGGAGGCGTTCGATGACGTCGAGGTCGAGGTGCTCACGCGCGCGCCGTACATGCTCGAGGGCGAGCCGATCAGCGTGAAGGTGCCCTACATCGGCCGTTTCGTCGGCGAGCACGTCGTGCGCCGGCCGCTGGCCTATGCCGTCCCGGGCGACGTCGCCGCGCGGCTGGAAGGGCACGGCCTGGTGATCGAGCGGCCGCCGGTGCCGCCGCACCTCGATGCCGAGATCGCCACGGTGACGGCCGTGGAGTCATCCGCCGGGCGCGAGATCCTCGAGGCCGATGCAACCCCGTTCCTGGCGGTCGAGTACCGGCGCGAGAAGCGGCCGTTGCCTGCCGGCTGGGCGGTCGTGCGCACCGAGCAGCAGCGCGGCGCGGTCGCGGTGTACCTGTGCGAGGCCGGCAGCGACGACGGCCTGCTGGCCTGCGGTTGGATCGGGACGCCGGAGCCGGGCAGCGAGTTCCCGGCCTGGCGGGTGACTTCGATCGAGCACGGCTGAGCGCTACGGCGCCGGCTGCTCCGCATCCGCCCGCAGCTCCAGCTCGTCGAGCCGGTCCAGCAGCCGGAACAGCACGTCGCGCTCGGCACCGTCGATGCCCTGCAGCAGGCGGCGCTCGAACTCCAGCGCCAACGGCGCGACCTCGTCGTAGATGCCGTAGCCGGCGTCCGACAGACGCAGCACCGAGCGGCGACGGTCGTCGCCGTGGATCTCGCGCTGCAGGCGGCCGGCGTCGAGCAGGCGCGCGACCGCGCGACTGACCGCGACCTTGTCCATCGCCGTGCGCTGGGCGACCTCGTTGGCCGAAAGGTCGGGATAGCGGCCAAGGACGGCCATCACTCGCCATTCGGTGATGCTCAGGGCGAAGCGCTCGGTGTAGATGCGCGCGATCGTGCCGCTGACGCGGTTGCTCAGCACCGACAGGCGATACGGCAGGAAATGCTCGAGGTCGAGCTGCGCGTGGTCGGGGCCGGCCTCGGAGCGGGCCGGGCGCGACTGTCCGGGCGTGCGGTCGTTCATTTGCTGCAATGGGCCTTGATTATGGTTTCAATTGAAACTATAACGACCTCTTCTGATCCAAGGCCGTCCCCAGCGGACGCTGCCGCTACCTGAGAACAATGC
>DATDBK010000222.1:0-3084 GCA_036524935.1 Lysobacter sp. | reverse complement strand
CAACATGCTGCCCGGCCAGGTCTCGCTGCTGACCGGCATCAAGGGCCCCAATTTCTCGGCCGTTTCGGCCTGCGCCACCGCCAACCATTCGATCGGCATGGCGATGCGCATGATCCAGTACGGCGATGCCGACGTGATGGTCGCCGGTGGCGCCGAGCGCGGTTCGTCGCCGACCTCGGTCGCCGGCTTCTGCTCGATGAAGGCGATGTCCACGCGCAACGACGACCCGACGCATGCCTCGCGCCCTTGGGACAAGGACCGCGACGGCTTCGTCCTCGGCGACGGCGCAGGCATCCTGATCCTGGAAGAGTACGAGCGTGCCAAGGCACGCGGCGCGCGCATCTACTGCGAGCTGTCCGGTTTCGGCGCCAGTTCCGACGCGTTCCACATGACCGCGCCGAGCGAGAACGGCGAAGGCCCGGCGCGCTGCATGGCCGCCGCACTCAAGGACGCCGGCGTCAATCCCGACCAGGTCGGTTATCTCAACGCGCACGGCACCTCGACTCCGCTCGGCGATCTCGCCGAGACGCTGGCGATCAAGCGTGCGCTGGGCGACCACGCCTACAAGACGATGGTCAGCTCGACCAAGTCGATGACGGGCCATCTGCTGGGGGCCGCCGGTGGCGTCGAGGCGATCTTCTCGGTGCTGGCGCTGCACCACGGCATCATCCCGCCGACCATCAACCTGGACGAGGCGGGCGAGGGCTGCGACCTGGACTACGTGCCGAACACGGCGCGCGAGGCCAGGATCGACGTCGCCGTCTCCAACGGCTTCGGTTTCGGTGGCACCAACGGCACGCTGGTGTTCAAGCGGATCTGACCGCTGCCACGCACGGTTGCCCCACGATGATCCCCGCCACGGCGGGGATCGTTGCTTGTGGCCGAAACGCGGTCTAATACGCGGATGCTGCTGACCCGTTCCCTGCCTGCCGCGTTCGACCTGCTCTCGCTGCAGCGACAGGCGCCTGTCCGCTACCCGCTGTTGCTGGAATCCAGCGCCCACGGCACCGCACAGGGCCGGTGGGACCTGCTGCTGGTGGCCAGTGGTGACTCCCTGCGTCTGGACGCCGACGGGCTGACCCGAGGCGCCGAAGGCGACGTGGTCGACAGCGATTTCTTCACCGCTCTCGATGCGCAATGGCAGTCGCTGCGGGTTGCGCGCGACGAGCCGCGCTGGCCGTTCCGCGGTGGCTGGGCGCTGTTGTTCGGCTATGAAGCCGCCGCCCAGGTCGAGCCGGTGCTGAAGCTTCCGCGCGCGGAAGGTCGATTGCCGGTGGCTCTGGCCCTGCGTTGCCCGGCCGCTGTGCTGCGCGATCACACCAGTGGCGAATGCGTGCTGGTGACCGAGATCGGCCACGAGGCGCTGGTCGCAAGCGTGTTGTCCGACATCGAGGCTGCCGCACGACTCCCGGGCATCGAGCCCTGGCGCGCGCCGGCGGTCCTCGAGGAAGACGAGCCCGAGCGCTTCACCGCGGGCGTGCGCCGCGTGCTCGACTACCTCGCCGCCGGTGACGTGTTCCAGGCCAATCTCTCGCGCGGCTGGACCGCGCGCTTCGACATCCCCTTGCAACCTGCGGCGCTGTTCGAACGGCTGCGCCAGAACAATCCGGCGCCATTCGCCGGCGTGTTCGCAGGTGCGGACTGGGCCGTCGTCAGTGCGTCGCCCGAGCGGCTGGTCTCGGTGCGCGGTGATGTCGTCGAGACACGCCCGATCGCCGGCACGCGTCCGCGTTTCGCGGGTGATGACGACGCGGCGCGGATCCAGGAACTGGTGGGCCATCCCAAGGAGCGCGCCGAGCACGTGATGCTGATCGACCTGGAGCGAAACGATCTCGGTCGCGTCTGCGCGCCCGGCAGTGTCGAGGTCGATGAACTGATGACGGTCGAGAGCTACGCCCACGTCCACCACATCGTCAGCAACGTCCGTGGGCGCCTGCGCCAGGACGCGACGCCGGGGCAGGTGATCCGCGCGGTGTTCCCGGGCGGCACGATCACCGGCTGCCCCAAGGTGCGCTGCATGCAGATCATCGCCGAGCTCGAAGGCGTCGGGCGCGGCGCCTATACCGGCGCAATGGGCTGGCTCAACCGCGACGGCGACCTCGACCTCAACATCCTGATCCGCAGCGCCGAGCTGGAGCAGGATCCCTGTGGTGCGACGCTGCGCTTCCGCACCGGCGCCGGCATCGTCGCCGACTCCGACCCGCAGCGCGAACTCGACGAGACCCGGGCCAAGGCGCGCGGCATGCTGCGTGCCCTCGGAGTGGCGGGATGAGCATCGCGGCGGTGCGCTACTTCACCGGCGACCAGGCGGTGCCGGCGCTGCCGGACAACAACCGCGGCCTCGCCTATGGCGATGGCCTGTTCGAGACAGTGCGCGCGCATCGCGGCGAGATGCACTGGTGGCCCGCACACTGGCAACGCCTGCAGCGCGGTGCGGCGAAGCTGCGCATGGCGCTTCCCGATGAGCGCCAGGCGTTTGTCGAGGCGACGAGGCTGCTCGCTGGCAGCGATGCCGTGCTGAAACTGATCGTGACCCGCGGCAGCGGCGGACGTGGCTATTCGCCCGCGTCGGCCGTCGTGCCCGACTGGGTTCTCTCGCGCCACCCGCTGCCGCCGTCGCAGGTCACCGGGCTGAGCCTGCGCTGGTGCGACACGCGCTTGTCCCTGCAGCCGGCACTGGCCGGGATCAAGCACTGCAATCGCCTGGAACAGGTCCTGGCCCGCGCCGAGTGGCAGGACGCCGCGGTCCACGAGGGCCTGATGTGCAGCAGCGAAGGCGACGTGGTCAGCGCCACGGCTGCCAATGTGTTCATCCTTCGCCAGGGTGCCTGGACGACCCCGCTGGTCGATCGTTGTGGCATTGCCGGCGTGTGCCGGGCCTGGGCGCTGGAGGCGCTGGCAGCGGGCCAGGCGCGCCTGGCTGTGACCGAGGTCGAAGCGGCTGACGCGGTTTTCCTGTGCAATGGCGTGCGCGGTATCCTGCCGGTGGCGCGGCTCGGCGCCCGCACATGGCAACCGCATCCGCAGGTGGTCGCGCTGCAGCACCGCCTTGCCGCCGAGCATCCCGCTTTCGCCACGGAGGTT
>DATDBK010000221.1:0-7681 GCA_036524935.1 Lysobacter sp. | reverse complement strand
GAGGTGTCCACGCCGGCGGAGTTGTCGATGAAGTCGGTGTTGAGCAGCACGCCGTGCAGCGCCGCCTCGATGCGGCCGAGCTGGGTCATGCCGAGGTTGCCGCCCTCGCCCACCACCTTGCTGCGCAGCTCGCGACCGTTCACGCGCAGGGCGTTGTTGGCGCGGTCGCCGACATCGGCATTGCTCTCGCTGCTGGCCTTGACGTAGGTGCCGATGCCGCCATTCCAGAGCAGGTCGACCGGTGCCTTGAGGATCGCGCTGAGCAGTTCCACCGGGCTCATCGCGGTCACGCCGTTGTCGATGCCCAGCGCGGCCTTGATCTCCGGCGACAGCGGGATCGACTTGGCCGAACGCGGGAAGATGCCGCCGCCCTTGCTGACCAGCGACTTGTCGTAGTCGTCCCAGCTCGAGCGCGGCAGCTTGAACATGCGCTGGCGCTCCTTGAACGTCACCGCCGCATCGGGGTTCGGGTCGAGGAAGATGTGGCGGTGGTCGAACGCAGCCAGCAGGCGGATGTGCTTGCTCAGCAGCATGCCGTTGCCGAACACGTCGCCGGACATGTCGCCGACGCCGACCACGGTGAAGTCTTCCTTCTGGCAGTCGCGGCCCATGGCGCGGAAGTGGCGCTTGACCGACTCCCAGGCGCCGCGAGCGGTGATGCCCATGCCCTTGTGGTCGTAGCCGACCGAACCGCCCGAGGCGAACGCATCGTCGAGCCAGTAGCCATGCGCGCGGGCGATGGCGTTGGCGATGTCGGAGAAGGTCGCCGTGCCCTTGTCTGCGGCCACGACCAGGTACGGATCATCGCCGTCATGACGCACCACGTTCGACGGCGGCACGACCTTGCCGTCGACCAGGTTGTCGGTGATGTCCAGCAGGCCGTTGATGAAGCGCTGGTAGCACGCCACGCCTTCGTTGAACCAGGCGTCGCGGTCGACGGCCGGGTCCGGCAGCTGCTTGGCGAAGAAACCGCCCTTGGAGCCGACCGGCACGATCACGGTGTTCTTCACCATCTGCGCCTTGACCAGGCCCAGCACTTCGGTGCGGAAGTCTTCGCGGCGATCGGACCAGCGCAGGCCACCACGGGCGACCGGGCCGAAGCGCAGGTGCACGCCTTCCACGCGCGGGCCGTACACGAAGATCTCGCGGTACGGACGCGGCTTGGGCAGGTCCGGCACCTTGCTGGAGTCGAACTTGAAGCTGATGTAGTCGGTCGGGCCGCCGTCTGCACGCTGGCCGTTCTTGTACTGGATGTAATAGCTCGTGCGCAGGGTCGCGTCGATCACGCCGATGAAGCTGCGCAGGATGCGGTCCTCGTCGAGGCTGGCTACGCGGTCGAGCAGGCCCTTGAGCGACGTACGGGTCGCCTCGACCTGTGCATCGCGCTTGCCCGCGCGTGCATCGATCGCCGGCTTGAGCACGGCCAGCGCGGCTTCGTCGCCGTTCGCCAGGGTCTTGAGCTGGGCGGTGAACTGCTCCATGCCGGCCTTGATCTCGGCCTTGCTCTCGTTGCCGGTGCACGGATCGAACTTGGCTTCGAACAACTCCACCAGCAGGCGCGCGAGCAGCGGGTAGCGATTGAGCGTGGCTTCCACGTACGGCTGCGAGAACGGCACGCCGACCTGCATCAGGTACTTGGTGTAGCCGCGCAGCATCGACACCTGGCGCCAGGACAGGTTGGCGGTGAGGATCAGGCGGTTGAAGCCGTCGTTCTCGGCATTGCCGCGCCAGATCTGCGCGAATGCCTGCTCGAAGTTGGCGTCGAGGCTGGAGATGTCGAGGTTGGCATCGGCGATCTCGACCTCGAAGTCCTGGATGAACAACGCCTTGCCGCCGGCAATCAGGCGGTAGGGGTGCTCGGAGATTACCCGCAGGCCCATGTTCTCCATCATCGGCAGCGCATCCGACAGCGGGATGTCGTCGTGCTCGCGATAGAACTTGAAGCGCAGGCCACCTTCGCCGCGATGGGCGCGGTAGAGGCTCAGGCGCAGGTCATCCGGGCCGGTCAGCGCGGCCAGGTTGTCGACGTCATCGGCGGCGATGCTGGCGCTGACTTCCTCGATGTAGCCGGTGGGTAGCGCGCGACCGAAGCTGTTGGTCAGCGCCAGGCCGCGTTCCTCACCGTGGCGCTCGATCAGCTGCTCGCGCAGATCGTCCTGCCAGTTGCGCACGATCTTCGACAGCTCGGCCTCGATGTGCGCGGTTTCGGCCGCGGAAATACCTTCTCGCGCCGCTTCGCCGCTCTTCGGGCGCACGATCAGGTGCACCTGTGCCAGCGGCGATTCGCCGCCCAGCGTGACCGAGGAGTCGACGTGCTCGCCGTGCAGCTCGCGCTTGAGCATCGCCTCGATGCGCAGGCGCATGTCGGTGTTGAAGCGGTCGCGCGGGATGTAGACCAGCACCGAGAAATAACGGCCGTAGCGGTCGCGGCGCAGGAACAGCTTGCTGCGCACGCGCTCCTGCAGACCCAGGATGCCGGTTGCGGTGCGCAGCAGTTCTTCCTCGTTGGACTGGAACAGCTCGTCGCGCGGCAGGCTTTCAAGGATGTGGCGCAGCGCCTTGCCGCTGTGGCTGTCGGGCGTGAGCCCCGACTTGTCCATCACGTACTGATGGCGCTGGCGCACCAGCGGGATGTCCCACGGGCGGCGGTTGTAGGCGCTGGAGGTGTACAGGCCAAGGAATCGCTCTTCGCGCACCGGCTTGCCCTTGGCGTCGAAGCTGAGGATGCCGATGTAGTCCATGTAACCAGGACGGTGGACCGTGGCGCGTGCATTGGTCTTGGTCAGGATCAGCGCATCGACCGAGCCCGACTGCGGCATGTAGTGCGCCGCAAGCGAGGTCAGCAGGCGCGGCTTGCCGACGTCCTGCCCACGCAGCAGGCCCATGCCGCTGGCCTTGTCGGCGGCGAGCAACTGCTGCCCGCCCTTCTCGACGACGTCGTACTCGCGGAAGCCGAGGAAGGTGAAGTGGTTGTCGCCGGCCCAGCGCAGGAACTCCTGCGCCTCGTGCTTGCCGGCATCGCTGACCGGCAGTTTGCGCGAGCCCAGGTCTTCGGCGATGGCGAGCATCTTCGCCTTCATCTGCGGCCAGTCGCGCACCGAGGCACGCACATCGCCCAGCACCGCCTCCAGCGCCTTCTGGATCTTCGGCATCGCTTCCTGCGGCTGGCGGTCGATCTCCAGGTGCATCAGCGACTCCGACACGCCCTCTCCGACGGCGACCAGCTTGCCCGCCTTGTCGCGCCTGAAGGTCACCACCGGGTGGCCCAGCACGTGCACGCCGATGCCCTGTTCGGCCAGCGCCATGGTCACCGAATCGACCAGGAACGGCATGTCGTCATTGGCGATCTGGACGACGGTGTGGGTCGACTCCCAGCCTTCGTTCTTGATCGTGGGGTTGAACAACTGCACCAGCGCCGAGCCCGGCTTGCGGGCGCGCGCGAAATCGAGGAAGTCGGTGGCCAGCTCGGCCCAGCCTTCGGCGCTGTGCTGCGGCAGCTCGTCGCTGCTCATGCGCTTGTAGAAGGCGTTGATGAACGCCTCGGCCTCGGCATGGCGCGCTTTGGGCAAGCGCTTGCGCATCGCGGCGAGAATCGGTCCGAGCGAGACGGTGTCGTCCTTCACCGGTGCAGCTGGTTCCTTCGATGGCACCTTGGTGTTCACCGTGGTGGTCACCTTGGTTTTGGCCTGGGCGGCCTTTGCGGCGGGCTTGGCAGCAACGTTGCGTTTGATGCTCATGGGAACTGAAGGTCCAATGGAAAGAGGCCCACGCTATTCGCGCGGGCCGGGGGATACGGTTCAGTACGGGCAGTTCGCGAGCGCGACTGGGCGCATTGCGAGCGGCGGGCGCTTTTCGCCCGGGTCGGCGTCAGGGGCGCCGGCCTCGGGTTTGCGGAGGCGGGCTTCGAGCAGACCGCCACCGCGGTCGGCAGGACAGGCGGTGGGGCGCGACGATCCAAAACGTTTCATGACATGGCTCGCTACTGCGTGGATCTCTACAGCGGGAGTGCTACTGCATTGCGCAGCTGCAGCGCGACGCGCTGCAGCGATGTCACAGGGGCCTGCGGGCCGGCATTCAGCGCAGGCCGGTCTCGTTACGGGCGATCACCAGGCGCTGGATCTCGCTGGTGCCCTCGTAGATCTCGGTGATCTTGGCATCGCGGAAGTACCGCTCCAGCGGCATTTCCTTGGAATAGCCCATGCCGCCATGGATCTGCACGGCCTGGTGGGTGATCCACATCGCCGCCTCGGAGGCGGTGAGCTTGGCGATGGCCGCCTCGTTGCTGAACCGTGCGCCGCCCTGCTCGTGCTGGCCCTTCTGCCACGCCGCGCGCAGCGTCAGCAGCGTGGCTGCATCGAGCTTGCACTTCATGTCGGCGATCTTGGCCTGGGTCATCTGGAAGGTGCCGATTGCGGCGCCGAACGCCTTGCGCTCGCGCACGTACTCCAGGGTCTTCTCGTAGGCGGCACGGGCGATGCCGATGGCCTGGCTGGCGATACCGATGCGGCCGGCGTCGAGCACGCTCATGGCGATCTTGAAGCCGTGGCCCTCGTCGCCGAGGACGTCTTCGGGCTGGGCCACGTAGTCGGCGAACTCGATCTCGCAGGTGGCCGAGGCGCGGATGCCGAGCTTGGGCTCGGTCTTGCCGCGGTGGAAGCCCGCGCGCGCGGTGTCGATCATGAAGGCGGTGATGCCGCGCGCGCCCTTGTCCGGCTCGGTCATCGCGAACAGCACGATGTACTTGGCGACCGGACCGGAGGTGATCCAGCTCTTCTTGCCGTTGATGACGAAGGTGCCGTCGGCCTGCTTGGTGGCCTTGCAGCGCATCGCGGTGGCATCGGAACCCGACTGCGGCTCGGTCAGCGCGAAGGCGCCGATCTCGCGGCCTTCGGCAATGGCGCGCACGTACAGCTGCTTCTGCTCTTCGGTACCGAACTTGAGGATGCCGTTGCAGAACAGCGAGTTGTTGACGGAGACAATCGTCGAGTGGGCCGCGTCGCCGGCAGCGATCTCGATCATCGCCAGCACGTAGCTGATCGGGTCCATTCCGGCGCCGCCGTACTCGGCCGGCACCTCGATGCCCATCAGGCCGTTTTCGCCGAGGGTGCGGATGTTGGCCAGCGGGAACTCGCCGGTCTGGTCGTGGTGCTCTGCGCTGGGAGCAATCTTTTCCTGGGCGATGCGGCGGGCCACATCCTGGATCATCAACTGCTCTTCAGTGAAGCGAAAATCCACGTCGGATACCTCGGGGCGTCAAGTATGGGGATGTTTCATTGCTACAGGCGGAGAATTGTAGCTGTCTCGTGCAGGAAACGCAGGCCCCGAGGTTGTTGCGCAGCGCCATACCCGCCCTTTTCCGCCTGCGGCGGAAACCGCCCCGCGCCGTCATCCCGGCGAACGCCGGGATCCAGAGGCCGAAGCATCAAGCGCGATCCGATGGGTTACCGGCCTGGGTCCCGGCATTCGGCGGGATGACGACCGTTGGCGTGCTTGACCCTTGGGGCCCTGCGGGCGACACTTATCGCTATATCGCGATAGGTTGATACATCATGGATCTGGAAGGCTGGTCGCTGCGACTGAAGGTGTTCGCCGATGCCACCCGCGTGCGTCTGCTGGCACTGCTGGAGCGCGAGGAGCTGACGGTCGCCGAGTTGTCGGCCATTACCCGCCTCGCCCAGCCGCGCGTTTCAACCCACCTGGCCAAGCTCAAGGAGGCCGGGCTGGTGCGCGATCGCCGCTCCGGCGTGTCGGCCTACTACCGCTTCGACGACGCCTCGCTGGATTCGGCGCAGAAGTCACTGTGGCAAACGCTGCGTGAAGGCAGCGACGATCCGCTGCTGCGCCAGGATGCCGAACGCGTGGGCAATGTGTTGGCCGCGCGAGCGACCGAACAGAACTGGGCCGACTCGGTGGCCGGCGACATGGAGCGCCATTACTCGCCCGGCCGCACCTGGGAGGCGCTCGCCCGCTCCGCCCTGCCGCTGCTCGAACCCGGCGACGTGCTCGATATCGCCTCTGGCGACGGCGTGCTGGCCGAACTGCTGGCGCCGCACTCGCACCGCTACGTGTGCCTGGATTCCAGCACCAAGGTCGTGCTGGCAGCGTCCGAGCGCCTGCGCAAGCTGAAGAACGTGGAAGTCCGTGAAGGCGACATGCACGCCCTGCCCTTCGCAGACGCCCATTTCGACCTGGTCGTGCTGATGCACGCGCTGACCTATGCCGAGCATCCGGCGCAGGCGGTGGCCGAGGCCGCGCGCGTGCTGCGTCCGGGCGGCCGGTTGCTGCTCACCAGCCTGGCACGGCATGAACACCGTGGCGTGGTCGGCGCCTATGGCCACGTCAATCTCGGCTTCAGCGAGAAAGACCTGTCGAAGTTCGTGGGCAAGGCCGGCTTCGAGATCAGCAGCTGCGAAACCGTTACCCGTGAACGGCGCCCACCCCATTTCGAGGTGATCGCCCTGATCGCGCGCAAGCCGGGCGCCGCCGCACCAGAACCCAAATCCGCAGCAAGAAAGGCAAGCAGGAAATCCTGAAATGAGCACGCTCCCCTGGCTCAACCCCACCCGCGCGCAGGCGCTGCAGCAGCGGCTGGCAGAACGCATCCTCATCATCGACGGCGCCATGGGCACGATGATCCAGCGCCATGAACTGGACGAAGCGGCCTATCGTGGCGAGCGCTTCGCCCACGGCTACGACCGCGCATACGCCCTGTCGGAGCACGTGCACGGCGATGGTTGCGGCTGCGCGCGCGACCAGCGTGGCAACAACGACCTGCTCACGCTCACCCAGCCGGACATCATCCGCAGCATCCATTCGCAGTACCTGGATGCCGGTGCCGACCTGATCGAGACCAACACCTTCAACTCCACCACCGTGTCGCTGGCCGACTACGGGCTGGAACACCTGGCGCGCGAACTCAACGAAGCCGGCGCGCGCCTGGCCCGTGCCGCCTGCGATGCGGCCGAAGCTGCCAACCCCGATCACCCGCGCTTCGTCATTGGCGTGCTCGGGCCGACCAGCCGCACCGCCTCGCTCAGCCCCGATGTGAACCGTCCCGGCTTCCGCGCGATCACCTTCGACGAACTGCGCGTGGCGTACCGCGAAGCCGCCGACGGTCTGATCGACGGTGGCGCCGA
Organism: Lysobacter sp.; assembly: GCA_036524935.1. Lineage (GTDB taxonomy): Bacteria > Pseudomonadota > Gammaproteobacteria > Xanthomonadales > Xanthomonadaceae > Lysobacter_J. The sequence continues at coordinate 545 of DATDBK010000221.1, read as the reverse complement.
CGTGCTGATGGTCGAGACGGTGTTCGACACGCTCAATGCCAAGGCCGCGCTGTTCGCGATCGAGGAAGCCTTCGATGGCCGCGGTGCGCGCTTGCCGGTGATGATCTCCGGCACGATCACCGATGCCTCCGGCCGCACCCTGTCGGGGCAGACCGCCGAGGCGTTCTGGTACTCGCTGCGGCATTCGCAGCCGATGGCGATCGGACTCAACTGTGCGCTCGGGGCAAAGGACCTTCGGGTGCACGTGGACGTGCTTTCCCAGGTCGCCGACGCCAACGTCAGCACCCACCCGAACGCGGGCCTTCCCAACGCCTTCGGCGGTTACGACGAAACGCCGGAAGACATGGCCGCCGTGCTCGGCGAGTTCGCCCAGGCCGGCCTGCTGAACCTGGTCGGCGGCTGCTGCGGCACCACGCCGGAGCACATCGCCGCGATCGCCGAAGCCGTTTCGGCGTATCCGCCGCGGGTCCTGCCCGCGCTGGTGCGTGCCGACGCCGTTGACACCGACAAGGTTCAGCAGGCCGGCCTCGGCGAACTCTCCCAGC
>DATDBK010000220.1:0-6705 GCA_036524935.1 Lysobacter sp. | reverse complement strand
AGCATGACGTGCAACGCCGTGGTGCTGTCGTGGGCGGCGACTGCGGCCTCTTCCAGCAGGGTATAGAACTGGTTGCCTTGGCCGAAGATCGTTTGCAGGGAGAACATGCTGAGGGTGCCTCGTGGTGCCGGACTGGCGGCTTGGTGGGGTTCTGCGGGCGGAATTATGACGGTTCGGAGACGACAACGCGCGCCCCGCGCATGCCACAGGGGTTGAATCGGGCCGCCCTGCTACCATCCCTTTCGCTTGCTGCCCCGCCCTTGCCTCCAGTCCCTGCCCTTCCCCAGCCCGCCCCCCTTCCCCCAGCCCCCGGCCCATGGACGACGACCCAGAACAGCCCTCCGCAAACGCCTGCCAGACCTTCCCCCATCACGGCATGTGCACTCCAGCCTGCCATCCTGAGGTAGGGTCCGCATGCTGGAACTGCTGACAGTCATCTTCCTGATCATCCTCAACGCCTTCTTCGCTTTGTCGGAGATGGCGCTGATGACCTCGCGCAAGCTGCGCCTGAAGCAGATGGCCGAGGACACCGCCCACCCCAGTCGCGGCGCGCGAGTGGCTCTGGCCCTGGCCGAGCACCCGGACAACCTGCTGTCGACCGTGCAGGTGGGCATCACCACGATCGCCATCCTCACCGGCACCTTCGGTGGCGAGGCCATTGGCCTGGCCATCGCGGGCTGGTTCAGCGGCGTGTGGCCGGAAGCGGCGCGGTACGCCCGCGCCATTGGCCTTGGCACCGCCGTCACCCTGATCACCTCGGCCTCGGTGATCTTCGGCGAGCTGATCCCCAAGCGCCTGGCCCTGACCAATCCCGAGCGCATTGCCAGCGCGGTGGCGTTGCCGCTGTACGGCCTGTCGCGCGCGGCGCGGCCGGTGGTCGCCACCCTCGGCGCGATCAACCGCCTGGTGCTGCGCATGCTCGGCATCAAGGACGACGCCCGCAGCGCCATCAGCGAAGAGGAAATCCGCCTGCTGGTCAGCGAAAGCCACGAGCAGGGCGTGATCGACGCCGACGAGCGCAAGATGATGAACCGCGTGCTCAGCCTCGGCGACCGCACCGCCGAGAGCCTGATGACGCCGCGCACGCGCATCGCCTGGCTCGATGCATCCGCGGACTTCGCCGAGAACCTGGCGGCGATGCGCGAGACGCCGTTCTCGCGCTATCCGGTGTACCGCGGCAACGACAGCGAAGTGCTTGGCATCCTCGAGGTGAAGTCGCTGCTCGATCGCCTCGACGAGAAGGCGCCGGACCTGTTCAAGCAACTGCGCGCCCCGCTGTTCGTGTCCGAGTCCACGCACGCGATGAAGCTGCTGGAAATCTTCCGCGAGGAGCAGCAGTCGCTGGCGCTGGTGGTCGACGAATATGGCGACATCAGCGGCATGGTCACCGTCGCCGACCTGATGGACGCAGTGGTCGGGCGGATTCACTCGACCATGAGCCAGTCCGGCGAAGCCGAGGACGACAATTCACCGGTGGTGGAACGCTCCGACGGTTCGTACCTGCTCGACGGTTCGCTGCCGATCGAAGACCTGCGCGAACTCATTGGTGGCGGCCGCCTGCCGGACGAAGACGAGCACGACTTCCACACCGCCGCCGGCATGGTGATCGCGCACTACGGACGCATCCCCTACGTCGGCGAGCATTTCGACTGGAGCCACTGGCGCATCGAAGTCGTCGACCTCGACGGCCCGCGCATCGACAAGCTCCTGCTGCAGCGCATTGAACAGGAATCCAGTGCGGATGACACAGCGGGCTAGGCCAGAGCACGCACCCGAAGCCGGCACGCGCGCGTTGCTCGACGGCTTCGCCGAGGGCGACCCGAACGAACAGCTGCGCATGAGCGACGTGCTGCACGGCCTGGGTGATCGTTCGTTCGGCATGCTGCTGTTCGTCTCGACGATTCCCGCCTTCATCCCGATCCCGGGCCTGGGCGGTGCGATCAGCGGCCCGCTGGTGATCCTGATCGGCCTGCAGCAGCTGTTCGGCATGCGCGAACCGTGGCTGCCGGCGTTCCTCGCCAGGCGCGGCCCGCACCGGCACGCGATGGCGCGCTTCCGCGATCTGCTGGCGCCCTGGCTGACGCGGCTGGAGAAGCTGGTGCGTCCGCGCGCCACGGTGCTGCTCGATCACCGCCTCGCCGATTTCTTCACAGGGCTGCTGCTGGTGCTACTGGGCCTGCTGCTGTCGCTGCCGATTCCCTTCACCAACTTCCTGTTCGGCGCCCTGCTGGTGGTGTTCGCACTGGCGCTGCTGGAACGCGACGGTTACCTGATGGGCATCGCCTGGGTCGCGGGCGTGATTTCGATCGCCGTGTTCGGCGTGCTGTCGGGCAGCCTTGCGGCGGCGGCGGCGCGCTGGATCGACATGGTGGTTTGAGAACGGCACCAGCAGAATGGATCCCGGCGTTCGCCGGGATGACGGCGTTGGATTGGATCCCGGCGTTCGCCGGGATGACGGCATTGGATTGGATCCCGGCGTGTGCCGGAGGACGGAGCTGGCTCAGCAGGCCACTGCCATGAACTCTTCCGCCGTCACCGGGTGCCCCAGCCAGTAGCCCTGCGCGAAGTCGCAGCCGCGCTCGCGCAGGATCGCGTACTGGCCTTCCTTCTCCACGCCCTCGGCCACCACCAGGATGCCCAGCGAGTGCGCCATCGCGATGATCGCGGTGGTCAGGGCGAGGTCGTCGGGATCACGCAGCACGTCGGCGACGAAGCTGCGGTCGATCTTGACGCCATCCACAGGCACGCGGCGCAGGTGGCTCAAGCCCGAGAAGCCGGTACCGAAGTCGTCCAGCCACACCTTCACGCCCATCCCACGCAGTTGCGACAGCAGGTTGCTGGCGTGGCGCTCGTCTCCGATCACCGCGGTCTCGGTCAACTCGAGATGGAGCAGGTCGGCAGGCAATCCGGTTTCGCGCAACGAGGCCGCCACGACGTCGGGCAGGTCCCCGTTGCGCAGCTGCCGCGGCGAAACATTCACCGCCAGGAACAGCGGCTCCTCGCCGCTGCGCGATTCCTGCCAGCGCACGGCGTCGGCACAGGCCTTGTGCAGCACCTGCGGGCCCAACACTTCGATCAGGCCGCTCTGCTCGGCGACGTCGATGAACACCGACGGCGCGACCATGCCCAGCTCCGGATGCTTCCAGCGCAGCAGCGCCTCGGCGCCGATCATCGCGCCATCGACCAGTCGGAACACCGGCTGGTAGGCCAGGCTCAGTTCGCCGCGGTCCCAGGCACCGCGCAGTTCGTGTTCCAGGTGCACGCGGCGTTCCACCGCCTGGTCCATCGCGCGGCTGTAGAAGCGGAAGCAGTTCTTGCCGGCGACCTTGGCCTGGTACATCGCGATGTCGCCGTTCTTCATCAGCGAGGTCGCACCGGAGGCGTCGTCCGGGAACATCGTGATGCCGATCGACGTGCCGAGAAACACCTGGCGGTCCTGCACCAGGATCGGCGCGCCGAGTTCGACCACCAGCGTTTCGGCCAGGTGGGTGGCGATCTTGCGCACATCCGAACCCGGGTCGTCGCCGCCCTGCACCAGGATCACGAATTCGTCGCCGCCGAAGCGGGCCAGCAGCGCATCCTCGCCACCGATGCGGCGCACGGTCTGCTCGATCCGGCGCGCGCATTGCAGCAGCACTTCGTCGCCGGCATCGTGGCCGAGGGTGTCGTTGACGCGCTTGAAGTCGTCGAGGTCGGCGAACAGCAGCGACAGCTGGCTGCCGGCGCCGTGCAGCTGCAGCAGGCGCTGGTCGAGCGACTCGCGGAACGCCAGGCGATTGGCCAGGCCGGTCAGCGCGTCGGTGTACGCCATGCGCCGGATCTCGCGATCGTGCCGCGCGAGGCTGCGGCTCATGCGGTCGAAGGCCAGCATCAGGTCGCCAACTTCGTCGTTGCGGTTGTCGATCGGTGTGGCGGTATCGAAACGGCCCGCCTCGATCGCACGCGCCGATTCGGCCAGCTCGCGGATCGGGCGCACCAGCAGGCGCTGGATCAGCAGCAACGAGAGCGCACCGAACGCAAGCATGCCCGCGCCCAGCAGTCCTATCCAGAGCACGTAACGCTGGCTTAGCGCATCGAGCCGGGAACGCAGCTTGTCCACGGCCTGGTCCTGGAAGCGTCGCATCGCGACCAGGTCGTAGCCGATGCGCACGCCACCGATGCGCTGATCGCCGATCATGATCGGCGCCGACACATCCATCACCTTCTCGTCGAACTGCGACAGCAGGCTCCTGGAGGCGATGACCTTGTTGGCCAGCGAATCGTCCATGCGCTTGCCGTAGTGGACGATGGCCTCGCTGCCGTCATGCAGGACCTGGCCGGCGTCGTCGTAGACGATGACGTAGCGCACGTCGGGGTTGCGCAGCGTGGCGCGGCTGAGCACGCCGATCGCATCCAGGTCCGAGTAGTACATCGGGTTGGTCAGCGTTGCCGCCAGCTGCGCGACTGCGCCCTCGCCTTGCCGGCGCAGGCTTTCGCCCATCATCGTGCGCATCGCCTGGCGGCTGACGCCCTCGACTTCGTTGCGCATCCGCTCCTGGCGGTTGAACAACAACGCGACCAGGGCCAGCACCACCATCAGCGCAATGCCCATCAGGATCATGAACTTGGCTTGCAGGCCGAAGCGCAGGCTCATTCGACCTCCGCCCGCACGCGCGTGACGCCATTGGCTATGTGGTCCAGGGCGCGCTTGGAGTCGGGGTCGATCGGCATGAAGCGGGTGGTACGGAAGAATCGCAGCAACGCGTCACCGGCTTCGGGGTCGCCAGCGGCGTCGATGAGGACTTCGCGCAGGCGGGCTTCGACACGGGGATCCAGGTCGCCGCGCACCATCTCGATCGCGCGCGGGTATTCCTCGGTCTCGCCAATAACGACCAGGTCGCTGCGGAATGCCGGCGGCATCCGCTTTGGGTTGGCCCAGTCGAGGTTGCTCATCACGCCGACGTCGGCCAGGCCCTTGTGGACCCAGGTCGAGATGTTGAGTTCTGACCAGGCGAACATGTAGCCGACCGCGCCGCTCTCGATGCGGTCGTCGGGCGACAGCAGGATCTCCAGCGACAGCCCGCGGTCGAGCAGTTCGATGGCGGGGACGAAGTAGGCGCTGGTCGAGGACGGCCGCTGGAAGGCGACGCTGTGCCCGCGCAGATCGTCGAGCGAGCGCAGGCCGCTGTCGCGACGGGCGAAGAACAGGCTGTGGTAGTGGCTGGTGCCGTCGCGCTCGGTCAACAACAGCGGCCGGGCCGCGGCGCGCTGGCGCAGCAGCATCGCCGTGCCGGTGGTCTCGGTGACCCAGTCGACCCGCCCGCGGCGCAGATAGCTCGCCATCTGCTGCGAGTCCTTGGCCATGAGGATGCGACCCTCGCGGATGCCGACATCGGCCATGCGCGGCACCACGTAGTCGAGCAGCGGCTTGAGTTGCTCGTAGTGGGTCTTGGGATCGTCGCTGATCCGCCCGAGCACGAGCACGCCGGTGTCATTGCCGGCCTTCGTCGGAAACGATGCGGCCGCCGATGCCAGCGCGAGTACGAACAACAGGGCGATACGACTCAGGCTAGCGATCAAGTACGGAAGACCCGTCTAAGTGCCGGCGCCAGCCTAATACGAAACCCCGCCGGGCCGATACAGCCAGCCGACGGCCGCACCGCAGTTCGGCCCGATGGTGGGTCCGGTGCTCGGTGGAGCGTTCAGCTCCCGGGCCGCGCCAGGCTCGCCATGCGCTGGGCGTCGGCCAGGATCCCGCGCAGGATCCGCACTTCACGCGAATCCAGCCCGGCTCGCAGGTACAGCCGGCGCAGCTTGCGCATGGCCGACTCCGGTGCGCGGCCCTTGTGGAAATCGATCGCGTCGAGCGTTTCGGCCAGCTGGGCGAAGAAGCCCTCCATCTCGGCATGGGACGCGGGTGTGTCGCGCCGCTCGGCGCCGGCCCCGGCATCGCCCTCGGCCGCGGTCGCGGTCGCGGTCGGGGCCGTCGCAGCCAGCACCGCCAGCCGCACTTCGTAGCTGAGCACCTGCACCGCGGCCGCCAGGTTCAGCGAGCTGTAGTCCGGGTTCGCGGGGATATGGACCGAGGCGTGGCACAGCTGCAGTTCGTCGTTGGTCAGGCCGGTGCGCTCACGGCCGAACACCAGCGCCACTTCGGCACCGGCCCCGGCCTCGCCCACGGCGCGCGCGGCGGCGTCGCGCGGCAGCAGTTCCTCCAGCGCGACGCGGCGGCTGCGCGCGGTGCAGCCCAGGACCAGGCGGCAATCGGCGACGGCCTCGGCCAGGGTCGCGCAGGTGGTTGCGCCGGCCAGGACATCGTCGGCGCCGGCGGCCAGGGCATAGGACTCGACGCTGGGGGCCTTTTCGGGCGCGACCAGCACCAGCCGGGTCAGGCCCATGGTCTTCATCGCCCGCGCCGCCGATCCGATGTTGCCGGGGTGCTGGGTGCCGACCAGGACGATGCGCAGGCGGTCGACCGGTCCGGGGACATGGCTGGCGGGGGAAGGCACGGCGTCGGCTACTGGGTCGGGCACGGTTCTGGATTCGGAAGTCATGGCCTGCAATGGTAAACTCCGCGCCCCGGCTCCGAGCCGGTCCGCTCTTTGCCGCCGCCAGTCCGTCCCCCACCTCCCCCTACGAGGCCGCTTGCCATGCAGAAACCCGCCGTCACCCTCATGGTCAAGGCCGCCCGCGCCGCCGGCAACGTGCTGCTGCGGCACATGAACA
>DATDBK010000219.1:0-4535 GCA_036524935.1 Lysobacter sp. | reverse complement strand
TTCAGGGTCATCTCTCTCTCCAAAGCTGGGTCGGTGAATCCAGTGGGTCCGGCCGTTGGGGTCAAGAAAGACGCCAAATACGGCAAGACTTAACCCGATCGTAACCTCTCCATCAGGAAAGTGAAAGTAACGTTAATGACCAGTTATCGGCCCGTGATCGCTGAACGGAGGCCCGGACCGGAGGCCTTGGCGGTCGCCGAAGCGGGCCTTGGGAGAGGCGAAACCGGGCCAGCGGCACCTGGTGCCCAGTCAGGGTCCTGGCCCGGTAGCCCCGGGCCCATGGAACCGGGCGACTGAAAAGACTGCGGCCCCGTGAGGGGCCGCAGTGGTCGGACAGGGTGACGATCAGAAGCGCTGCTGGTACTTCATGTAGATGAAGCGGCCGATGTCGAACTGACCCTGGTAGGACACGTTCGCGTTCGGCTGGCTGTAAACCACCGGGCCAACGTGGTCGAACACGTTGTTGGCGCCCAGGGCGACAGTGGCCTTCCACGGGGCCTGCCAGCGGAACTCCAGGTCGTGGAAGGTGTTGGCACCCAGCTCGTTGATCGCGCGGGCCTGCGCCGGGTTCGGGTTGGCGACCGCGAAGTCCGGGTTCGAGCACTCGTCCGGGAACAGCGCGAGCGACAGGCAGGTTTCCTTCATCCCGGAGTAGTAGCGCGCACCCCAGGTGATGCCCCACTCGCCCATGTCCCAGCTCAGGCTGGCGTTGGAGCGGATGCGGAACGTACCGATGAAGCCAGGCGAAGTGGCATAGCCGACCAGCTGCTGCGGCGGAGTCACCGGATTGGTGTCGGTCTTGATCTCGTCATTGACGGTGTACGTCGTCTGCCAGGACAGGTTGAAGTTGCCAAAGCTGTCGGTCGGCAGGCGGTAGCCCAGGTCGAGGTCGTAACCTTCGGACTCACGGTAACCGGCGTTGATGCCGGTGAAGGTCAGGCTGTTGACGTAGCCCAGCACCGGGTCACGCGTGAAAGCAACGCATCGGGTCGGATCGTTCTGGATGTAGCAGTCGTTGAGCATCTGCGTCGGCGAGTCAGCAACGATGGTGTCGTCGATGCGGATCTTCCACCAGTCGAGGCTGACGTTCAGGCCTTCGACGAAGCCCGGGCTCCACACGGTGCCGAGCGTCTTCGACTCCGAGGTTTCCGGAATCAGGTTCGGATTGGAACCCGAGAAGAACGCCACCGGCGTCTGCGAGTTGCCCGAACCGGCCGGGACGAAGCCCTGCTGCAGCTGGCGGAACGTGTTGGCGTTGACGATGTCGGCAGCGCAGTTGGTACGCACGGCCGGATTCGTGCGCGAAGCGCCGAAGCTGGTATCGCACGGGTCGGTGAAGAACGAGAAGGTCTGCGAGCCGCCGCCGAACAGGTCGTTGATCGTCGGCGCGCGGAAGCCTTCAGCGTAGGTGCCGCGGAACAGCAGCGAGTCGATCGGCTTCCACTTGAATCCGAACTTGCTGTTGACCGTGTCGCCGAAGGTGTCGTAGTCCGAATAACGGCTGGCGATGCTGAAGCTCAGTTCCTTCGCCATCGTCATGTCGGACAGCAGCGGGATGAACAGCTCGGCATAGACTTCATCGACGGTGTAGCTGCCCTGGGTCGGGCCGCCGGCGAGAGTGGTGGAATTGCCGGTCACCGCCTGGGCGTCGGGAATGAAGCGACCCTGCTCCTTGCGGTTTTCGTAGCCGACCGCCATGCCCAGATCACCACCCGGCAGCGTTGCGAGCGAGCCGCTGAGGTTGGCGCTGTAGACCGTGGTTTCAGTCTCGCCGCTCGAGTTCAGGCGCTGGAACAGCCAGTCCTGCAGGGCCTGGTTGTTGGTCAGGCCGCCGTCGCCTTCGCGACCGAACGGGATGAACGGATTCCACGGCACGCAGCCCGGAATGACGTTGCGCTCATTGACCGTCGTGGCCGGATTGTCCGGCGTACCGCACACGACCTGGCCGTTGGCATCGACGAACGAAGCGCCGGTTGCCTGCTTGGTGCGGTCGATGTTGAGGTTGCCGTAGTTTTCCTGGTGGACGGTGTTGTTGTTGTAGAGGTAGTTGACGTCCCAGTCGAAGATGCGGTCGGCGACGTCGAAGCTGCCTTCCAGCGCGGTCGAGAAGCGCCAGGTGTTGGACGACGGGCTGTCGACGCGCGGCACTTCCCAGGTACGGCGCCAGAAGCTCACGTCCTGCGGCGTAGCGGCACCGTGGTGGATACCAACCGGGTTGTAGTAGCTGTTGCGCGACATGGTGAAGCCGCCCGGAATCGGGCCTGCGGCCAGGCTCTGGAACGGATAGCCGGCGACCTGGCGGTCGGCGTCGCGATCGGTGTAGAGCACGTCGGCGCGGAAGCGCACCCACTCGTTGAAGTCGAACATGCCGTTGACGAACAGCGAGCGGCTTTCCAGCGGGGTGCGCAGGTGCGTCTGCTGGTTGGTGTTGCTCTTGTCGACGGTCGAGCCGTTCGGATCGGCGGCGGTGGCGCCGGTGTTGGTGTTCAGAGCGTGGTAGTTGGCGATGTTGCGCCAATCGGCACCCTGGTTGAGCACGCGATTGCCACCCTGCGCGGACGGCAGGTTGATCACGCCCCACTGGCTCACCGTCGTCCAGTTGCGGGTCGGGTGACGGTCGCTCTGCGGATACGCGCTGTACGGGCGGTCCCTGGCGAAGACTTCTTCTTCCTTGCGGTATTCCACGGCGGCGGTCAGCGAACCGCGGTCACCGGTGAAGCCCAGGATGAAGTCGGCACGGGTGGTCTCGCCGTCGCCTTCGCTGTACTGGCCGTAGTAGGCGTTGGCGGTGGCGCCTTCGAAGTTCGAGCGGGTGATGATGTTGACCACGCCGGCGATGGCATCGGAGCCGTAGATCGACGATGCGCCGTCCTTCAGCACTTCGATGCGCTCGACCGCGACGGTCGGGATCAGCGACACGTCCTGCAGGCCGCTGGTGCTGATGCCAAGGCGCTTGCCGTTGACCAGGATCAGGGTGCGGGTGGCGCCGAGGTTGCGCATGCTGATGAACTGGCCGCCGACGTTTTCGCCGGCGGTCAGCGGCGAAGCGCGGCTGATGGCCGGCGCGCCCACTGCGGAGATGTTCTGCAGGATGTCGGCGACCGACTGGAAGCCCTGCTTCTCGATGTCCGCGCGGGTGATGGTCAGTACCGGTGCCTCGGTCTCGATGTCGACCTGGCGGATGCGCGAACCGGTGACTTCGATGCGATCGAGCGTGGTCGGCTGCTGCTGTTCCTGCGCGATCGCGGCGCCCGTGGCCACGGACGCGGTGGTGCCCACGGCGAGCGCAAACACGATTGCGTCGCGGAGCTGGGTGGTCTTGGGTGTCATGTGTCTCTCTCTCTCCATTGAAAGGGGCGAATCGAACGACAGCGCCGATGGGGTCAAAAAAGACGCCAAAGACGGCAAAGTCGTCCCGATCCTAGCCGGGCTTTGAGAGAAGTGAAAGAGTCGTTAACGAATCGTTGCTATTACGTGAAGATACGCACCAGTACGCTTGCGCGGAGAATCCGCAGCCAGAAGGCCGCGCGGCGAAGCGGCCCGCAATGCGAGCCGTCCTGGTGTGAAGTCGAGTTGCTGGCCACCGCACAGGGTGGCACTCAGCAGGTCAGAGATCCTGCTCGTAGCGGACGTAGGGCACGGTGCCTTCGTCCTGCTCGTCGTTGCCGGGGGCAAATGGATTCTTGCCGCGGGTGACGACGTTCTCGGCGCCCACGGTGAGCTGGCCGCTCCAGGGGGTACGCCAGGTCAGGCCGACGCCGAGGCCTTCCCATTGGCCCGGTTCGCCGGGGATGTCGACCACGCGGCCGACGATGTTCGCGCTGAAATTGCCGAGGCCGGCGCCGATGGTGACGCTCTTGCTGCTCCAGCGGTCGGCCAGGGCCGGAACTTCACCGGCCGGGATCAGCCGTGCCCGCGCCCAGGTGCCGCCGATCGACACCGTCGCCTCGCGGCCGATGTTCTTCTGGCCGTAGACGGTGAGGGTGTTCTGGTCGACCTTGCTCGCCTTGTTGTTCGGGCTCAGCCACGCCGGCATGGCGTCGCGGCCGCTGCCGAGGGACAGCCCGACCTTGCCGCCGGGGCGGGCAAGGCTGGCGCCGACCGTGGCATTGCGGCTGCCGGAATACCCGCCGTCGTCGTCCAGGGTGGCCAGCATGCAGTGGTTGGCGAGGTTGCCGATCGCACCGGCAAGGCCGGTCTGGCGGTCGCAGACCAGCCCCAGCGTGTCACCGGCCTCGAGGCCGAAGGCCGCGCCGAGGGTATTGCTGCCGACCTGCCAGCGGGCGCCCGCGATGGGCGTGCTCGCCGGTTCCAGCTGCAACAGGTATTCGAGCTTGCCGCTGGTCTGGTTCCAGACCGGCAGGTAGGTCGTTTCGCTGGCATCGCGCTTGGGAGTGCTCTGCGCATGGACTCCCGCGGCCACGCCGAGGGCGAGCATCAGGGTCAACGGCAGTCGAAGCAGGCGCGCGTGCATGGTCTGGTTACGACCGGGTAAACCCGGTGGAGTTCCCCTCTCCTTAGGACCGCGACTATAG
>DATDBK010000218.1:0-17400 GCA_036524935.1 Lysobacter sp. | reverse complement strand
AGCAGTGGACTGATCCAGCGCTTGTAACCGCGGAGCATGACGATGAGGAGGCGGTCGATCACGATTCCTTAATGCGGTCAAGCACTTGAATGTGCGGTTGCCGCGGGTGCCGGGGCAGGGTATAACAGCGCGCTTTCCCGTCACAAGGCTTCGGGTCCGGACGATCCGTGATGGCTCGCTTGAACCGTGCGGAACCGGCACGATGTATGGCTCCGTACCGGCAAAGCGGCACTTTCCCGCCGCGATGCAAAGTGGGGCATGCTGTGGCCTATACATACGGTGGCCTATATATGCCTTCGGACCCCGGTTCGGAGGTCCTCAGGGGAACAGAAGGACAAGTCGCTCGTGGCAGTGAAAAAAACCGCGAAGAAGGCCGCCAAGGCCGTCAAGAAGACCGTCAAGCCGGCTGCGAAGAAAGCCGTGTCCAGCAAACCCGCAGCGAAGAAGGCGGTAGCCAAGAAGCCGGCCGCCAAGAAGGCCGTCAGCAAGAAGCCCGTCGCCAAGAAGGCGGCCCCGGCCAAGAAGCCGGCGGCCAAGAAGGCCGTCGCCAAGAAAGCGCCAGTCAAGAAGGCACCGGCCAAGAAGGTCGCCGTTGCCAGGAAACCCGTCGCCAAGAAGGCGGTACCGGCCAAGAAGCCGGTCGCCAGCAAGGCAGCGCCCGTCAAGCCGGCGGCAGCAAAGCCGGCAGCAGCAAAGCAAGCCCCCGTGAAGCAGGCCGCCCCGGCCAGGCCCGCGCCGGGCAAGCCCCTCCCCCGTAACGAAGGCAAGCCCGCCGCAAAGCCGGAGAGCAAGCCCGTCGTCGTCAAGAAACCCGCACCGCGTCCGGCCACCAAGACAGCATCGGTGGAACCGGCCGTAAGCAAGCCTCAAGTTGCCAAAAATCCAGTGACGCAATCCGCATCCAACAAGGCGCCTGCATCGAAAGCGGCGGCCGCCAGCACTCCAGCGACCAAAACCGCTCCACGTCCGACCGGCAAGGTAGCCGTTGCGGTCGTCGCCAAGCCGCAGGCACCTGCGCCGAGAGGCAAGGTCAAGGTCGTGCAGTACACCACCGATGAAACCAACGGTCGTCCCGTCATCCCCCAGGGTTATCGCCCGGCGGTCGACGAGGAATACATGAACCCGCTCCAGCTCGAGTATTTCCGTCAGCGCCTGACCCGCTGGCGCGCGGATCTGGTCGAGGAATCCAAGCAGACCATCGAGAACCTCAAGGACGAAGTGCGTGATGTCGGCGACGAAGCCGAGCGCGCCACCCGCGAAACCGAGAACTCGCTGGAACTGCGCACCCGCGATCGTTACCGAAAGCTGATCAGCAAGATCGACAGCACCCTCAAGCGCGTCGATTCGGGTGACTACGGTTACTGCGTCGACACCGGCGAGGAAATCGGCCTGGAGCGCCTCGAGGCGCGCCTCACCGCCGAGCGCACGATCGATGCGCAGGAGCGTTGGGAGCACATGCAGAAGCAGATGGGCGACTAGGTTTCACGGCGTCGCCTGTCGAAAAAGCCCGGATTCCGCCGGGCTTTTTTGTTTGCAGCCGTGCGTAGCCCGGGTAAGCGAAGCGCACCCGGGTCCATGCGTCGCCCTCACCCCAACCCCTCTCCCGCAAGCGGGAGAGGGGCTCGCAACGGAGCGGGCCGGCGCCCGCATCACTGCAGGTCGCGCAGATCCAGTCGCCGCAGCTTCGGCGCGAGTTTCGCCGTCACGCCGACCACCGCCAGCGTCATGCAGCCACCGAAGATCACCGACGGCACCAGGCCAAGCAGCCGCGCGGCCACGCCGGACTCGAATGCGCCGAGCTCGTTCGACGAACCGATGAAAATCCCATTGATCGACGACACCCGCCCGCGCATGTGATCGGGCGTGGCCAGCTGCAGGATGGTCGAGCGCACCACCACCGACACCCCGTCGCACATGCCCGACAACATCAGCATCAAGGCCGACAGCCACAAATGGCGCGACAGCGCGAAACCGATGATGCACAGGCCGAACCCCGCCACCGCGACCAGCAATATCCGGCCGGCATGGCGCTGCAGCGGACGTCGCGCCAGATAGATGCCCACCATCACCGCACCGGCAGCCGGCGCCGCACGCAACAGACCCAACGCCTCCGGCCCGTAATGCAGGATCTCGTTGATGAACGCCGGCAGCAGCGCCACGGCGCCGCCGAACAGCACCGAGAACATGTCCAGCGCCTGCGCACCGAGCACGACCTGGGTATTCAAGACGAAGCGCAGGCCCTCGCCGATGCTCTTGAACACCGGCGCCCGTTCGGCGGGTATCGGCGGCTCGGTCACGCGTACCGCAATCACCGCAATGGCCGCGGCCAGGGCAAAACCAGCAGCAACCAGATAAGCCGACGTCTTGCCACCCCAGGCGACGAGCAGGCCACCCATCGCCGGTCCCATCACCAGTCCCGCCTGCATCACCACGCTGCTGACGCCGGCGCCGCGCGCGAACTGGTCGCGCTTGAGCACGCGCGCGAACAGCGACATGTAGACCGGCGCCAGGAACGCGCGGACGACGCCGTTGACGGCGATGGCCGCATAGATGGTGAGCGTTCCGAACCCCGACACTCCTGCGGGTAGCACGCCGGCGGCGACCGCGGCCAACGTCAGCGTCGTGACCAGCAGGCCCAGGCAGGCGGCCATGCCGAGCTTGCGTCGCGGCAGATGGTCGACGGCGTAGCCGGCGAACAGCGCGAAGCAGAAATAGGGAATCACCTCGGCCAGGCCGATCAGGCCGAGCGCGAACGCATCGCGGGTGATCTCGTAGACATGCCAGCCGACCGTGACCGCAACGATCTGGTACGACAGCATCGCCAGCAGGCGATAGGTGAGCAGGCCGGTAAAGCCGCGATTGCGCAGTAGTTCGGAGACGCCAGGAGTGGGCAGGGCGTCAGCGTCGGCGCTCATTCCCGATCAGTCCCGCAGTCCCGACAAGGGATCACAGCCGCTGCCGGGCCTGTTCGCGGATGAAGCCGAGGATCGCGGTCAGGCCGTTGCTGCGCGTGGGCGAGAGGTGCTTCGCCAGGCCGATGTCGGCAATGTAGTCGGCATCGGTCGCGGCGATGTCGGCGGCGCTGCGGCCCGAGTAAACGCGCAGGGCCAGGTAGATCAGCCCCGAGACAATGGCCGAGTCGCTGATGGCATGGAAGTCGAGGCGGTCGGCATCGCCCTCGGCGACGATCCACACCATCGACTGGCAACCGTGCAGGCGGTGCTGCTCGGTCTTCCACTCGTCCGGCAGGTCGGGCAGCTTGCGGCCGAGATCGATCAGGTACTGATAGCGCTCGGACCAGTCGCCGAAGAAAGCGAACTCTTCGCGAATGGCGGCCTGGGCCTCACTCGGCGAGGTCTCGAGCGGGAACGGGCTGGTGGGGGCGGCGATGGCATTCATTGCGGACAATTTTACGCCCTTGCTGGCGCAGACCGTGTGCGTAAAGAGCTCGTCATTCCCGCGAAGGCGGGAACCCAGGGCCTTGTCCGGCCCCAAAGTCGCTGGGTCCCCGCCTTCGCGGGGATGACGGGACCCAGGGGGACTAGGCGCGCTTCCAGCGCACGCCCTGCGGCGTGTCTTCGAGCAGGATGCCTTCAGCGGCGAGCTGGTCGCGGATCGCATCGGCACGGGCGAAGTCGCGCGCCTTCTTGGCGGTGATGCGCTCGTCGATCAATACCTGGATGCGGCCGTCGTCGTCGTTGCTGGCGCCGCGTGCGAACCAGTGCGCAGGATCCTGCTGCAGCAGGCCCAGCGCCAGGCCGGCACCGAGCAGCTCGCCCTTCAGGCGGGCACGCTCATCCACGGACTCGGACTTGCGCGCTTCACCGGCGATGCGGGCGATCTCGGCCAGCACCTGCGGCGTGTTGAGGTCGTCGTCGAGCGCGGCTTCGATCGTCTTCGGGATTGCCAACGGCGTCGCCACGGCGCAATCGCCCAGATCGCGCAAAGTCCCGTACAACCGGTCGAGCGTGCGCACGCTCTGGTCGATCAGCCCGTCCGACCACTCCAGCGGCTGCCGGTAGTGGGCCGAGAGCAGTGCCAGTCGCAGCGCCTCCGGCGGATACTCGCGAACCAGGTCGTGCACGCGCTGGATGTTGCCCACCGACTTGGCCATCTTGGCGCCGCCGAAGTTGAGCATGCCGTTGTGCAGCCAGTGGCGGGCGAAGATCCTGCCGCCGTGGGCACACTCGCTCTGCGCGATCTCGTTCTCGTGATGGGGGAACTGCAGGTCGACACCGCCGGCGTGGATGTCGATGGTCTCGCCCAGGTGGGCGGCGGCCATCGCCGAGCACTCGATGTGCCAGCCCGGGCGGCCGCGGCCCCAGGGCGAATCCCAGCCGGGCAGGTCGTCGGTGGAGGGTTTCCACAATACGAAGTCGCCCGGGTCGCGCTTGTAGGGGGCCACGTCGACACGGGCACCGGCCAGCATTTCCTCCGGATCGCGCCGAGAAAGCTTGCCGTAGTCGGGGTAGCTGGCGACCGAGAACAGCGCATGGCCCTCGGCGGCATAGGCGTGGCCGACCTCGATCAGGCGCTCGATCATGGTGATGATCTGGCCGATGTGGGCGGTGGCTTCCGGCTCCAGGTCCGGGGCCTTCACGCCCAGCGCGGCCATGTCCTCGCGGTACGCGGCGGCGAAGCGGCTGGTGATCGCCGAGATCGGCACGCCCTGTTCGCGGGCGGCATTGTTGATCTTGTCGTCGACGTCGGTGATGTTGCGGGCGTAGGCCAGCGCGCCGAAACGGCGGCGCAGCAGGTCGGCCAGGACCCCGAAAACGACCGGGCCGCGGGCATTGCCGATGTGAACGAAGTTGTAGACCGTTGGCCCGCACACGTACATCGTCGGGCGGGCGGGGTCGAGGGGCACGAACGGCTCGACCCGTCGCGTCAGGCTGTTGAAAAGGTGAAGGCTCATGGGGGGTATCGCCGGAGTTGCGGCCATTCTAGCGGCTGATCACAGGTGCCAGTGACGCTCCGGTCGATTACGCTGCGATTCAGGGCCCGTGGCTTGCCGGCAGTGGCCGGAGGTCTAAAGGCGGGGTTCAGGCCTCGCTGCCTGTCTGCGCTTACAATTTCTAAACATTTATGACTCCGCGAGTGTGATGGGCCATCCAGTTCCGCCTCCGACTGCCGTGACCTGGACTGTCCTGGTCGGACTCGCGCTGGCCGCCTGGCCGGCCGGGGAGGCGAGGGCACAGAGCACGGTCACGGTCATCCAGGCCGAAAACGTCCGCTTCGACTATGCCCAGGTACTGCGAGTGACACCGGTCTACCAGACGCTCAGGGCCAACTCGGTGGAACAGAAGTGCGAGGGCGATTCGCGTCTGTCGCGCGTGGTCGGCGCAGTCAAGGAAGCGCTGACCCGCGAGGAAAAGGAACAGCAGGACAGCAAGTGCAAGCCGGTTCCGGTCGAACGCGAGTACCGCCGGCCGATCGCCTACGACGTCGATTACACCTACAAGGGCGCCAAGTTCCGCTCGCGCCTGCCCGAAGATCCCGGAAACCGCCTGCGCATACGGGTTTCGGTGACGCCGGTCGTGGCGCCGGCCAGCAGCCGCTGAGCGGCAATCGGGCCGCCGGAGCTTGCACCCGCAGCGGGTGCATGCGAGCATTCGCGGCCTGATGAACACCCACTACGCCGACGCCGACGTACTGACCTCCGCCTACATGGCGGCGGGGATGACCTCGCGCGCCCGCCGACCGTACACCTGCAAACCAGCTGGGTGACGGTATCGCGCACGCCTTCCTAACAGGCGAAGTGACACAAGAAAAGCCCAGCCTACGCGCTGGGCTTTTTTGCTTTCCGGCCCCGCGCAGCGAACCGCACCCCTCCCCATACGATCACCGGAACCGCAATCGATGACCGCTCTTGGCAAGCAACAACACTTCCTCAACACCCAGGACTGGTCGCGCCCCGACCTCGACGCGCTGCTGGCGCAGGCCGCCGCGTTCAAGCGCAGCAAGGCCGGCGAGCAGCTCAAGGGCAAGTCCATCGCGCTGGTGTTCTTCAATCCGTCGATGCGCACCCGCACCAGCTTCGAGCTGGGCGCGTTCCAGCTCGGCGGCCATGCCGTGGTGCTGCAGCCGGGCAAGGACGCATGGCCGATCGAGTTCAACCTCGGCACGGTCATGGACGGCGATACCGAGGAGCACATCGCTGAAGTGGCCAGGGTGCTCGGTCGCTACGTGGACCTGATCGGCGTGCGCGCCTTCCCGAAGTTCGTCGACTGGCAGTACGACCGCGAGGACATCGTCCTCGAGAGCTTCGCCAGATATTCGCCGGTGCCGGTGATCAACATGGAGACGATCACCCATCCGTGCCAGGAGTTGGCCCACATCCTCGCCCTGCAGGAGCATTTCGGCACCAGCGACCTGCGCGGCAAGAAGTACGTGCTGACCTGGACCTACCACCCCAAGCCGCTCAACACCGCGGTGGCCAATTCGGCGCTGACGATCGCGACGCGGATGGGCATGGACGTGACCCTGCTGTGCCCGACGCCCGATTACATCCTCGATGAGCGCTACATGGGCTGGGCCGCGCAGAACGTCGCCGAGAGCGGCGGCTCGCTTGCCGTCAGACACGACATCGAAAGCGCCTACCGCGGCGCCGACGTGGTCTACGCCAAGAGCTGGGGCGCGCTGCCGTTCTTCGGCAACTGGGGCCCGGAGAAACCCATCCGCGACCAGTACCAGCACTTCATCGTCGACGAGGCAAAGATGGCGCTGACCAACAACGGCGTCTTCAGCCACTGCCTGCCGCTGCGCAGGAACGTGAAAGCCACCGATGCGGTGATGGACTCGCCGCAGTGCATCGCCATCGATGAGGCCGAAAACCGCCTGCATGTGCAGAAGGCGATCATGGCGGCATTGATCGGTCGCTGACAATGAAATAGAGCCCCTCTCCCGCCCGCGGGAGAGGGGTTGGGGTGAGGGCAGCCAGACGCTGCCACGCCCCGTTGCCCCCACCCCAACCCTCCCCCGCAAGCGGGGGAGGGAGCAGACACCAAGAGACAAGAACATGAGCAAAGACATCGTCCTCGCCTTTTCCGGCGGCCTCGACACCAGCTTCTGCGTGCCCTATCTGAAGGAGCGCGGCTGGAACGTGCACACCGTCTTCGCCGACACCGGCGGCGTCGATGCCGAGGAGCGCGCCTTCATCGAGGAGCGCGCTGCAGAACTGGGCGTTGCATCGCACGTCACCGTCGACGGCGGTCCGGCGATCTGGGAAGGCTTCGTCAAGCCGTTCGTCTGGGCCGGCGAGGGTTACCAGGGCCAGTACCCGCTGCTGGTGTCCGACCGCTACCTGATTGTCGAAGCCGCGCTCAAGCGCTGCGAAGAGCTCGGCACCCGGGCGATCGCGCACGGCTGCACCGGCATGGGCAACGACCAGGTGCGTTTCGACCTGGCGGTGAAGGCGCTGGGCGACTACGAGATCGTGGCGCCGATCCGCGAGATCCAGAAGGAACACACCGAGGTCCGCGCCTACGAGCAGAAGTACCTGGAGGAGCGCGGCTTCGGCGTGCGCGCCAAGCAGAAGGCCTACACGATCAACGAAAACCTGCTCGGCCTGACCATGTCCGGCGGCGAGATCGACCGCTGGCAAGCGCCGGGCGAAGGCGCGGTGGGCTGGTGCAAGCCGCGCAGCGAATGGCCCGCACAACCGCTGAAGGTGAAGGTCAGCTTCGTCAACGGTGAAGCGGTCGCGCTCGATGGCGAGAAGATGGACGGCCACAAGATGCTGGCAAAGCTCAACGGCCTGTTCGCGCAGTACGGCGTCGGCCGTGGCCTGTACACCGGCGACACCACGATCGGGCTGAAGGGCCGCATCATCTTCGAAGCACCGGGCCTGACCGCGTTGCTCACCGCGCACCGCGCGCTGGAAGAAGCGGTGCTGAGCAAGCAGCAGAACCGCTTCAAACCCGACGTCGCGCGCAAGTGGGTGGAGCTGGTGTACGAAGGCTTCTTCCACGATCCGCTCAAGGCCGACCTCGAGGCGTTCCTCGAGTCGAGCCAGTCGACCGTCAATGGCGACGTGGTAATCGAGACGCAGGGCGGCCTGGTCAGCGCGGTGGCGATCGAGTCGAAGCACATCCTCAATGCCAAGGGCGCGACCTACGCGCAGGCGGCGGACTGGGGCGTGGCCGAGGCCGAAGGCTTCATCAAGCTGTTCGGCATGAGCAGCACCCTGTGGGCCGAAGTCAACCGCAAGTAATCGACATGCTCGCAAAAACCCTCAAGCACCTCGAAGCCCTGGTGTCGTATGACACCCGCAATCCACCGCGGGACATCGGCACCGGCGGCATTTTCGATTACCTGCGGCAGCAGCTGGCGGGCTTCCGCATCGACGTCACCGACCACGGTGACGGCGCGGTATCGATGCTCGCCGTGCGCGGCAATCCGAAGCGCCTGTTCAACGTGCACCTCGACACGGTGCCGTCGTCAGAAGCGTGGAGCGCCGATCCGCACAAGCTCCGCGTCACCAGCGACCGTGCGACCGGACTGGGCGCCTGCGACATCAAGGGCGCCGCCGCCGGTCTGCTGACGGCTGCATCGGTGACGCAGGGCGATGCCGCGTTCCTGTTCTCCACCGACGAGGAAGCCAACGATGCGCGCTGCATCGCTGCGTTCCTCGGCGGCATGCACGGCTTCGACGAGGTGATCGTCGCCGAACCGACGCAGTGCGAGGCCGTGCTGGCGCATCGCGGCATCAGTTCGGTACTGCTGCGCTTCCGTGGCATCGCCGGTCATGCCTCGGGTGCCAACGCGATGCAGGCAAGCGCGCTGCACCAGGCGATCCGCTGGGGTGGGCATGCGCTGGACCATGTCGAGAGCCAGGCGCACCAGCGTTTCGGCGGGCTGACCGGGCTGCGCTTCAACATCGGTCGTGTCGAGGGTGGGATCAAGGCCAACATGATCGCGCCGAGCGCGGAGCTGCGCTTCGGCTTCCGCCCGCTGCCGTCGATGTCGATCGACGCGCTGCACGAGCGTTTCGGCACGCTGGTCGAGGCCGGTGCGATCGAGCGCTATGAGGAAACCTTCCGCGGCCCTTCGCTGCCGTCGGGCGACGTCGCCGATGCCGAGCAGCGTCGCCTGGAAGCACGCGACCTCGCCGACGCGCTGCAGTTGCCGATCGGCAACGCGGTCGACTTCTGGACCGAGGCCTCGCTGTTCTCAGCCGCGGGCATGACCGCGATCGTCTATGGCCCGGGCGACATCGCCCAGGCCCACACCGCCGACGAATGGGTGACGCTGGAACAACTGCAGCGCTACACCGATTCCATCATCCGGATCCTGGATTGAGCTCCATTGCAATGAATGATAATCGTGACATCCAGACCCGCCAGACCATCGTGCGCCTGCTCTCGAGCATGGCCAGCGCGAAGGAGATCTCGCAGTACCTCAAGCGTTTCTCGCAGCTCGACGCCAAGCGTTTTGCCGTGGTCAAGGTCGGCGGTGCGGTGCTGCGCGACGACCTGGAAGCACTCACGTCCTCGCTCGCCTTCCTGCAGGACGTCGGCCTGACCCCGATCGTGATCCACGGCGCCGGCCCGCAGCTCGACGAAGAAATGGCCGCCGCCGGCATCGAGAAGCAGACCGTCAACGGCCTGCGTGTGACTTCGCCGGAAGCGCTCGCCATCGTGCGTCGCGTGTTCCAGTCGCAGAACCTCAAGCTGGTCGAGGCGCTGCAGGCATTCGACGCGCGCGCTACGTCGATTGTGTCGGGCGTGTTCGAGTCCGATTACCTCGATCGCGACACCTATGGCCTGGTCGGCGAAGTGAAGCGCGTGAACCTGGCGCCGATCGAAGCCAGCCTGCGTGCCGGTTCGATCCCGGTCATCGCCAGCCTTGGCGAGACCGCCGGCGGCCAGATCCTCAACGTCAACGCCGACTTCGCCGCCAACGAGCTGGTGCAGAAGCTGCAGCCGTACAAGATCGTGTTCCTGACCGGCACCGGTGGCCTGCTCGACGACAGTGGCAAGGTCATCGACTCGATCAACCTGTCGACCGAGTACGACCACCTGATGTCGCAGCCGTGGATCAACGGCGGCATGCGGGTCAAGATCGAACAGATCAAGGCCCTGCTCGACAAGCTGCCGTTGACCTCGTCGGTGTCGATCACCAAGCCGGCGGAACTGGCCAAGGAACTGTTCACCCACAAGGGCTCGGGCACGCTGGTGCGTCGCGGCGAGCGCGTCCTGCAGGTCTCCCGCTGGGACGAGCTCGACCTGGAGCGCTTGCGCGGCCTGATCGAGTCGGCATTCGGCCGTCGCCTGATGCCCGATTACTTCGAGCGCACCACACTGCATCGCGCTTATGTCAGCGAGAACTACCGCGCGGCGGTGATCCTCACCGAGGAAGATGCCGGCATCTACCTGGACAAGTTCGCCGTTCTCGACGAAGCGCAGGGCGAAGGGCTCGGCCGGGCCGTGTGGCATGTCATGCGCGAGCAGAACCCGCGCCTGTTCTGGCGTTCGCGCCACGGCAACCCGGTCAACCCGTTCTACTACTCCGAGTCCGATGGCTGCCTGAAGCAGGAGAAGTGGAAGGTGTTCTGGTACGGCATGGACGGCTTCGCCGAGATCGAGCGCTGCGTCGAGCACTGCTCGGAACGTACGGCGACATTGAAGGACTGAGATGACTGGCGACACCGCCACCTGGTGCACCACACCGACCCTGCGCGGCGAACACGTCGCGGTGGAGCCGCTGCTGCCGGCTTGCGCCGAAGGCCTGCGCGCGGCGCTGGGCACGGGCGAGCTGTCCCGGCTCTGGTACACCAACGTGCCGGCTCCGGAGCAGGTCGAGGCGTACATCGCCGCGGCGCTTGACCTGCAATCTGATGGTAAGTCGATGCCGTTCGTGGTGCGTGATGGGTCCGGCGAGATCGTCGGCAGCACGCGCTACTACGATCTCGACGCCACGGTGCCGCGCCTGCAGATCGGCTACACCTGGTACGCGCCGGATGTGCAGCGCACCGGACTCAATACCGAGGCCAAGCTGCTGCTGCTCGGCCATGCCTTTGAGGCCATGGGCTGCATCTGTGTCGGTTTCGAGACCAGCTGGTTCAACCTCGCCTCGCGCGCCGCCATCGCCCGCCTCGGTGCGAAGCAGGACGGCGTGCTGCGCAGCCACCGGCGCCATGCCGACGGCAGCGTGCGCGATACCGTCGCCTTCTCGATCCTCGAGTCGGAATGGCCGGCGGTGAAGCGCAATCTTCTTCACAAGTTGCAGAACCATGGAGCATCCGGACGTGACTAAGTCCGTTGGCATCGTCGGCGCGCGCGGTTACGTCGGCGCCGAACTCATCCGCCTGATCTCGGCCCACCCGGACTTCGAGCTCGCGTTCGTATCGTCGCGCGAGCTGGTCGGGCAGCGCGTTGCCGACCACATCAGCGAATACACCGGCGAACTGACCTACAGCTCGCCGGCGCACGAGGAACTGCCGGCGCTCGGTGCCGACGCGGTCGTGCTGGCCCTGCCGAATGGGAAGGCCGCCGCGTGCGTGGCGGCCTTCGACGCGGCTGGTGTGGACCCGGTCATCATCGACCTGTCGGCCGACTACCGCTTCGACGACGGCTGGTACTACGGCCTGCCGGAGCTGACCCGTGCGCGGTACAGCGGCCAGCGCCGCATCAGCAACCCCGGCTGCTATGCGACGGCGATGCAGCTGGCGGTCGCACCGATGCTCGGTGCGCTCGACGGTGCCGTGCAGTGCTTTGGCGTGTCCGGCTATTCCGGCGCCGGCACCTCGCCTTCGGACAAGAACGACCCGGACAAGCTGCGCGACAACCTGATGCCGTACGCGCTGACCAACCACGTCCACGAGCGCGAGGTCACGCGCCAGCTCGGCCAGGAAATCCAGTTCCTGCCGCACGTGGCGCCGCACTTCCGCGGCCTGACGATCACGGCCAACATGCAGCTGACCAGGCCCTTCGCGCGTGACGAAGTCGTGTCGCGGTATGTTGAGCGCTACGCGGGCGAGCCGCTGGTCGAGGTCGGCGACGAGGCGCCGTGGGTCAGCGCGATTGCCGGGCGCCATCATGTCGAGCTCGGCGGTTTCACGCTGACGCCGGATGGCAAGCGCCTGGTGGTGGTCGCCACCGAGGACAACCTGCTCAAGGGCGCGGCGACGCAGGCGTTGCAGAACCTCAACCTGGCCTTCGGCCTGGCCGAGGTCACGGGCATCCCGGGTTTGTCGCAGCACTGAATTGAATGGAAGGAACTGCAATGTCGGATCTGTTGTGGCAAAAACCCGGCGTCAAGGTCGACGCACGCATCCAGCAGTTTCTCGCCGGCGAGGACGTGATCCTCGACCGCGAGTTCTTCCTGTTCGACATCGAAGCAAGCCGCGCGCACGCCGAAGGCCTGCAGCAGATCGGCATCCTCGATGGTGACGAGCTGGCAGGTCTCAAGCGCGAGCTGGAGACGCTGGCAGACGACTTCCGTGCCGGTCGCTTCGTCCTCGACGAGCGCTTCGAGGACTGCCACTCGGCGATCGAATCGCGCCTCGTCGAACGGCTCGGCGACGCCGGCAAGAAGATCCACACCGGACGCAGCCGCAACGACCAGATCCTGGTCGCCACGCGCCTGTGGCTGAAGGACCGCCTCGCCCGCGTGGCCGCGACCTGTCGCGAGAGCGCCGAGGTCGCGCTCGCCCGCGCCGAAGCCGAGCAGGGCGTACCGCTGCCCGGTTACACCCATCTGCAACGGGCGATGGTGTCGTCGCTCGGCATGTGGTGGGCGGCCTGGGCCGAAGGTTTCATCGACAATGCCCAGCGCGCGGTGCAGACCCTGCATTGGGTCGACGCCAATCCGCTCGGCAGCGCTGCCGGCTATGGCGTCAACCTGCCGCTGGCACGTGACCACACCACCACGGCGCTCGGCTTCGGCCGCATGCAGGTGGCCGCGACCTACGCGCAGATCTCGCGCGGCAAGTTCGAGATGGCGGCGATCGAAGCGCTGTCGTCGGCGCTGCTCGATCTGCGCCGGCTGGCATGGGACCTGAGCTTGTTCACCAGTGCCGAGTTCGGTTTCGTCGCGCTGCCGGCGCAGTACACCACCGGCAGCTCGATCATGCCGAACAAGCGCAATCCAGACGTGATCGAACTGATGCGCGCCAGTTACTCGGCCGCTGCCGCCGCACGCACCGAGATCGAACAGTTGCTGTCGCTGCCTTCGGGCTACCACCGTGACCTGCAGTTCTCCAAGGGCGCGATCTTCCACGCCTTCGGCCGCGGCCTGGGCGCGCTGGAACTGCTGCCCGACCTGCTGCGCAACCTCGAGTGGAAGACAGATCGCATGCGCGCCGCGCTCGACCCGTCGATGTACGCGACCGACCTGGCCGTCGACCTGGCCCGCCAGGGCCTGCCGTTCCGCGAGGCCTACAAGCAGGCCGCCGATCCGGCGAAGTGGGAGCAGGGCGATCCCGAGGCGAGCCTGGCTGCACGGGTGTCGCCCGGCGCGTCCGCCGAGCTGCGCCTGGACGAACTGCGCAACCGGCTGGAATCGCTGCGATGAGCACGCCTGGAAGTACCGTCGACTCCACCGTCCGGGACTTCCAGGCACAACCGCTGCCACGTTGGCAGCGCGCAGTCCTCAAGGTCGGCAGCAGCCTGCTCGCCGGCTTCTCCGACCAGCCTGCGGCCGGCGGGCTCGATCCGCGCCACGCCGCCGGGCTGGCGCGTTTCATTGCCCAGGCTCGCGCGCAGCAGCGCGAAGTGGTGCTGGTGTCGTCCGGTGCGGTGGCCGCCGGGCGCGGACGCATCGGTGCCGGCGGCGACAGCCTGGTGCTGCGCCAGGCACTGGCGTCGCTCGGGCAGGCCTCGCTGATGGGGTTCTGGCAGCAGTTGTCGGATCGCCCCGTCGCCCAGGTGCTGCTGACCCACGACGACCTGCGCAATCGCCGCCGTTACCTCAATGCCCGCGCGACATTGCGCGAACTGTTGCGTCTTGGTGCACTGCCGATCATCAACGAGAACGACGCCGTCGCCGTCGATGAACTCAAGCTCGGCGACAACGACAATCTTGCCGCGGCGGTGGCGTCGCTGGTCGATGCCGACCTGCTGCTGATCGCCACCGACATCGGCGGGCTATACAGCGCCCATCCGCAGCGCGACCCCGATGCACGCGCCATCCAGCGGGTCGAACGCATCACGCCGGAGTTGCTGCTGGCCGCCAGCGGCGGCGCCGGCAAGCTCGGCACCGGTGGCATGCGTACCAAGCTGGAGGCGGCCGCGAAGGCGACCGCGGCCGGCATTCCGACGGCGCTGTTCTGTGGTCGCGACGATGCCGTGATGCAGGCGCTCGGCGAAGGCCAGTTGCACGGCACGTTGGTGCTCGCCCAGGGCGACCGCCTGCGCGCACGCAAGCAATGGCTGCGCCACGCGCCGTCGTCAGGACGCCTGCTGGTCGATGATGGCGCCGCCGCGGCCCTGCACCGGCAGGGCGCTTCGTTGCTGCCGGGTGGCGTGGTCTCGGTCGAGGGCGACTTCCGCCGCGGTGATGTGATCGAAGTGGCGACCGCATCCGCTGCCGAACCGTTCGCCCGCGGCCTGGCCCAGTACAGCGCCATGGAGATCGGCCGGATCGCGCGCAGGCACAGTAACGACATCGAGGCCGTGCTCGGATTTCGCTATGGCGAATCGGTGATCCATCGTGATGACCTGGTGCTGCTGGCCACGGACCCGGAGGTGAAGGCATGAGCGGTTACGTCCGCAATCTCGCCGAGCGCGCTCGCGAAGCGTCGCTGGTACTGGCGGCGCTCGATGGCGATGCGCGCCGGCAGTTGATCGAACGCATGGCGCGTCTGCTCGAGCACAACGCTTCCGCGCTGCTTGCCGCGAACGCGGAGGACATGGAACGCGGTCGCGCCGCGGGGCTCGGTGCCGCCGTGCTCGACCGCCTCAAGCTTGACGAAGCGCGCATCGCGGCGATGGCCGCGGGGCTGCGCGAGGTGGCCGCCCAAGCCGATCCGCTGGGACAGGTCACCTGCCGCGAGGTGCGACCGAACGGCATCGTGATCGAGCGCCAGCGCGTGCCGCTGGGGCTGATCGCGATGATCTACGAAGCCCGCCCGAACGTGACTGCCGACGCCGCAGCGCTGTGCCTGAAGGCCGGCAACGCGGTGCTGCTGCGCGGCGGTTCGGAAGCGCGCGCCAGCAACGCCGCCATCGCCGCCTGCCTGCACCAGGCGCTGCGCGAGGAAGGGCTGCCAGAGGCGGCGGTGTCGCTGGTGGCCGATCCGGCGCGCGAGCACGTGCTTGAACTGCTGCAACTGTCGGATCTGATCGACCTGGCGATCCCGCGCGGTGGCGAGAGCCTGATCCGCTTCGTCGCCGAACACGCGCGCGTGCCGGTGATCAAGCACTACAAGGGCGTGTGTCATCTCTACGTCGATCGTGCCGCCGATGTCGGCAAGGCGCTGGATCTGCTGGTTGACGGCAAGGCCTCGCGTCCCGGTGTGTGCAATGCGCTGGAAACCCTTCTCGTCCATCGCGACATCGCACCGGCGTTCCTGCCCGAAGCGCTGCAGCGACTGGCGGCGCGCCAGGTCGAGGTACGCGGCTGCGAGCGTACGCGCGCGTTCTCGGACCAGGTAGGGCAGGCCGAAGAGGCCGACTATGCCGCCGAGTACCTCGACCTGATCCTGGCCGTTCGCGTCGTCAATGGAATCGATGACGCACTCGCGCACATCGCCCGCCACGGCTCGGACCACACTGAAGTGATCGTCAGCGAAGACGCGACCGCCGCGGAGGTGTTCATCCGCGGTACGCGCAGCTCGGCGGTGATGGTCAATGCCTCATCGCGTTTCAACGACGGCGGCCAGCTCGGGCTGGGTGCCGAGATCGGCATCTCGACCACGCGCCTGCATGCGTACGGCCCGATGGGCGTGGAGTCGCTGACGATCGAGCGCTTCGTGGTGCGTGGTGAAGGGCAGGTGCGGCACGAGGAATCGCGGAGTCGCTGAGGCCGCTTGCGCGGCGACGGCGAGGCTACGCCTGCAGTCGTTGCATGCCGATCCATTTCTCGCCCGGGGCCAGCGTTACCGGCGCGACGATCGTGCCGGACTCGACGCACACGAAATACCGGTGGCCGTCGGCGCCAAGGTCGGGCATCTTCGCCGCCAGCGGTGCGCCGGGATTCCACACGACAGTGTCGCGGAAGCCAGCGGCGCTGATGCGCGTTTCTCCTTCGCCGTCGACCAGCAGCAGCTCCTTGGCGCAATCCGGATAGATCCGGTCGACCTCACCCTCGAACCGCAGGGCGGCACCCTCGGCTTCAGTAGCCAGGCCATTGCGAGCGCTGTCCTCGAACGCGGCCGCTTCCAGTCCCAGCAAGGACGTCGCAGCCAGGTCATTGACGCGCAGGTACGTGTGCAGCGCCGTGGTGAAACTGAAGGACGCCTCGCCTTCGTTGCGGATCGCAAGCCGTACCGTCAATGCGGAGGGCGCCAGCGCCACATGCAGCCGCGCGCGGAACTGCGCCGGCCACTGGCGCCTGCTGTAGTCGCTGTCGACCAGCTCCAGCACGGCTTCCGGCGTCTCGGCGAGGTCCTCGATCCCCATGTAGCGCCATTGGAGCAGCCGCGCAAAGCCGTGCTTGGTCATTGGCCCGCGTCCGCCGAACTGCGGGAAGATCACGGGAATGCCGCCACGGATCGCCGCGCCCTTGGCAAAGCTGGCGCGCGGGCTCAGGTAGAGGCGCTCCCGGCCCGGCGAGGGCTGCCAGGAGAGGACGTGGGCGCCATGCAGGCTGATCTCGACGACAGCACGGTCGTCTGCGGTCAGGCGCAGGCAGGCGCAACCATCACGCTCGAAGGATTCGCAGGCAAGGTGCATCGGACCCGGGCAATGGCAAGCGGAAGGGGCCGTCATCATTGCGGCGCATGAGCCAGCCCGCAACCTTGCCGCACCATCGGGACAAACGAAAAACGCCGGCAGGGCCGGCGTTTTGTCTTTCTCAGCGTATTCCACATCACGATGCGGAGTTGGTCGGGGAGACAGGATTTGAACCTGCGACTTCTACGTCCCGAACGTAGCGCTCTACCAGGCTGAGCTACACCCCGACTGCTGAGCCGCAAATTCTAGCCAGTCGAGCGGGGTCGAGGCAAGGGGTTGGACGCAAATTCCTTCAATCCACAGGCAGCCAGCTCGCAGGCCGTTGGGGGAAAAGCGGCCGCAACCGCTAAACTGTCGCCCAAAGTCGTCGCCCCCTCCCTCTACACCGCGAATCCACCGCGTGCCGCCGTATCGTGAACGATATCGGGCCACGGTCGCGGCCTGCCGTCACTGGAGCCTTGCTTGATCAAGCCGCGCACCCCGCCCGGGGTCATGGAGCTGCTGCCTCCTGACCAGATCGCCTTCCAGCGCATGCTGGACACGATCCGCCGCAATTTCGAACGAT
>DATDBK010000217.1:0-40537 GCA_036524935.1 Lysobacter sp. | reverse complement strand
GACCCGGGACCTGGCGGCGAACTCGGGATCGACAGGATGGACGACGGCGGGCTGGTTCATGGCGTGCTCCGGGACAAGGTTCTGTCGGGGTGTCTGGCGAGCGTTCCAGTGTGCCGCATTCACTGTTAAAGCCTCATCCCGGGGGGTGTAGACGATAGTCGTAAAAGGCCTTCCAGGCCCCTCGCCTACGACCAATGGGGAATGGTTGTGCAGCGCGGTGCGACAGCAGGCTGGCCGCAGCCGCGCATTGGGCGTGGCGTTCCTTTGGGAGGGAATCATGTCCGCAATCATTGCGTCGCCGACGAGGAAGGCCGCGACCCCGCGTCGCCGCCCGCTCGCCGCCGCCCTGCTGGTCGCGCTGGCGTTGCCGGGGATGGCTTTCGCACAGACGGCGAAAGAGAAGGAGCTGGAAGCCCGCGTCGCCCAGCTCGAAGCCATGGTCAAGCAGCTCGTCTCGCAGCAGCAACAGCAGCAAAGCCAGATCAGCGAGGTGAAGACCGCGCAGGCCACCGCACCGGCAGCCGCCGCACCGGTAGCCGCCACAGCACCCGCAGCGGCAGTGACCGCAGGCGCCGCGGCCGGGAATCCGCCGGCACCGGCCAAGCCGACCATCCAGACCGCGCCGATCATGCTCACGGCCAACCCGGGCACCCGCTTCAGCTACGGCGGCTTCATCAAGCTCGATGCCTCGCTGACCAGCACCAACGACGGTGACATTCCCGACGGCACGGTCGGTCGCCTGTTCTACGTGCCCAAGTCGATTCCGGTCGGCGGCGGACACACCAGGGAAGGCGGCGCGGACACCGACATGGGCGCCAACTTCTCGCGCTTCTGGTTCGGTGCCGATACCGACCTGGACAGCGGCGACAAGCTCAAGGCCTACCTGGAGTTCGACCTGTTCGGTGGCGGCAGCACCGCCTTCACCGGCAACGAGATCGCCACCAACACCTACGCGCTGACCCTGCGCCAGGCGTACGTGCAGTGGAACAACTGGCTGGCCGGCCAGACCTGGACCAACTTCCAGGACACCGCCGCGCTGCCCGACACGGTCGACTTCCTTGGCCCCACGGAAGGCACGATATTCGTCCGCCAGGCCCAGGTGCGCTACACCAGCGGCCCATGGTCGTTCTCGATGGAAAACCCGGAGACGGTGTACACGCCGTTCAACGGCAACATGGCGCAGGTGCAGGGTGACGACGGCGAGATGCCCGACTTCACCGGCCGCTACACCCACAAGGGCGACTGGGGCCACTTCAGCGCCGCCGCCCTGGTGCGCCAGCTTGCCTACCAGAACGGACCGCTCAACCAGGACTCCGACAGCATGGGCTACGGCCTGAGCGTGTCGGGCAAGTACAACCTGGGCAAGAACGACGACATCCGCTACATGGTCACCGGCGGCAGCGGCATCAGCCGCTACATCGGCCTGGCGCTCAACAACGACGCCGTGCTCGATTCCACCGGCGACCTGGACAACATCGACATGATCGCCGGCTTCGTCGGCTGGCGCCATGTGTTCAGCCCGAAGCTGCGCACCAACATCTTCTACTCGCGCGCCGACTACGACCAGGACAGCGCGTTGACCGGGCTTCTCATCACCAAGGGGGCGCAATCCGGCCACGTCAACGTGATCTACACGCCGCTGCCCAAGCTCGACCTCGGTGCCGAGCTGATCTGGGGCCAGCGTGAACTCGAGAACGGCGACCGCGGCGACCTCAATCGCCTGCAGACGCACGTGAAGTACAACTTCTAAGGGGCGACCAAATGTCCACCACTACCGCAAACTCCGGCAAGGATGCCTCGCTGACCCAAGGACACAAGAAGGTCATCTTCGCCTCCAGCCTCGGCACCGTGTTCGAGTGGTACGACTTCTACCTGTACGGTTCGCTCGCAGCGATCATCGCCAAGCAGTTCTTCTCCGGCCTCAATGAAACGAGTGCCTTCATCTTCGCCCTGCTCGCCTTCGCCGCCGGCTTCGCCGTGCGTCCGTTCGGCGCGATCTTCTTCGGTCGCATCGGCGACATGATCGGCCGCAAGTACACGTTCCTGGTCACGATCGTGATCATGGGCCTGTCGACGTTCCTGGTCGGCATCCTGCCCAACTACGCCAGCATCGGCTTTGCCGCGCCGGCGATCCTGATCCTGCTGCGGTTGCTGCAGGGCCTGGCACTGGGCGGCGAGTACGGTGGCGCGGCGACCTATGTCGCCGAGCATGCACCGCACGGCAAGCGTGGCCTGTACACCAGCTTCATCCAGACCACCGCCACCATCGGCCTGTTCCTGTCGCTGCTGGTGATCCTGGGCGTGCGCACGTACCTGGGCACCGAAGCGTTCGAGGCATGGGGCTGGCGCATTCCGTTCCTGCTGTCGATCATCCTGCTCGGCGTGTCGGTGTGGATCCGCATGCAGCTCAACGAGTCGCCGCTGTTCCAGCAGATGAAGGCCGAGGGCAAGACCTCCAAGGCGCCGATCACCGAGAGCTTCTTCACCAAGAACGGCCGCATCGTGCTGCTCGCCCTGCTCGGCGGCACCGCCGGACAGGCCGTGGTCTGGTACGCGGGCCAGTTCTACGCGATGTACTTCCTGACCCAGTCGCTGAAGGTCGACGCCACCACCACCTGGCTGCTGATCGCCGCCGCACTGGCCATCGGCACGCCGTTCTTCGTCTTCTTCGGCTGGCTGTCGGACAAGATCGGGCGCAAGAAGATCATCATGGCCGGCTGCCTGATCGCCGCGCTGACCTACTTCCCGCTGTTCAAGGCGCTGACCCACTACGCCAACCCGGCCATCGCCGAAGCCAGCACCAATGCTCCGGCCGTGGTCCATGCCGATCCGAACACCTGCTCGTTCCAGTTCGACCCGGTCGGCAAGAAGGTCTTCACCAACTCGTGCGACATCGCCACCGCGGCCCTGGCCAAGGCCGGCGTGCCGTACACGATCGCGGCGACCCCGGCTGGCAGCGTGGCCAAGGTCACCGTCGGCTCGGTCGAAGTGGCCGGCTATGAAGGCGCGGGCCTGAGCAAGGAAGACGGCAAGGCCAAGGGCGATGCGTTCACCGGTGAGCTGAAGGCGGCGCTGAAGGCCGGCAACTATCCGGAGAAGGCGGACGACGCGCGGATCAACAAGCCGATGGTGCTGGTGGTCCTGACCATCCTGGTGATCTACGTGACGATGGTCTATGGCCCGATCGCGGCATGGCTGGTCGAGCTGTTCCCGACCCGCATCCGCTACACCTCGATGTCGCTGCCGTACCACATCGGCAATGGCTGGTTCGGCGGCTTCCTGCCGACGATCGCCTTCGCCCTGGTCGCGGCTACCGGCAACATGTACTACGGGCTGTGGTACCCGATCGTGATCGCGCTGATGACCTTCGTCATCGGCTCGTTGTTCCTGCCCGAGACGAAGGACGTGGACATCACGCAGTAAGCGTTCCCTCACCCCAACCCCTCTCCCGCAAGCGGGAGAGGGGCTATACGAGTCGCTTCTCCCGCTTGCGGGAGAGGGGCCATACGAGTCCCTTCTCCCGCTTGCGGGAGAAGGTGCCCGAAGGGCGGATGAGGGTGCTGTCGCTGTCAGCTCTTCTTCGCGCGAGCGAACGCCGCTGCCAGCGCGTTGTTCGCCGGCGGCGCTGCCTGCTTCGGCGGCGGCGCGGCGCGGCCGCCGTCACGCCCGCCATCGCGGCCGCCACGGTTCGAATTCGGTCGCGCATCGCGTTCCTCTCGCGGGCCGCGCTGCGCAGGCGCGCTATCGTCGAGGCGGCGCGTGAGCGCGATGCGCTTGCGGGCTACATCGACCTCCAGCACCTTGACCTTGACGATGTCGCCGGCCTTCACCACCTCGCGCGGATCCTTCACGTACTTGTCCGACAGCGCCGAGATGTGGATCAGGCCGTCCTGGTGCACGCCGATGTCGACGAACGCGCCGAAGGCGGCGACGTTGCTGACGACGCCTTCCAGGATCATTCCCTCGCGCAGGTCCTTGATGTCCTCGACGCCGTCGGCGAAGCGCGCGGCCTTGAATTCGGGACGCGGATCGCGTCCCGGCTTCTCGAGCTCCTTGAGGATGTCGCGCACGGTCGGCACGCCGAAGCGCTCGTCGGTGAACTGCTCGGGCTTGAGGCCGCGCAACAGCGAGGCATCGCCGATCAGCTGCTTCACTTCACGACCGCACTGCTTGAGGATCCGCTCGACGACCGGATAGGCCTCCGGGTGCACCGACGATGCGTCCAGCGGTTGATCGCCGTCGCTGATGCGCAGGAAGCCAGCGCACTGCTCGAACGTCTTGTCGCCCAGGCGCGGCACCTTCAGCAGCTCCTTGCGGCTCTTGAAGGCGCCGTTGCTGTCGCGGTAGACGACGACGTTCTCCGCCACGGTCGACGAGAGGCCGGACACGCGCGTCAGCAGCGCGGCCGAAGCGGTGTTGACGTCGACGCCGACCGCGTTCACGCAGTCCTCGACGCGCGCATCGAGCGTGCGCGCCAGGCGGAACTGGTCGACGTCGTGCTGGTACTGGCCGACGCCAATCGCCTTCGGTTCGATCTTGACCAGCTCGGCCAGCGGGTCCTGCAGTCGTCGCGCGATCGACACCGCGCCGCGAATCGAGACGTCCAGGTTCGGGAACTCCTTCGCCGCGAATTCCGACGCCGAGTACACCGACGCGCCGGCTTCGCTGACGACGATCTTCTGCATCGACAGCGTCGGTGCGAGCTTGATCAGGTCGCCGGCGAGCTTGTCGGTCTCGCGCGAGGCGGTGCCGTTGCCGATCGCGATCAGTTCGACCTGGTGCTTGATGCACAGCTGGCGCAGCAGTGCCAGCGACTGGTCCCACTGGCGCTTGGGTTCGTGCGGGTAGATCGTTGCGTGATCGACGAACTTGCCGGTGCGGTCGACCACGGCGACCTTGACGCCGGTGCGCAGGCCCGGATCGAGTCCGAGCACGGCCTTGGCGCCGGCCGGCGCGGCGAGCATCAGGTCCTTCAGGTTGTCGCCGAACACGTCGATGGCTTCGGCCTCGGCCTTCTCGCGCGCCTGCGCGAACAGGTCGAGCAGCAGGTGCAGGTGCAACTTGGCCTTCCAGGTCAGGCGGCAGCAGTCCAGCAGCCACTTGTCGGCCGGACGGCCCTGGGCCTTGATGCCGGCGTGCACGGCGACGCGGCCTTCGGCCTGCAGGTGGCCGGCGGCGGCGTCGGTGCCCGGGTCGAGGTCGAGGAACAGGAATTCTTCACGACGGCCGCGGAACAGCGCCAGCAGCCGGTGCGACGGAATCTTCGACAGCGGTTCGGCATGGTCGAAGTAGTCGCGGAACTTCTCGCCTGCGAGCTCCTTGCCCTCGGCGACCCTGGCGCGGATCACGCCGACGTCGTGCAGCCAGCTGCGCAGTTCGCCGACCAGCGCGGCATCTTCGCCCCAGCGCTCCATCAGGATCGCGCGCGCACCGTCGAGCGCAGCCTTGATATCGGCCACTCCCTTTTCGGCGTCGACGAAGCCGGCGGCGAATTCTTCCGGCACCAGCATCGGATCGGCCAGCAGTCCCTCGGCGAGCGGCTCCAGGCCGGCTTCGCGCGCGATCTGCGCCTTGGTGCGGCGCTTGGGCTTGTACGGCAGGTACAGGTCCTCCAGGCGCGACTTGCTGTCGGCCGCCTCGATCTCGCCGCGTAGTTCGTCGCTCAGCTTGCCCTGCTCGTCGATGCTGGCAAGCACCGCGGCGCGACGGTCCTCGAGCTCGCGCAGGTAGGTCAGACGCGTCTCAAGGTTGCGCAGCTGGGTGTCATCGAGTCCGCCGGTGACTTCCTTGCGGTAGCGCGCGATGAAGGGCACGGTCGCGCCTTCATCGAGCAGCGCGATCGCCGAGAGGGCCTGTTGCGTCTGGGCGCCGATTTCCTCGGCGATGAGACGGGCGATCTTGCCCGCAACCTGGGCGGCGACTTGCTTGTGGTCCTGCATTGCATCCAATCGTGAAAACCCGGAATTCCGGGGAGACGGCGATTGTCGCAATGCCGGCGCCGGGGCGTAACCCGTTGACAGCACGGCGCTGGAGTGCGTTCACGCAGGAACCCCATTCATCCGTAGCCCGGGTAAGCGAAGCGCACCCGGGGCCACGGCGGCTCTTCCCGGGTGCGCTTCGCTTACCCGGGCTACGGTGGGCTACGGCCATGGCAGCATCCCCGAATGCGCCGATATGCATCGGGCGCGGACGGTTCTCCACGGCTCACCACGCCTTAACCGGCCCGCTGCCATCGTCCGCGTCACCGCTTCCGTCCGGACTCCGTCATGCCGAACCGTCCCTCGCGCCGCGTTGTCCTGGCTGCCTGCGTCATGGCCGTGATGACCGTCAGCCTGACTGCCTGCAAGAAGTCAGAGACCACACCTGCCGCCACCACACCCGCCGGCGGCGAGCCCGCCTCCGCCGACGCGCGCAAGGCCAACGTCGACCTGGTCGCCGATGCCTACCTGTTCGGCTATCCGCTGGTACTGACGGATGTCACGCGCGCGGTGTCGAGCAACGTGGCCGATGCCACGGGCCCGCAGAGGGCGCCGATCAACCAGTTCAACCACAAGCGTGCATTTCCGGACTACACGTTCACCGACGTGGTCAGCCCGAATGCCGACACGCTGTACTCGGTGGCCTGGCTCGATCTGTCGAAGGAGCCGATGGTGCTCAGCGTCCCTGACATGGGCAAGCGCTTCTACATGATGGAGATGATGGGCGCCTGGACCGACGTTTTCGCCTCGCCCGGGTCGCGCACCACCGGCATCGGCAAGGGCGATTTCGCCGTGGTCGGACCGGGCTGGAAGGGAACGCTGCCCGAAGGGCTCAAGCCGATCCAGTCGCCGACCAACCTGGTCTGGCTGATCGGCCGCACCCAGACCAACGGCAAGAGTGACTACAAAGCCGTGCACGCGATCCAGGACAAGTACCGTCTGGTTCCGCTCAGCAGCTGGGGCAAGCCGTACACCGCACCCACGGGCCTGCCGGTCGCGGCCGACGTCGACATGAAGACGCCGCCGCCCGAACAGGTCGCGAGCATGGACGCTGCAGCATTCTTTGGACGGCTCAATCGCCTGATGCAGGACAACCCGCCCGCCGCGGCCGACGCACCGGCGCTTGAACGCTTCGCCAAGCTGGGGATCGCACCGGGCAAGCCATTCGATGCCGCCGCACTTGATCCTGCCGTCGCCGCCGCACTCGACGAAGGCATGAAGGCCGGCCGCGAAAAACTACTCGCCGCGGCCAAGGTCCCTATCGGCAGGGACGTCAACGGGTGGACGATCATGCCCGCGAGCGTGGCGAACTTCGGGACCGACTACAACCTGCGTGCAGTGGTCGCGCTCATCGGCTTGGGTGCGAACCTGCAGACCGACGCTATCTATCCACACGCCGTGGCTGATTCCGACGGGCAGCCGCTGAGCGGCGCCAACCGGTACACCATGCGCTTCGAGAAGGGACAGCTACCGCCGGTCAAGGCGTTCTGGTCGATCACCGTGTACAACGAGAAGCAGGCGTTCATCCAGAACCCGATCAACCGCTACGCGATCGGCGACCGCGACAAACTCAAGTTCGACGCCGATGGATCGCTGACGCTTTACATCCAGAAGGATTCACCGGGCAAGGACAAGGAATCGAACTGGCTGCCGGTGCCGGAAGGATCGTTCAATCTGTTCATGCGGCTGTACTGGCCGGAGCAGGCGATCGTCGACGGCACCTGGAAGATTCCGCCGGTCGAGCGGGTGAAGTAGCGCCCGCTACGGCGCCTTCGTCCTGTAGAGGCCGTCAAAGGCCACGGTCCACCGGCCGTTCGGGTCGGTGGACTCCCAGAACTGACGAACGCTGCCGTCGGGATTCGGTGTCCAGGTGATGCGATGCCGGGTCGCGGCGCTGGTGCCTTCGAGCACCATGCGGCCATCGATCAGCTGGCCGTCGAGCAGCAACAGCAGCCCGGTGTTGTCCACCCAGGTCTGGTGCCAGACCTTTCGCGCCGTGTCGTAGGTGTTGAGGCTTTCGCCCTGGTAGCCCTTCGGCGTGCTGTAGTGCTCGTGCAGCACGCAGCCGCCGTATTCCTTCTCGATCCGGTTGCTGCCGGCCACCGAGCCATCGGGCTTGAACACCTGCCAGTCGCCGATCCAGAAGTCGAATTGACGGTAAGCGGGATC
Organism: Lysobacter sp.; assembly: GCA_036524935.1. Taxonomy (GTDB): domain Bacteria; phylum Pseudomonadota; class Gammaproteobacteria; order Xanthomonadales; family Xanthomonadaceae; genus Lysobacter_J. The sequence continues at coordinate 32,390 of DATDBK010000217.1, read as the reverse complement.
ACTGCAGGGCATCGGTGCCTCCACGGCTGAAGCAGTCGCGCTGAGAAGTAGCAGGATGATCACCGCCTGGAGCTTCATGGTCAGCGCACAGACACTGCCCGCGCCAGGTCCTGGACCGTAACCGACTGCCCCGGCTCCACACGCTCGCCACCGCGCACGATCAGGCGATCGCCCGCCCTTACGTTGCCGCTGACTTCGACCAGATCGCCGACCTCCGTGCCGGTCTTCACCGGCAACCGTTCGGCCTTGCCATCGGCGCCGACGCGCAGGACGAAGTCACCCTCGCGACGCAGGATCACTGCGTCGCGCGGCACCGCAACGACGGCACGCCTGGCCGCGCTCGGCATGCCGACTTCAACCGCGGTGCCGACCGGGAATTCGCTCGCGTCCATCCTGATGCGCAGTTCCAGCTGCCGCGATGCTTCATCGCCGACGGGAACCAGCGCGCTGACCGGATGCCCACGCTCGCTGTCGCCAACGCGCACCTGTACCGGCGTGCCGACGGCCAGGTGCCTTGCCAGATCGACTGGCGCGCGCACACGCACCTCCTGCTCGGCCGTATCGACGACGCGCGCAACCGGATCACCGCTGCTCACAAACTCGCCCAGCTCGACCTCGCGCTCGGCGACGACGCCATCGAACGGCGCGCGCACCAGCATCTGCATGCGCTGGTGGCGTGTCTGCTCGAGCAAGGCCTGGGCGCGGGCGCGCTCCTGCACGAGGATGTCGCGGTCGGCCTGCTGCTGTTCGTACTGGGCGCGGGCAATGTTCTGCTGCTGCGCCAGCTGGGCGTAGCGCTGTTCCTGGCGCGTTGCCATGTCGAGCTGGGCCTGGATGCGCGCGAGGTTGGCCTGGCCTTCGCGCTCCTGCAGCCGCAGCGTGGTGTCATCGAGCACAGCGATGGGCTCGCCGGCGCGCACGTTCTGGCCGACCTCGGCCACCTGGATCACGCGACCGTCCTGCTCGCTGGCCACATGCGCGTCCTGGCGGCTGATCACGCTGCCCGGGGCCCAGTGCCGCGGCGCCAGCTCGGTACTGACCGCTGCGGCCACGCTGACGATCGCGGGCGGCGCCTCGGGGGGAGGTGCGCTGGCGCCGGCATCCAGGTCGAGGAGCGGAACGGTCAGCACCGCAGCCAGCGCCGCGGCAATCAGGGTTTTGTGCAGGGTTCGCATGACGATCTCCGGGGGAGGAGTGACATTCAGGGGGACGGCTGCGGAAGCGCTGGGGCAGCGCCGACGCCGTCGACTTCAGTGACGACCTGGCGACGCGAGTCGGCAAGGCGTAGCAATGCGGGAATCAAAACGACCAGGAAGACCAGGCTCAGCGCGACGCCGCCGACCGACACCGCCGCCAGTCCGCGGTAGATCACCGCGCCGGGGCCGGGGTTGATCGCCATCGGCAGCGCACCGAGCACGCCGGTCAGCGCGCCGATCAGGATCGGGCGCAGGCGCTGGTCGAGCGCCTGGTGCAGCGCTGCATCGAGGGTCGCGCCGGCGGCCTGCGCATCGCGCGTCTGCGCCACCAGCAGGATCGCATTGTTGATGACCATGCCCAGCAGCATGATGAAGCCGATCATCGACAGCAGGTCCAGCGTCTGCCCGGCGATGAGGTCGAGCACGCGCAGACCGAGCACGCCACCCAGCACCGCCATCGGCAGCGTCGCCATCACGAAGGCGCTGTCCCGCAGCGAGCGGAACATCGCCGCCATGAGCATGAACAACACCACCAGCGCCATCGCGAAGTTGGTGCCCATGCTGCGCACGACTTCGCCGAGGCGATCGGCGCTGCCGGAAACACGGATCTCGGCGTCTGCCGGCAATGCCCGGCGCAGCGCGGGCACGACGTCGGCATCGACGATGTCGAGTGCTTCCTCGAGTGACATCGTCGGCGGCGGGTCGACGGTCAGCGTCACCGTGCGGCGGCGGTCGATGCGGCGCAGCTGGTTCGGCGCGAGCACCGTGTCCACTTGCGCCAGTTCGGCCAAGCTGAGCACGCCGCCCTGCGGTGTCGCCAGCGGCGCGGCACCCAGCCGCGAGATGCTGCTTTCGCGGTCGGTGCGCAGGATGATCGCCAGGCGGCGGTCGCCGTCGAAGTGTTCGCCCAGCCATTGGCCATCGCCGAGCGTGCGCACGACCGTGCCCAGCTCGGGGCGGCGCCAGCCGACTTCGGCCAGGCGGCGGTCGTCGGGATTGATGCGCAACTCGGGCGTGCCGGCATCGGCGCTCGGCCAGGCCTGCACGTTGGCGCCGGCGAATCGCTCCGACAGCAGCTTGCGCCCGGCCTCGGCGGCGCGCGTCAGAGCGTCGCCATCGGCGTGCTGCAGGTGGATCGCGATGGCGCGAGCGGAGCCTCCGAAACTGCCGAACAGCTCACCTTCGCTGGCGAATGCACGGGTGTCCGGGAAGCCGACCACCACTTCGTCGCGGACGATGCGCTCGAGCTCGCCGATGTTGTCGGGATCGACCACGCGCGCGCCGATGGTGCCGCCGCCCGGCCACAGCAGCAGGTACCAGTTGCTCAGCTGCGGCCCTTTCTCGCCGTCCATGTAGGGGCGCATGCGCTCCAGCACGGTGGGTGCGATCTCGCGATCGACACGTTCGGGGCCCATGCCGGGCGGGAAGTTGAAGATCGCATCGACTGCCGCGCGTTTCACCGGCGGCAGGTAGTCGATCTTCGGCATCAGCAATGCCGCGAGCAACGCCGGTGCGAGCACCAGTGCGCCGACCCACGCCCACTGGCGCTGGCGGCCGGCGGTCACGCGCATCGCCCAGTCGCTGACGCGCGACCAGGCCCGATGCTGGGCGGGCGCATCCTTGCGCTCGCGCAGCCAGCTGCTCGCTGCAGCCGGCAACACGGTGACGGCGACCACCAGCGAGATGGCGACCGCAATCGAGATGGTCAGGGCGAGGTCGGCGAACAGCTGGCCTTCGACGTCTTCCATGAAGATCACCGGCACGAACACCGCGACGGTGGTGATGGTCGACGCGACCAGCGCGACCGCGACCTGGCGCGTGCCTTCCAGCGCCGCCTGGCGAGCGGGCATGCCTTCCTCGCGCAGGCGGACGATGTTTTCGGCGACGACCACCGCCGCGTCCATCACCATGCCAACCGCGAACGCCAGGCCCGCAAGCGAGATCACGTTGAGGCTGCGCCCGGTCAGCTGCAGCACGATGAACGTGGCCAGCAGCGAGATGGGAATCGCGCAGGCGATCAGCGCAGTTGCCCGGACGTCGCGCAGGAACCACCACAGGCAGCCGACCGCCAGGAGCACGCCCGCGAACAGGCTGCCCGAGAGCAGGCTGATCGCGCGGTTGATGAAGACCGAGGCGTCGAAGCTTTGGGCGATGTCGAGACCGAGTGGCTTAAGGTCCTTTTCGCGAACCTCTGCCACCACGCGCTTCACTTCATCGAGTGTGTCCAGCACGTTCGCGCCACTCTCGCGGATGATGCGCAGGCCGATCGCGGGGTTGCCGTTCTGGTAGGCGAAGAAGCGCTGCTCGGGCCGCTTCACCTCGACCCTGGCAACGTCGGCCAGCCGCACCGGGCGACCATCGCGCCAGGCCAGGATCAGGTTGCCCATCGCTTCGGGCGAATAGCGGCCCGCGAAACGCAGCACGTACTCGCGACGACCGGCCTCGACCACGCCGCCGGACACGTCGGTCGCGCGCGCGGCGACCTCGGCCACTTCCGGGATCTGGATGCCCATCGCCGCCGCACGCTCGAGGTTGAGGCTGATGGTGAGCTCTTCCGGCGCACCGCCGTTGATCTCCACGCCGGCCACGCCTTCGACCGCCGATATTTTCGGCACGATGCGGTCCTCGATCATCTGCCGGAAGTCGAGCACGTCGCCGGAGGTGCCCGGCAGCTTCTGCACGAAGAAGTAGGTCAGCGAGTTGTTGGCGTTGTCGGCACCGGTCTGCACGACCGGCGGCGTGGCATCGCGCGGCAGCGGCTGCAGGCGGTTCATCCGCGAGAGCACCTCCACCAGCATCGCGTCCATGTCGCTGCCGACGGCAAAGGTCAGGTTGATGAAGCTGTTGCCGGCATTGACGTTCGACTCGATTTCCTCGAGCCCCGGCAGCCCCTGCATCACCGCTTCGATCGGCTCGACGATCTCCGATTCCATTTCCTGCGGAGAGGCGGCGCGCCAGCTGGTCTGCACCGACATCTGCGGGCGTTCGATATCGGGGAACAGCTGTAGCGGCAGCTTGAGCAGGCTCATCAGGCCGAAGGCGCAGACCATCGCCACGATCACCGCGACGGCAGCGGGATTGCGTAGCGAGGCGTCGGTGAGCTTCATCGGCGTGATCCGCGGTGGGAGTGCGGAGCGGACGATGCGCCGTGGCCTCAACGCGCAGATGGCCCGTAAGTAACGCGGAGACGGGCTTTGCGTTGAATGGTGGTTTGGGCGCGCTGAAGCGTTGAGGGGGCACAGACGGGCCAAAGCTGGCCCGGTTCTTGCCGCAGACGTGGCGTTACGTCGCTACAACAGCAGATCGAGCTTGTCTCGATGGCTCCGCGACAGCTTCAGCTCCTGGCCGCAGTCCAGGCGCAGGTAGCCCTCGCCGTTGGTGTGCGGGCGCATCTCGACGACGCGACGCGCATTGACGATCGTCGAGCGGTGGATGCGCGGGAAGCGTTGCGGGTCGAGCTGCTGCTCGAGGTCGCGCATGGTCGCGCGCAACACCAGCGTCTCGCTGTCGGTGTGGATGCACATGTAGTCGCCAGCGGCGTCGATCCAGCGAATGCTGCCGAGGTCGACGCGCACCGTGCGGCCACCATCGCGCACGGCGAGCTTGTCGTCGCGTCGCAGTTGCTCGAGCGCGTCGGGCTTGAGCGCTTCGTCGAGGTCGAGCATCGGATGCCCGCTGAGTTCGCTCAGCAGGCCGAGCAGGTGCGCGCAGTGGCCGCTGGCCTCGCGCTGCGAATGGGCGTGGCGCACGCGCGCGAGCGCCTGGTGCAGGCGCGCGTCGTCAATCGGCTTGAGCAGGTAATCGGTGGCGGACGCTTCGAACGCGCGGATGGCGTAGTGGTCGTAGGCGGTGACGAACACCACCAGCGGCATCTCCACTGCCGGGATGTTGCGCAGGGTCTCGAATCCATCCATGCCCGGCATCTGCACGTCGATGAACATCAGGTCGGGGCGATGCTCGCGCAGGCCTTCGATTGCGGCGGCGCCGTCGCCGTACTGGCCGACGATCTCGATGTCGGCGTGCTCGGCCAGGCGGATCTCGAGACCACGCCGCGCCAGCGGTTCGTCGTCGACGATGATCGCGTGCAGCTTCGGTGCGTGGCTGCCGCTGTGGTGAATCGTGTCGCCGTTGGGACGTACCGACCTCGCCCTGTCCATGCTCACTCTCCGAGTGTCTGCGAGGTTTCGAACGGCAGGCGCAGCGTGACTTCGATGCCGCGCTCACGGTTGCGCACGCCAAAACCGCTGGCCTCGCCGTAGAGCACGCTCAGGCGCTCGCGGGTGTTGCGCAGCCCGACGCCCTTGCCTGGCGGCAGCTGATCGCCCTCGATGGACTCGCAGCCCGGGCCGTCGTCGGTCACGCGCAGCACCAGCTGGGCGCCGTCGCGCTCGGCCTCGATGCGCAGCATGCCGCCGGCGATCTGCTTGGCCACGGCGTACTTGATCGCGTTTTCGACCAGCGGCTGCAGCAGCAGGCTCGGCAGCAGCGCGCGCCAGCAGTCCTCGTCGATGGCGGTCTCGATGCGCAGCCGCTCGGCGAAGCGGATCTTCTCGATGTCGAGGTACAGCGTCAGCGCATCGAGTTCCTGCCGCAACGTCACGCGCTGCATCGGATCGTTGTCGAGCGAGTGCCGCAGGAATGCCGACAGCCCCTGCACCATGCGATTGGCGGTGGCGTTCTCGCGGTCGAGGATCAGCGTGGAGATCGCGTTGAGCGTGTTGAACAGGAAGTGCGGATTGAGCTGGTAGCGCAGCATCTTCAGCTGTGCCTGGTGGGCCATCGTGCGGGCCGCCAGCGCGCGCCGGGTTTCGTCCTGCAGCTGCCCGTAGTACTTCACGCCCAGGTACAGGCCGACCCAGGCCAGCACCACGTAGATGTAGCTCAGTGCGTAAGCGATGTACGCGGCGCGGTTGGCCGGGACGCAGGTGTCGCAGAAATCGACCAGCACCGTGCGCGTGGTGAAGTCCATCACCGCCGAACTGGCGAGGATCGGCAGCACCATCACCGTCATCAGGCGCCGCGGTGGCAGGCCCCAGCAGGCACGCAACAGGTAGCGCAGGCCGAGCGTGGCGATCGCGCCGGTGGCCGCCGCGGTCATCGGCACGATCCAGTAACCAGACGGCTTGTCGTGGGCGATCGCGGACAGGTAGCCCAGCGAGAAATAGGCGAGCCAGCCACCGAGGTGGAGCAGCCAGAACAAGTGCTGGCGAGGCAGGTCGAGCGGGTGCGATGCGGCGATGGCCATGGGCGCAGCGGTTCTGGCGATACAGGTTCCAGATGCTACGCCTGCGCGGGCGGGGGGCTGGCAACGGCTCGGCGCAGGGGAGGCACGGCTCGTCGCTTGTGGCCTGGACGCCCTACTGCGGCGGAGACGCCAGTTCGCGCGCGTCGAGGTAGCCATCCTTGTTGCGGTCCTGCCGGCCGAACGTCACGGCCAGTGTCTGCCGGTGCTCGACCAGGCTGACCGGCTTGCCGCGACCCCCCGGCAGCTCGGCCGGGGTCAGGATTCCGTCGCCATCGACGTCCATGCGGGTGAAGGCATAGCTCATCCAGTCCTGGTACTCGGGCAAGGCGATCCGGCCGTCGCCATCGCTGTCCATGCGCGACAGGTAATCGCCGGTGGCCTGCACCTGCGCGAGCGAAGGCACCGAAACGAGCATGAGCGCCACCGGCGCGAGCGCCGACAACAGCAAAGAAAAGCCCGCGCCTTTCAGCGCGGGCTTTGGATCATGGCGCGACACCCCGGGCATCACGCGCGATGGGCTCAGGCGTGCGCCGGCGCGAGGGCGTAGCCCTTCAGGCGCGCGGAGAAAGCCTGCAATGCCTGGTTGCCGCTGGCTTCGGCGTCGGTGCACCAGGCGTGGAGCTTGGCCAGCGTTGCCTGCGCATCGTGCGAACGCTCGTCCAGCACCTGTGCCAGGCGCTGGCGGTATTCGGCCAGCGTGGCCATGCTAGGACGTTCGGCCAGCCATGCCTGCAACTTGGCGCGCTTGTCGTCGTCGAGCCAGCGGCCGTCGTCGGCAAGGCCCTGGCGCAGGCTGCGCGGCAGCTTGAACTTGGCTTCACGCAGCGCCGGCAGGGTGACGCTGCGGTAGTAGTCGGTCATCGCCTGGAAGCGGATCGCCAGCAACGCCTTCAGGGTTTCGCCGTCGGGCATGGCAATGTTCGGGCGCACGTCCAGCGTCGGGGCGACACGCAGCACCTTGGCCAGGCCAACCTTTTCGAACAGCTTGATGGCGCTCCAGCCGATGTCGAACTCGAACTTGCGCAGCGCGAACTTGGCCGAGCTCGGGAAAGCATGGTGGTTGTTGTGCAGCTCCTCGCCGCCGATCCAGAAACCCCACGGGGTGAGGTTGGTCGCGGTGTCGGTGGTCTCGAAGTTGCGGTAGCCCCACCAGTGGCCCAGGCCGTTGACCACGCCTGCGGCCCAGAACGGGATCCACAACATCTGGATCGCCCACACGGCAACGCCGGCGAAGCCGAACAGCGCGAAGCTGATGAACAGCATCAGCACCGGGCCCATCGTCGCGTGGCGGGTGTAGAGGTTGCGCTCGATCCAGTCGTCCGGGCAGCCCTTGCCGTACTTCTCGATGTCGTCGCGCTGCGCGCGCGCTTCGCGGTACAGCTCGACGCCGCGCCACACCACCGTATCGATGCCCTTGAACTGCGGGCTGTGCGGGTCTTCCTCGGTCTCGCACTTGGCGTGGTGCTTGCGATGGATCGCCGCCCACTCGCGCGTGATCATCGAGGTGGTCAGCCACGTCCAGAAGCGGAAGAAGTGCGCCAGCAGCGGATGGAAGTCGACCGAGCGGTGCGCCATCGAGCGGTGCAGGTAGAGCGTGACCGAGAAGATCGTGAGCTGGGTAACGACCAGCAGGTACACGAGCAACTCGATCCAACTGGCCTGGACCAGGCCACCGGCAAGGAAATCGAGCAGGGTTGAGACGAACATTGAAATAACTCCGGATTCGCACAGACAGACCGGCAAGACAGGCACGGTCCTGCTCGAATAATGCCAGCCGCGGCCCACCCTGCGCTCCGGTATGGGCCACGGATGTGATGGGGGCGTTCACATCGGCCCGCAAGGCCTGCGGGGATCGTCAGTGACGAGCGGTCGAGATGCGCTTGCGCAGCCTTGCCAGGGCGGGTTCGGCGTAGGTGCGCAGTGCCTGGCGATCGGCCTTGCTGAACGGGGAATCCTTGCCGCAGTGATCCAGCAGCAGCGTCAGGTCCTGGGCTTCGCCAAGGCGTTCGGTGGTGCGCTTGTCGAAGACGTCCGGTTCTGTCGCCGGCACCGGGATGCCCACGGTTTCCAGCGCGCGCCGCTGCTGCGAGGCGCGTCGGGCCCGGCGTCGCCAGCGGTGCCAGTCGTTGTCGCGGCCCTTGCCGAGGGCGACGTCGCGCGCCTTCCGGCTGCTGTCGTCGCTGTCGGCCAGCGCCATCCGCGCCGCCGAAGGCGTCAGCCGTTCCCAGTCGAGCGCCGGCAACGCCGCCGCGAGCACTTCGATCATTCCGCGTCGCTGGCCCAGGCCGGGGTCCATGGCGAGTTCAACTTCGGCCACGACTTCGCGGGCAACGATGGCAGCGGCACCTGCCTGGTCGAGCAGGTCCTTGATGCCGCTCTTGCGGGTGCGCTTGCGTAGTCGCTCAAGTGTTTCGGTCAGGGCATGGGCGTCGCGCAGCCCTGACAGCCCGGTGTTTAGGTGCTTGATCTCGCGGTCGAGCAATTCGACCCCGGGGCCGAGGATGCCGTCGCCCAGCGCCAGAGTGGCGCGCACGCGGCGCAGGCCCTTGCGGGCGCGGTGCACACCTTCGTGGACATCATCGCCAGCGAGGGCGTCGAGGGCGGCATCCAGTTCGGCCAGGGCGTAGTCGCGCAGGTCCGGGCCCGGCGAGGGCATCGGCAACACGACGGGCGCGGCGGCCGCGAGGTCGCCGGGAGGTATGGACGTCGTCGCGCTCTTGCCCATTGCGCTTCCGGACCCCACGCATCGGATGACCGGATAGTACGCTCAGCCCATGCCCGAGTTGCCCGAAGTAGAAACCACCCGTCGCGGCCTGGCACCGCATGTCGAAGGCCGCCGCGTGGTCACCGCCACCCTGCGCCGTCCCGACCTGCGCTGGCCGATCCCGGACGAGATCCGCCAGATCCTGCCCGGACAGCGGATCGACCAGGTCCGCCGCCGTGCCAAGTACCTGCTGCTGGACACGGTCGCCGGCAGTGCGCTGCTGCACCTGGGCATGTCCGGCAGCCTGCGCGTGCTGCCGGCGGCGACGCCGGTGCGGGCGCACGACCATGTCGACCTGGCCCTGGACTCCGGGCAGGTGCTGCGCTTCAACGACCCGCGCCGCTTCGGCAGCCTGCTCTGGCAGGGTCCGGGCGAGACCCACGAGTTGCTGGCCGGGCTCGGGCCGGAACCGTTGTCGGATGGCTTCGACGGCGACTACCTGTTCGCGCTCAGCCGCGGCCGCAGCGCCCCGGTCAAGACCTTCCTGATGGACCAGAAAGTGGTCGTCGGGGTCGGCAACATCTATGTCGCCGAAGCCCTGTTCGCCGCGGGCGTGTCGCCCTTGCGGGCGGCCGGCAAAGTATCGCGTGAGCGCTACCAGCAACTTGCCATCCAGATTCGCCGCATCCTCGGCCATGCCATCGACCGCGGTGGCACGACCCTGCGCGACTTCATCAGTCCCGACGGCGCGCCGGGTTACTTCGAGCAGGAGCTGTCGGCCTACGGTCGCGGTGGCGAGCCCTGTCCGCGCTGCGGGAGGCCGCTGAAGCAGGCGTCGGTCGGGCAGCGCGCGACGGTGTGGTGCGGAACTTGCCAGAGGTAATTCGCGCCGGATTCGGGTGGATGCCTGGGTGAATGCTTGCGTGAGTGCCTGCGTGAATGCCTTCCTGCACGGGCCCCATCATGGAAACGCGTTATAGTCCGGCCACTGTGGAGGGGGCTCCCTATGGCCGAAACTGCCGATATCACATTGCTGCTCGATGCCGCACGTGAAGGCGACCGTGGTGCGCTCGACCGCGTCCTGGCCACGCTGTACCAGGAGCTCCACACCATGGCGCGGCGCCAGCTCGCCGGCCAGCACGGCCAGACGCTCGACGCCACCGCGCTCGTGCACGAGGCCTACCTCAAGCTGATCGGCCGCCGTGAAGCGCAGTTCGACGATCGCGCCCACTTCTTCGCCTATGCCGCCTCGGCGATGCGTTCGGTGGTGGTCGACTACGCCCGCCAGCGCCTGGCACAGAAGCGTGGCGGCGACCTGCACCGCGTCACCGAGTTGCCCGACGACGTCGAAGGCGGACTGCGCCTGGACGAGGACACGCTCGGCCTGGACACCGCCCTGACCAAGCTGGCCGCGGTCGATCCGCGCCTGGCGCAGGTCGTCGAACTGCGCTACTTCGCCGGCCTCTCGGAACTGGAGATCGCCGCGCTGCTGGAACGCTCCGAGCGCAGCATCCGCCGCGACTGGCAGAAGGCGCGGTTGTTCCTGCTGGCATCGCTGAAAGACTCCTGAGGCCGGCCCAGGGGCAGCCCCGTGGACACCGAGCGCTGGCAACGGATATCACCGCTGCTCGACGCGCTGTTCGAGCTGGATGAAGAAGCGCGCGAACAGCGCCTGCAGCGCCTGCGCGAGGAAGACCCGGCGCTCGCCGATGAACTGCAGACGCTGATCACCCTCGACGAGCACCACGAGGATTTCCTCTCCGAACCGTTGATCGCCCCGCTCGCGGGCCTGCGCGCCGGCGCCGAAGTCGGCCCGTACAAACTCGAGCGCCTGCTCGGTGAAGGCGGCATGGGCCAGGTCTGGCTGGCCGCGCGCGCCGACGGCCTGTACCAGCGCCGGGTCGCGCTGAAACTGCTGCGTCCCGGTTTGGCCGACAGCAACCTGCGCGTGCGCTTCTCGCGCGAACGGCAGATCCTCGCGCGACTGGCGCACCCGCACATCGCGCGTCTGCTCGACGCCGGCATCACGACCGACGGCCTGCCATACCTTGCGCTGGAGTTCGTCGAAGGCGAGCCGATCACCGACTACTGCCGTAATCACCAGCTGCCACTGGAACCGCGGCTGCGGATGTTCCACCAGATCTGCGATGCGGTCAGCCATGCCCACGCGAACCTGATCGTCCACCGCGACCTCAAGCCGTCCAATATCCTGGTCACGCCCAGCGGCGACGTGCGCCTGCTCGATTTCGGCATCGCCAAGCTGCTCGATTCCGATGCGCCGATGGTCGAGCAGACCCGCACCGGCGTGCGCGCCTTCACCCTGCACTACGCCGCGCCCGAACAGGTGCGCGGCGAACCGGTCACGACCATGACCGACGTCTACGCGCTGGGCGTGGTGCTGTTCGAACTGCTCACCGACACCAAACCCTACCGCCTCAAACGCCAGACCGATGCCGAGTGGGAAGAGGCGATCCTGGCCGCCGACCCGCAGCGTCCCTCGCAGACGCTGCTGCGCCGTACCGAGGACAGCGGCGCCGATGTCCATGGCCTGCGCCGCCAGGCCCGGATGCTGGCGGGCGATCTCGACAACATCGTCCTCAAGACCCTGTCCAAGCGCCCGGAACAGCGCTACCCGTCGGTGGAGGCGCTGGCGCTCGACCTGACCCGCTACGAGGCCGGTCGCCCGGTGCAGGCGCGGCCGCAAAGCGTCGGTTACCGCTTCGGCAAATACCTGCGCCGCCATCGCTGGTCGCTGGCCACCGGCGGACTGATCGCGGTCGTGCTGAGCGCGGCGCTGGCGATCGTCGCCTGGCAGGGACGGCAGGCGGTCGCCGAGGCCGGTCGCGCCCAGGCGATGCAGGACTTCATGGTCGGTGTGTTCGAGACCGCCCGCGGAACGCCGGAAGGCCAGGCGCTCGACCTGCGTGGCCTGCTCGACGGCTCGCTTGCGCGCGGCAACCGCGAACTGGCACGGCAACCGCGTGCACGCGCCGAACTGCTCGGCGTGATCGCGCGCCTGCGCATGGGCCTGGGCGACTACCGCGAAGCGCTGGCACTGCTGAACCGGCAGGCCGTCGTACTCGCCAGCACCAGCGACATTCCGGTCAGCCTGCAACTCGAATCGTTGACCCAGCGCGGCCAGGCGCTGCGCCTGCTCGGCGAGCCACGGCCGTGCATCGACCTGATGTCGCCCGCGATGACGACCGCGCGCCGCGAGCAGGCCCAGCTGCCGCCACAGGTCAGCGAGTTCTATTCGCAGTTCGGCCGCTGCCGCCGCGACAATGGCGAGCTGCAAGGCGCGCGGTTGCTGTTCGAGCGCTCACTGGGGCTGCGTCGCGACGACCGCGATGAAGTCGGCACCGTCGAAAACCTGATCGACTTGGCCAACCTGCAGGCCGACGCCGGCCAGACCGGCGCCGCGCTGCAGGGTTACGGCAAGGCGCGCACGCAGTTGCGGCAGAAAGTCGGCGAGCGCCATGCCCTGCTGTCCGAGATCGGCAGCCGGGTGGCGTCACTGCGACAAGGCCTGGGACAGATCGACGCCGCCGAGCGCGAGGCCAGCGAGGCGTTCGCGATCGCACTGGAGGTGTACGGCGCGCAGCACCCGGTGACGCTGTCACTGCGCCGGCAGATGGCGATGCTGCATATCGACCAGGGCCGCTATCGCCAGGCCGAGACCGAGTTGCGCGCGGCCATCGCCGCACTGCAGCGACGGCTTGCCCCGGCCGGTGCCGATCCGGCCGAGACCCGCCGCGGCATGATCGAGCTGGGTGGCCTGCAGCGCCGACTCGGCCTCGTCGCGTGGGAGCGCGGCGAAACCGCAACCGCCTTGACCGCTTTGCAGCGCGCGGTGGTGATCGCGCGACGGCAGCAGGACAACGCGCATCTCGCCGACGCGCTGTACGACCAGGCGCGGGTGATGCATGCGCTCGGTCGCGACCGTTCGGCGCTGAAGGCGGCGCAGGAAGCGCGTGAACTGCGCTTGGCGCAGCTGGGGCCGCGCCATCCGCTGCTCGGCGACACCGACCGCCTGCTGGGCCAGATCGAGCTGTCGCTGGGCCAGCGTGAACAGGGCATGGCGAACCTCGCGCAAGCGGTGACGCTCACCCGCAGCGGTTACGGCGCGACTCATCCGCACACCCGCGAGGCCGAGCTGGCGCTGGCACGGCAACAGGCACTCGATGGCGACGACAGCGCGCTGGTACGGCTGGATGCGCTCGCCGGCATGCCGCACAGCGACCTCGACCTGCGTCGCACGGCATGGCGCGCGCAAGCCTATGCCGCCCAGTTGCGCTGCCACGGTCCGGATCGCGTGCCGGCTCTGGCGCGGCTGGACACGCTGCAGGAGCAGTTGAAGACCGCGCAGCCCGACGGTGGCGCGATCCCGCGTGAGGTCGGGGCGATCGTGCGCGGCTGCGGCTGAGCGTTACCCCAGCTGCAACGACGTCTGCTGCGGCTCGATCGTGCCTTCCCCGCGCATGATCTTCTTGTACTCCGCACGCGATACCGAGATGTAGCGGTCATTGCCGCCGATCTCGACCTGCGGCCCTTCGAGCACCGCGCGTCCCTTTGCGTCCACGCGCACGACCATCGTCGCTTTCTTGCCGCTGTGGCAGATCGTCTTGATCTCGGTCAGCTCATCCGCCCAGGCCAGCAGGTACTGGCTGCCTTCGAACAGTTCGCCGCGGAAATCGGTGCGCAGGCCGTAGCACAGCACCGGGATGCGCAGGGCATCGACCACTTCGCTCAGCTGCCAGACCTGGGAACGGCTCAGGAACTGCGCCTCGTCGACCAGCACGCAGTGCAAGGGGCCGTGGGCGAGGATGTCGGCGCGGACGATGCCTTCCAGGTCCTCGTCGCGCTCGAAGGCGATGCCGTCCGAACGCAGACCGATGCGCGAAGCGACCGTGCCGCTGCCGGCGCGGTCGTCCAGGCGGGGGGTCAGGATCGCCACGCGCATGCCGCGCTCGCGGTAGTTGTGCGCCGACTGCAGCAGCGTCGTGGTCTTGCCGGCGTTCATCGCCGAATAATAGAAATAGAGCTTGGCCATGTGTGCAGTTTAGTGGCTGCCGCCGGCGCTGGACGAGCCTTTGCTGAAAGCGAAGGTGGATCCCGGCTTGCGCCGGGAAGACGGTGGGTCGGCGCGATTGGATGACGGCAGGTCGGCGCGGTTATCGGCGCCCTGCTCGCTCGACCGCGGCGGTGGCCCAGCGCTGCGCCACCGCGGGCGCGGTGATGCACACCGCCTCGTCGGTCACGGTGGTCACCGCGCGCTCGAGCAACTGGATGTCCGCTTCGTGCTGGCGCGCGACGTGCGGGTCCTCGAAGAAGATCGCGCGCTGGCAGCGCCGCTCCAGCACCAGGTCGGCGATCTGGGCGTCACCGCCCATGGGGCCGCTCTGATAGCGGTGCACCCAGGCGCGGCCCTGCGGCCAGCCGCGGCTCCAGGCCAGCTCGTTCAGGCGCTGGCCGGTGGTGCCGGTGGCGACCCGGCGGGCGAAGCGCGAGAGCAGGTCGAAGTGCTCGGCGGCGAAGGCGAGCATCTGCGGCTTCATCGCGTCATGCGCGATCAGCGCCAGCGTCTGCGCCTCGAAATCGTGCAGCCGGTCGGCGGCCGGATCCGGCAGCAGGCCGGCGCGCATGCGCTCCACCTCGACCCAATCGCGGGCCGAGGCCACGGTGGTGATGTAGGGCTTGCCGTGGATCACGCACTGGCGCTTGAGCGCGACCGCCTCCGGAAACACCGACGACGGGTCGACCGGGTCGATCAGGTAGATCGCGCCGTCTAGCGTGCGTTCGTCGTGGTCGACGCCGACCACCTCGGCGACCAGCTTCATCAGGCCGCCCTCGCGGCCGTACGGGTAGCGGCGGAGGCCCGGGTAGCCGGCGAGCATGCCGGCCGCGGCGATGGCGTCGTACGTGCGCCCGACCACGTGCAGGCTGATCTGCAATTCGCGCAGGCCAGGCTCGCAGGCGCGCAGCCAGCGGAACAACGCGGCATCTTCGCTGAGGTGATGCAGGCGGTTGGCCGCCAGGCCCAGGCGCATTGGATTTCCCTGAAAGATGGAGGCCATTGCCGGCGACCGTGACACGCGGTCGCCAGCGAGCAGGCCCCTACCTTAGGGGTTTTGCGCTCAGTCGTCGCCGTCGGAGACCGGGCCGACCTCGACGTTGCCGTGCGTCCAGATCGCGTCTTCCACGGCCCAGTACTTGCCGGTGTCCCAGCGCCAGCCGTTGTACATCGCCGTCATGTCGATGCTGTCGATGCCCGCCATCATGTCGATGCCGCCGTCCGGCGCGGTGACTTCGATCGTGCCCACGTAGCCGGTACGGCTTCCGGTGATCTGGCGTTTTTCGTGGGCCAGCGCGCGCCTGAGCCGTGGCTTGGCGGCGGCGTCGCCGTACTCGTCATACAGCGCCTGCCCTTCCCGCAGGGCGCGGTCGCGATCGGGCGGGTCCATGTGCTCCCACATCTTCTCGCGCAGGACCAGGAAGCTCGGGTACATGCGTTCGGCGGCCAGGTCGGCCCAGGCGTAGGCGAGTGCCGGATCGCGTTCGACGCCGACACCGTGCCAGTACAGCAGGCTGATCCGGTGCTGCGAGTACTTGTCGCCGTAGCGCGCGGCCTGGCGGAAGTACTTCATCGCGTCGTTCCAGTCGCCGTGGGCGGCCGCGTCGCTGCCGTACAGCCGCCACAGCTCGTTCGGATGCGTGCGCGAGAAGCGCGTGCGCTCGTCATACTGGCGCGCGTTCATCGTGTCGGTGTCGGCCACGACGGCCTTGCCGACCTCGCCCGTGCCATGGTCGAGCGGTGACGCGGCGGGCCCCGCCGCCATCGCCGCGCCCAGGGCCACCACCATCAGAACGTCCATGCCTGCCTCCTCCGCGTCGCCGGTCCGGCGACGATGCGATCAGTGCCCCGGCTTGTCGCGCGCCGGCACCAGCGGACCCACGCCCACGCTGCCGATGCCGCTGCCCAGCTCGGCGTCCTGCGCCTGCCAGTACGAGGTGGCCTGGGTTCGGTCGTCGGCGTAGTACTGATCACCGGTGGTGTGGCCGACCACCTGCTCGGACGCGGCCAGCATGCCCGGCGTGGTGTTGCCGAACGAGCCGTTGATCGGTCCGCCCTGGGCGATGTCGATCGACTGGTTGCGATAGCCGATGCGGCTGCCGGTCATGGTCCGCGCGAAGCGGCGGATCTCGACGTCGGCGCGCGGGCGGGCGACCTCGTCGCCGAACTTCGCGTAAAAATCCGGGCCCTGCTGCTCGACCTGCTTCTGCTGTTCCGGGGTCAGGCCGGCCCACATCTTCTCGCGGATCACCAGCAACCGGGGCACGCCACGCTCGGCGGCCAGGTCGCTCCAGATGTATGCGCGCACCGGGTCGGCTGGCACGCCCTGCCCGTACCAGTACATCAGACTGAGGTAGTGCTGCGAATGCTTGTCGGCATAGGACGCGGCGTACTCGAAGCGCTGGACGGCCTCGTCGTACTCGCCATTGAGATAGGACTTGAGCCCGTTCAGGCGCCAGGTCTCGTTCGGGTGCCCCATTGCGCCTTTCAGCTGGTCATCGACATCCATGAACGAGGCGCTGACCAGCTTCAGGGGTTCGTCGGCCAACGCGGGCAGGACCAGCAGCGACAGGAGCGCGCCGGCCAGCCAGGCCCTGTTGCGGGGCCGATTGTGAGACGAGACAGTTGCCATGGCGTTTCCTCCTTCACTGTGAGCAAGGGGGCGGTGCTTGGCGCCGGCCCCGGAAAACGGCGCGGCCATCGTATCGCTGGCGCAACGCCCGCAAAGGACGTGACGAAATCTGCGCATCGGCGGCACATCGCGCCGGTGAGGCGGGGGTGATTGCGGCACAATACGCCGCCACACCCGTGGCAGCAATCGCCCTTAAATGCACGGTCTCAACCCCCCCCAACGCGCCGCCGTCCTCCATACCGACGGCCCCTTGCTCGTGCTCGCCGGCGCTGGCAGCGGCAAGACGCGCGTCATCGTCGAGAAGATCGCGCACCTGATCGCTTCCGGGCGGATGCCGGCCAAGCGCATCGCCGCCATCACCTTCACCAACAAGTCGGCGAAGGAGATGAAGGAGCGCGTTGCCAAGCGCATCAAGGGCGATGCCGCCGAAGGCCTGACCGTGTGCACCTTCCACGCGCTGGGGCTGCGCTTTTTGCAGATCGACCACGCCAAGGTCGGTCTTCGTCGCGGATTCTCGGTGTTCGACAGCGACGACAGCACCGCGCAGATCAAGGACCTGCTGCCGCCGGGCAGCAAGAACGACGTCATCGACAACGCGCGCAACCTCATTTCGCGGGCGAAGAACGCCGGCCTCTCGCCCGACGAGGCGCTGGCCGCGTCGCAAAGCCCGCGCGAGATGGAGGCGGCGCTGCTGTACCAGCGCTACCAGGCGCGGCTGTCGACCTTCAACGCGGTCGATTTCGACGACCTGATCCGCCTGCCGGTGCAGATCCTGGAAGCCGAGGAGGACGTCCGCCTGGCCTGGCGCGAGCGCATCGGTTACCTGCTGGTCGACGAGTGCCAGGACACCAACGATGCCCAGTACCGCTTGTTGAAGGCGCTGGCCGGAGACAAGGGCCTGTTCACCTGCGTGGGCGACGACGACCAGTCGATCTACGCCTGGCGCGGCGCCAACCCGGACAACCTGCTGAACCTGGGCAAGGACTATCCGGCGTTGCAGATCATCAAGCTGGAGCAGAACTACCGTTGCTCCAACCGCGTGCTGCGCACGGCCAACACGCTGATCGCGCACAACCCGCACGAGCATCCCAAGACCCTGTGGAGCGACCAGGCCGACGGCGAGCGCATCCGCGTCTGGGAATGCCGCGACAACGCCCACGAGGCGGAGAAGGTCGCGGCCGAGATCCACTTCCTCGCCGCCGCCAAGCAGGCGCCGTGGAGCGACTTCTGCATCCTGTTCCGTGGCAACCACCAGAGCCGCGCGCTGGAGAAGGCGCTGCAGCTGCTGCGCGTGCCGTACCACCTCTCCGGCGGGACCGCGTTCCTGGAGCGCGGCGAAGTGAAGGACGCGCTGTCGTGGCTGCGCCTGATCGCCAATCCCGACGACGACGCGGCGTTCCTGCGCGCGGTGCAGTCGCCCAAGCGCGAGGTCGGCGCGACCACGCTGTCGAAGCTGGCCGAACTGGCGCAGCACGCCGGCATGCCGATGTCGCGCGCGGCCGAGCAGATCGGCGTGCTCAAGCAGCTCGCGCCGCGTGCCGGCAACGCGCTCGACGGCTTCGTCAACATCATCCGCCACCTGCGTGGCGAAGCGTTCAAGATCCCGCCGTCCGAACTGGTGCGCGTGCTCGCCGAGAAGAGCGGATTGCTCGCCGCGATCCGCGCGCAGTGCAAGGACGACGCCACCTTCCTTCGCCGCAAGGAAAACCTCGAGGAACTGGCCGACTGGTTCGACGGCGGCAAGAATTCCGGCCCCGGTGAACTGGCCGCGCAGCTGGCATTGCTGTCGCACGCCGACAAGGGCGATGCCGGCAACCAGGTGCGGCTGATGTCGCTGCACGGCGCCAAGGGCCTCGAGTTCCGATATGTCTTCATCATCGGCATGGAGGACGGCACCCTGCCGCACGAGATGGCGCTGGAAGAAGGCAGCCTGGAAGAAGAGCGGCGCCTGCTCTACGTCGGCATCACCCGCGCCAAGGAACAGCTGTGGCTGTCGCATTCGCGCGAAACACAGCGCTGGGGCGACAAGATCCGCCTGAAGCCGAGCCGCTTCTTCGACGAGCTGCCGATGGCGGAGATCCAGCGCGACGGCGCCGACCCGGTCGCCGACGCGGCGCGCAAACAGGAGCGCGCGGTGGCGGGCTTCGCGGCAATCCGGGCGCTGCTGGACGAGTAGCGCCGTGCAGCTCATCCGCATCCACCACGTCGCCATCATCTGCGCCGACTACGCGCGCTCGAAGCACTTCTACTCGCAGGTGCTCGGCCTGCGCGTGCTGGCGGAGGTGCACCGCGAGGCGCGCAACTCGTGGAAGCTCGACCTGGCCCTGCCCGATGGCGGCCAGCTCGAACTGTTCTCGTTTCCTTCGCCACCGCCGCGACCGTCGTACCCCGAAGCCCAGGGCCTGCGCCACCTGGCGTTCGAGGTCGCCGATGTCGCCTCCGCGACCGCTGAGTTGCAGGCGCAGGGCATCGCGGTCGAGCCGCTGCGGATCGACGAGTACACAGGGCGCCGCTTCACGTTCTTTGCCGATCCCGACGGCCTGCCAATCGAACTGTACGAAGCCGGTTGAGTCAGGCAACACGGGCTGCGTCGCCCGCGCCTGATGGAACGGGTAAAGTACCGCCGCCCGTCTTGGGGCCAGCGGATGCCATGCGGCGTCTGACGTCGGAATAACACAAGGGAAAACATGTTCAAGCTTGGATGCATGGCGCTTGCCGCCATCGCATGCTGCGGCGTTGTGCCTGCCGCGCATGCAAACGGAGATTTCTTCATCGCCGGCCAGTTCGGCCAGGCAAAGTACGACGACGTCGGGCTCGGCGACGACACCGCTGACACCCGTGCCTTCAGCCTGGGCTACCGCTGGCAGGCCGGCCCTGTCGTGCAGGTGGGCATCGAGGTCGGAGCCGGTAAGGTGGATGAGGTCACCCAGGAGTTCTCCTACGACGGCGGCTTCTACGATGACCACACCCGTGTCGGCATCGACGCCCGTTACACGCATGTGGGGGCCAATGCCCGCTTCAACTTCGGCCAGGGCAGCCGCTGGTTCGCCATTGCCCGCGGCGGCTACATGGGCTACGAGCAGAATGTGTACGTCGATTTTGATTCCAGCTACACGATGCCCGACGGCACGGTCCTGGTCTCCGGCAGCAGCTACTCCTCCAGCGAGGACGGGGGCGGCGTCTACTTGGGCGGCGGCATCGGCTTCGACGTCACCCCGAATTTCAACCTCAACGTGATGATCAACGGTTACGGCTTCTCAAACCTGGAAGGCGACGGCTGGAACGAGGACATGGGCACCGCCACGAGCACCACGTTCGGGCTGGAAGCGCGCTTCTGATCCAGACTCGACGGGGCCGGCCTGCCGGCTCCGTCGAACCGCGCATTGGGGGTCGCGACCCGGTCCCGCTCTCGAACTGTTCTCGTTTCCTTCACCGCCGCAGCGGCCGTCATACCCCGAAGCCCGGGGCCTGCGCCACCTGGCGTTCGAGGTCGCCGATGTCGCGTCCGCGACCGCTGAGTTGCAGGCGCAGGGCATCGCGGTCGAGCCGCTGCGGATCGACGAGTACACAGGGCGACGCTTCACGTTCTTTGCAGATCCCGACGGCCTGCCGATCGAACTGTACGAATCGTCCTGACGCCGCCGTCCGGCCCGGTTACCGGGGCCGTTGACGCCGAGGGGGCGCTGGCGCGTAGCATCGGCGCAATGGGTACCGGCCCGTGACCGGGAAACAGGACGTGGAGATCCATGTTTACGGCGCTCGCGGTTGTCGTCGTCTTCCTGCTGGTTCTGTCGCTGCTCGTGCGCGCCTCGGCGCGCTGGGGCTCGTCCACCAGCGGCGACGGTTGGGACCCCGGTTACTCGACGCCGCTGGCAAGCGAGAGTGGTTGCGACCCACGCGACGAGACCGCTGCCGATGCGGGCTGCAGTTCCGACCCGGATTCCGATTCCAGCTCCGACTCCGACTCCGGCGGCGACTGCAGCAGCGATGGCGGCAGCAGCGACTGACTGCCTGCAACCTGCGTCTGGCTTGATTCACCGTCCGGATGCCGGCGCATCCGCAACACACCCACCGGGCCAGGCACCATGCGCATCACCGACACCAGCTACGGCTCGAACGAACATGGCCTGATCTGGGGCTATCGCTTCGCGCCCGGGCAAGCGGCCCAGTCCATCAGCACCGACGCGGCGGCGGCGTTCCTCGCACAGGAAGGCGAGGATCCGGAGCAGGCGTTCATCTGGCTGCACTTCTCGCTGTCGAACACCGGTTCGGAACGCTTCCTCCATCGCCACCTCGAGTTGCCCGATGGCTTCTACGACTCGCTGCGCAGCGAGGTCGGCTCGACCCGGCTCGAACAGGATGCCGGCTTCCTGGTCGCGGTCATCCACGACGTTCTGTTCGACTCGACGTTCGATGCGTCCGAAGTCGGCACCACCAGCATCTGCATCGGTCCGCGCCTGCTGGTCAGCGCGCGCCTGCGGCCGTTGCGCTCGGTCGACCAGTTGCGATCGGCGGTGCGTGCCGGCCAGGTGTTCCGCTCGCCGGTCGAACTGCTCGCCCACCTGTTGCGCGACCAGGCCAGCGTGCTCGGCGACATCCTTCGCAAGTCGACGGCGCGCGTGGACCGCATCGAGGACCGCCTGCTCGCCAACCGCATCGCCACCGACCGCACCGAGCTGGGCACCCTCCGGCGTTCGCTGGTGCGCCTGCAGCGACTGCTCGCGCCGGAACCGACGGCGCTGTTCCGCCTGCTCAACCGTCCGCCGGAGTGGTTCAGCGAGGACGATCTGGAGGACCTGCAGCAGGCTGCCGAGGAGTTCTCGACGGCGATCGGTGATTCGGCCGCCCTGGTCGAACGGGTCAAGCTGATCCAGGAAGAGCTGGCGGCGCTGGTCAACGAACAGACCGGCCGCACCCTGTTCGTGCTGACGGTGGTCACCGTGCTGGCGTTGCCGGTCAACATGATCGCCGGCCTGTTCGGCATGAATGTCGGCGGCATTCCGCTGCAGACGGGACACGGCTTCGCCGTGATCGTCGTGACCCTGGTGGTCCTGACCGTGCTGCTGGCGTATCTGGCGTTTGGCAGGCCCCGCGACTAGCTCCCGCTTTCGACGCAGGTGCCGCTTTGGCACCATGCAGTCCCCACCCTTCGAGCCTCTGCATGGACCTCGACCTGCGTCCGGCGCAACCCGCCGACCATCCCGCGATCCTGGCGCTGAACCTCGCCGAAGAGGAGATGCTCAGCCCGCTCGACGCGGCGCGCCTGCTGCAACTGGATGCGCAGTCGGCCTATCACCGCGTGCTGTGCGAGGGCGACCGCGTCGTCGCCTTCCTGCTCGCGTTCCGCGAGGCCGCGCAGTACGACAGCCCCAACTATCTCTGGTTCGCCGGTCGCTATCCGCGCTTCCTCTACATCGACCGCGTCGTCGTCGCCGCCTCGCACCAGGGCCGGGGCCTTGGCGCGAAGCTCTACCGCGACCTGTTCGAGTTCGCCGGTGCCAGCGGTGTCGAAGCGGTGACCTGCGAGTTCTACACGCGGCCGCCAAACGAGGCATCGCGCCGATTCCATGCCGGTTTCGGCTTCCGCGAAGTCGGCCAGCAGTGGGTCGCCGACGGCCGCAAGCAGGTGTCGTTGCAGGTCGCCATGCTCTGAGTCGTGGCTGTCATGGCGCCTGCGCCGGGCTCGGCTACACTCGCCGCCCGACCAGACGCCAAGACGGCCACTGCGATGCACCTACGCACCCTTACCCTGTCCGCTCTCGCCTGCGCCCTGATGCTGGCTGCCTGCCAGCGCGCGCCCGCGCCAGAGTCCAAGACCCAGGACGCCGCCGCTCCGGTTGCCGCGACGGCCGCGCCTGCCGCCAAGCCGGCCGCGGTAGCCGCCGACGACAACCTCAACGCGGTGCTGTGGATGCAGACCTCAGCCGAGTACCAGGCGGCCACCACCACCGTTTACCGCGCCGCCGCCGACAAACTCGGCGTGGCGCTGGCCGAGAAGAACTGGGATGCGCTGGTTCCCGACGAACGCGGCAATCCGTCTGCCGGGTTGAAGCCCGCCGTGATCATGGACGTCGACGAAACCGTGCTCGACAACTCGCCGTACCAGGCGCGCCTCGTGCGTGACGGCAAGGCCTACGACGAGGTGAGCTGGGATGCCTGGGTGGCCGAGAAGAAGGCCAGGCCGCTGCCCGGCGTGGTCGAGTTCGCCAAGGCTGCCGCGGCCAAGGGCGTGACCATCCTGTATCTGTCCAACCGCGCCGTGCACCTGAAGGACGCGACCATCGCCAACCTCAAGGCGGTCGGCATGCCGGTCAAGGACGACAGCGTGTTCCTCGGCCTGGGCACCCTGCTCGACGGCTGCGAGCAGAACGGCAGCGAGAAGAACTGCCGGCGCCAGCTGGCCGGCCAGCAGTACCGCGTGCTGATGCAGTTCGGCGACCAGCTCGGCGACTTCGTCCAGGTCGTGGCCAACACGCGCGAAGGTCGCGCGCAGCTGCTCGACCAGTACGGCGACTGGTTCGGCGAACGCTGGTGGATGCTGCCCAACCCGAGCTACGGTTCGTGGGAACCGGCGACGTTCAACAACGACTGGTCGCAGCCGCTGGACGCCCGGCGCGAAGCCAAACGCGCGGCGCTGGATGTGGCGCCGTAACTGGCAAGTTCTGCCATAAAATCAATGCGTTACGTCGAGCATCTTCAGGCATTGCATTAAGTTCGGAACACGGCTAGTCTGCCTCCGTCCGGCGCGAGCCGGAGCCATGCCACAACTCGACGTCCTCCGGCGCAAGCCGGATTTGAAGGAGGCCTCTGGCCTCCTTTTTCTTTTGGCGCCTGGCCTGGCGCGTCCCTGCCGCCGTGATTCTTCCGGCCGCCGTCCGTCCGAAATGTGCGGCTGACGGACAAAAAGTGTGACGCCCATTGCAGTTCCTTCACGTGCCCGGCGCTATTTCCTCAAGGAAGGCTCAGCCCGGCCGATGGAGCGAACAGGCGTACTACGCGCATTGATGCGCAAGGACAGGCCATGAATCGATTCAGAGCTACGGCGGTCGCCGTGCTCTGGGCACTGGCGGTGACGGCAAATGTGCATGCGAGCGATGGCCGCATCACGTTCAGTGGCGCAGTGGTGGTGAGCACCTGCAGCCCGACCCGCATCAGTGGTCCCCCAGCACGACCCGCGACACAGAAGGCACATTCGGAGTGTCCTGGCGAACTGTCGCCGGCGGCCTACACCCTGCGGGTGGAGCCGGCTGCGTCGCATTCGAATTCAAACCTGGTCACGTACTACGCCAATTACGTCCGCGCGGCTGGCGGCGGCGATTCGGTCTGGGTGGCTACCCAGATTTACGACTGAATCGGCAAAGTCTTTAGTCGACGCGTCGCACCGTAGTCACTGGTACGTCAGGGTGAAAGTCACGACCGCCTTCACCTGGCCGCTGCCCGGCGTGTTGATCCGGTAGTACTGGGCATAGAACGGAATCGAAAGCGTGCCATTGGGCGTCGCACCCTGCGATTGCACGCTGGTGAAGGCCACCGGCGCGAAGTTCCTGTCGAGCACCTGCACGCCAACGTTGGCGGCATAACCGGCGCCGGTGGTCGGCGCGACCAGGCCGGTTGCCACTGCCGAAGGACTGGTCGTGTCCAGGCTGATGCTGGCGTTGGCGCCGGTCTGGCAGGTGTAGTTGAGGTTGAAGCGGGTGCGTCCGGCGGTCGCGCCGTTGCTGGCCATCGCCTTGGTGCTGACCGTTGGCAGCGTCACCGCCAGGTTTTGCGATCCGGCGGTGACCGCGCAGGTGGTTGGCGCAATCTGCACGCTGGCCAGGCGCAGGATCTGCGCCATCGGACCGCTGCTGGCCGACGTGCCGAACTCGTACCACGAGAACTGCATCAGGTTGATCTGCGAGACCGTGCCCGAAGTGACCGCACCGGTCTTCATGAACTGACCGGTGAAGGTCTCGGTGAAGGTGCCGACGCCGCCGTTCTGGCGGACCACACGGCCGATCTCGAAACCCGGCTCGGAGTTGGGTCCGCAGCGCAGGCATGCGCTCGAGGAGGCCTGATCCGGGCTGGCGGTCAGCTTGAAGGCGATGCCGGGCATCGACGTATCGAACAGGATGCCGCCGGTCGGCGGATCGGCCGCTTCGCGCGGGGCCAGGCTGCCGGCCTGGATATACAGGTTGTTGCCCGGGTTACCACTGGGAATGTTGTTGCAGGAGAACACCACGTTTATCGATACCGGCGAGCCCAGCAGGGTGCCGTTCGCCGTGTTCGGGGGGATCGTCAGCGCCGGCATGGTGATGGTGGTCGACGAAGACGTCGTGCAGACCGACGCCGCCGCCAGTGCGTGCCCGGCGGGCAACCCCCAGAGCACGATCGCCGCCGCCAGCGCCCACAGCCCGGCGCGCCGCATCGGCAGCCAACCATGCATGCGGGTGATTTCATCCTGGGTCTTGGCAGAGGTGCTCATCGGACTCGATCGTTTCGGCGGGCCAGCGTCGGTCAGCGGCCCGCGGTCAGGGAAATGGCACCGGGCGAGCACTGCCCTTCCAGTGTCGAATATTGGGTCGCCGCAGTCGTGTCCGAACGCGGCGGCAGGCGGTAGTTGATGCTGCACAGGCGCTGCGTCGAGTCTTCCTGCCAGCTCAGCGACAGCGTCCCGGCTTCTTCGATGCCGCGCAGCAGCAGACGGCCGCTCTGGCCGACCACGCCGAGGATGCGCCCCTGTCCGTCGCTGACTTCAGCGCCGAACGGAACCGGGCGTCCATCTTCACGCGTGAGGTGGGCGACCACGGCGCGACCGTATTCGGTGTCGAACTTGAGCACCGTGACGCTGCCGGCGCGCGGCGCGACGTGGATGCTGGTGGAGGCCAGCTGCACGTCCAGCGGCAGGCCCTTGGGATCGAGCTCGACGCTGTTGAGGTTGTAGGGCGTCAGGTACGGCAGCAGCGCGCGGCCGTGGCCGTCGAGCTTGACGCCGGGAGCATTGAGCAGTCGCGCACCCGCCGCGTGCGGGGCACTGACGATTGCCATCGTCTCGCCCGCCGGCTGTCCGAAGGTGATGCCGTCAGCGAACGCCACGGCGGTGCCGGCCAGCCCGAGTGACGCCTGCGAGTAGCCATCGCCCTGGCCGAAGCTGACATTGGCGACGCCATGGCTGCCCCGGTAACCGCCGTTGATGTTGGCCGACGTTCCGGTCTCGTCCCCATGGGCCACGCCTGCGCCATAGCTGTACTGGTTGTCGGCGCCAGCAGTGCCGGTCAGCATGAGCTGCGACTGCTGGTTGCCGTCGTTCTCGCGGACCAGGCCGGCCGACAGCGTCGGCGCACGCGGGCTGTCGCCCAGCGGCACGCTGAAGCTGACGAAGAACTGGTTGCTGAAGCGGCCGTCGAAATCGCGCAGGCGGCTGGCGCTGATGCTGTAGCTCAGCGAGCGGAAACGGTTGTTGTAGCCGAGCTGGAACTGCAGGTCGGTACCTTCGCGGCTCCAGTAATCGCGCGCGGAAGCGGTCGCGTACAACGTACCGCCCACATCACCCAGGCGCTGGTTGAGGTTGATGTCGAAACGGTTGCGCTGGTGAGCCAGGCCATGGCTGCTGGCCAGAAGGTCGGCGCTGCGCTGGCCCTGCAACGCGGCACGCTGCTCCGGTGTGAGCACGCCGGCCAGTTCCTGGTCGGCCTGGCCATCGAGCAGTTCGTCGTCGATCTGGTAGCCATTGGCGATATCCCGCGCGACCAGCGCGTCGCGCAGGCTGTAGTAGCCGCTGGTGGAGTAGCGGTACGAGGCCAGGCTGAAAGAGGTGCCGGTGGTCGGCAGCATGCGGCTGTAGGTGGTGCGCAGGCTCTGGCCGGACTGGCGGCCCTGGCCAGGCAGCGATGTGCGGGCGCTGGTCACGTCGAAGGCCAACGCGCCGAAGGACGTGTTGAACGACAGGCCGCCGAGCGCGGCCAGGTAGCCGTCGGTGCCGAGCAGGCCACCGTAGCCGGTGAACAGGTTGGTGACGCCGTGCTGGGCGATCACCTGCACCAGCGTCGATTCGTGGCGGACGCCGTCGTCGTGGACCTTGCCGGCGTTGACCGAGTAGCGCGTCGTGCCGGGGCGCAACTGTTGCGGAACAGACGCGTACGGCACGCTGAATTCGCGCACGCGGCCGTCGGCTTCGGTCACGAATACGGTCAGGTCGCCGCCGTAACCGGTGGCGTAGAGGTCGTCGATGACGAACGGACCGGGCGACACCGTGGTCTCGCGCAGCAGAACGCCGTTCTGGCGGATGCTGACCTTGGCGTTGGTTTCGGCCACGCCGCGCACGGTCGGTGCATAGCCGCGCAGCGATTCGGGCAGCATCCGGTCGTCGGTCGCCAGCTGCACGCCGCGCATGCCGATGGTGTCGAACAGTTCGCCACTGGTGTGGCTGTCGCCGATCGTCAGTTGCGAGCGCCAGGCGGTGATGTCGCGGCGCGCATACGTGTCGATCGCCTGCCAGCGATGCTGCGACGGCTGGCCGGCCACGCCGGACTGCCAGTACATGCTTGAGTCGTGGCGGAAGCGCCAGCCACCGACGTTGATGCCCGCACTCAGCCCGAGGAAGCTGGAGGTCTGGCTACGGCCGTTGCTGCTGGTGTGGTAGCTGTTGAGGTCGTAGTTGAGGATCGCCGCCGTCGTGCCCGCATCCCACTGGTCGGGACCGACATAGCCCAGCGGGCGATAGCCCAACCATGCCTGCGGCACTGTCACGTCCAGGCGCAACTCGGACTGGTCGAACTGCACCATCGCATCCGGGACCAGGGTACCCAGCTCGACGCACGCCGCCGGGTCGGCCAGGGCGGTGCGCGCGGCCTCGTCCAGCCGGTCCTGTGGCAGGCCCATCTGCCGCATCAGCTCCGGGGTGAAGCAGGCGACCGCGTTGGCATTGGGATCCGGCGCCGCGAAGCGGACATCGCCCGAAGTCGTCCACTGGCCGCCCAGGTAGAGATCCAGGCGGTAGATGCCCGGCATGACCGGGTTGCCGCGCTCGAAGCGCGACAGGTCGGCGGCCTGCTGGCTGCCACCGGCCAGCAATGCGCTGTCGAACTCGGCATCTGCAGGAGCCGACGGGTCGGCATGTGCGCCGGACCATGCAAGCAGGGCACACGCAACCGCGGTGGCGAGCAGCGCACGGCTCGCCACGCGTGACGCCGGCTGGAACTGGCCGGCGCGTTGCTTCATGGGGTGGTGGTGACAGCCGTCGCCGACGTGGCGGCGCCGTAGTCGTTGATCACGCTGAAGGTGACCTTGGCGCCGGCGGCCGGCGCGGTGGTCAGG
Source organism: Lysobacter sp. (assembly GCA_036524935.1). Taxonomy (GTDB): domain Bacteria; phylum Pseudomonadota; class Gammaproteobacteria; order Xanthomonadales; family Xanthomonadaceae; genus Lysobacter_J. Next base: position 4,247 of record DATDBK010000217.1, on the reverse strand, counting down.
CCGGCGATGGGCAGGCGCAGCTCGGCGAACGGCGCGACCATGTCGGTTGCGGCCTCGTACGCCTTGCCCGCCACGTCGACAGAGATTTCGCTCAGGGTGACGTGATAGGGCGTGGGATTGCGCACCACCAGGACCACACCGCTCTCACCTGCGGCGGTGCGGAAGGTGACTTGTTGGTGCGTCTTGAGCGGGTCTCCTGCCAGCCCCTCGGGGCGGAAGAAGAACTTCAGGCGCGAACGCAGCGCCAGCTGCATGTAGTTGCTGCCGGCCCCGTCTGCGCCGGGTTTCGGCGGTACTTCGAGCACGTTCAGCCAGAACAGCGATTCGCGATCGGCAGGCAGCGGTTCGCCGGAATAGAGTATGCGCAGGTTCTGGTCGCGCTTGGCTTCCATGCGGAACATCGGCGGCGTCACCAGGAACGGCGAGGTGGCCGTGTCCGGCGTCGAATGCGCATCCCCGCGGTCGATCCACGCCTGCACCAGTGCCGGGCGTTCGCTGTCGTTGCTGAGGCGAACGGTGACTTCGCTTGCCTTGGCAGCCAGGATCACCCGGGTGCCGCCTACCAGCACGTTGGCCTGGGCGGTGGAGACGAGGGCGCACGCTGCCAGCAGCGCCGCACCAAACGCGCGGATCGAAGGATTCATCGGGGGAGAACCTCAGAGGCGGCCGTGATGGCCAATGGCGGGCGCGACCGTTGCCGCGCCCGCACAGGGACTTACTGGTAGACCACCGTGTACTGGACGTTGGTCGTCACGGTGCCGGCGCCGCCGAGACCAGTGGCGATGTACTGGGCGACATAGCCCAGGTTGCCAGCGCCGCTGGCGAGGGTGATCTGCTTGGAACCCTGGGTGGCCAGCGAAGCGCCCATGGTGATCGGGGTCAGGTCGGCGTTGAGCACGCGGACCTGCACGTTGCTGGCGGTACCGTTGTTCTTGAGGTTGCCGGTGGTGAAGTCGGTGTTCGCGCCCGGCTCGAAGTAGCCCGTGGCCTTGGTCAGCGCGCCGCAACCGGTCAGCGCGATGTTGAAGGTCTGGCTGCCGGCGGTGTCGCCGCTGACCTTCAGCGAGGTGGTGGGAACGGTCGGCAGCGTGACAGCGATGTTCGGCGTGCCGGCATTGATGCTGCAGGTCACCGTGCTGACGGTACCGGTGATGGTGACGGTGCCGTCAGCCGCCGAAGCGGGCGACGACAGCGCTGCAATGCTCAGGCCGGCGGCCGCAACGAGGAGGAGCTTATTCATGCAAATACCCTTTTATGTGCTGTGGTCGTCCGACCGGAGCAGGACGTGATGCAAACCGGCGGAAATGCCGGGTTACTGCCTAGAAAGCACGAAGTGTGCCAACCGTCTCAAATCCGTTAAGGACGTTAGGAGCCAGTGAAGACAGCCAGATTCGACAAAGCTGAACGAGATTTCCATCACACTTTTGGGCCGGAAGAGCAAAAGGTGACAATCGACGTCACGTTTGGCCGTCAAATTTCTGAATTGGCGAGGCTTCCTGCCAGAATTCCGATCCGGAACGGCGTCGGCTTGCCGGCGCCCCGGCCGGCCGCCAAGATTCGGACCCAGCGACAGGGGAGCCGCACCGCATGCCATTGATCCGACGCGCCACTGTCGCGCTGCTGCTGGTTGCCGCGGTCGCGGCGACCGGCTGCGATCGCGCGCCGGCGCCGGCGGCGGCGGCGCCCACCCCGACCGAACCGGCCCAGGCGGTCGAACAGCTGATCGACGATCTGCGCCGCAACGATTTCGTCGCCTACGCCCGCCACTCGGTCCCGCCCGCGCTCCATGCCCGGCTCGACCAGGCCTGGAACGAAGGCCGCACGCGCTGGCCGCTGACCGAGCTTCCGCTCGACGATCGACTGCCCGACTTCCTCACCGCCCTGGCAGCGCCCGGCGCCGAGAAGCAGTTGCTCACCACCTACAACCGCCAGTTCTCCGGCGCTGGCGCGGAACTGCGCTCGGCCACTTCGACCCTGGGACTGTTCGCGACCCAGTACCTGCGCAAGGAAGGCGACTACAGCGCCGATGAGCGCGCGCACTACGTGCAGCTGGTCGCGGCCCTGAGCCGCTGGGGCCAGAAGGCGCCACTCGGCGACCCGAAGCGCGCGCAGCGGGCGATTCCGCAACTGGTCGCGGCCGCCCGCCAGACCGGACTGGCCGGTGGCGCAGACACCTTCCGCCAGCTCGGCATGCAGCGCAGCCTCGAGCGTTTCGGGCCGTTCTTCGGCCGCTTCAAGCAGGTCCTTGGCACGTATGGACTCGGGGTCGATGCCGACCTGGCCACTGCCAGGGCGACACTGGTTGAGCAGGACGGCGACCACGGAATCATTGGCCTGGACTACACGCTGGCCGGGCAGAAGATCCATGCGCAGCTGGCGGTCGAGCGACGCGACGGCCACTGGTACCTCAGCGATGCGCTCCGCCATGCCGAGACCGAGGCGGCAGCTCCTGCTGCAGCGTCTCCTGCAGACGTCGATCCGGCCAGTCCGGGGCGCTGAACGCGGTTTCCACCGCGAAAGGCATAATGCCCGCGATGCCGAATCAGACACCCCTGCCTTTCCCGGAACCCGACAAGGGCGCGCCGACCACCGACGCGACGCCGACCCTCGGGTCTGAAGCCGTGCCCGAAACCCTGCCCGGTGCGGCGCCCGCATCGGCTGCCGGCTTGACCGCGCCAGCGCTCGAACCCGCCATCGAATCGCCGGCCGAACCGGTTCCGCAACCCCAGGCCGATGCCGAGCCGGAGGGCGTGACCGCAACGACGCAGCCATCGGCCGAACCCGCCCCGGCACAATCGGAACTGCCAATGCCCGCCGCCGCCCCGGCCGCGGCATCGTCGGTGCGTCCGGAACGCCGTCGCGGCACCGCCACCGCCCGTCGACCGTGGTGGGCCAAGCTGCTCGGCCGCCTGATGGCGCCGTGGGTGCAGTTGACCATCGAGCCGCGCAACCCGGCCGCCGAGATCCCCGAAGAATGGAGCGGCCGCCCGGTCTGCTACGTGCTCGAGGACTACGGCCTGAGCAACGCCCTGATCCTCGAGCGTGCCTGCCGCGAGGCCGGCCTGCCCTCGCCGCTGCAGCCGTTGCCCGGCGATCCGCTGCGCCGCAAGCGCGCCTACCTCGCGCTGTCGCGCCGCAACGTCAACACGCTGGCGCAGCTGCAAGCGCTGGCTGGCACCGCCGAACCGACCACCAAGAGCCACTCCAGCTCGCTCGCGCGCCTGCTCGATGCACACCGCAGCGACCCGACCCTGGACGTGCAGCTGGTGCCGGTGTCGATCTTCGTCGGCCGCGCCCCGGACAAGAACAGCGGCTGGTTCTCGGTGCTGTTCTCGGAAAACTGGACCCTGGTCGGCCGCTTCCGCCGCCTGCTCGCGATCGCCCTCAACGGCCGCGACACCCTGGTGCGTTTCGCGCCGCCGGTGGGCCTGCGTTCGATCGTCGACGAAGGCCTGCCGCCCGAACGCACCGTGCGCAAACTGTCGCGCGTGCTGCGCGCGCATTTCCGCCGCATCCGCGCGGCGGTGATCGGCCCGGACCTGTCGACCCGGCGCCTGCTGGTCGACCAGGTGCTGACCTCGACGACGGTCAAGGACGCCATCGCCGACCAGGCACGACGCGACAACTCCAAGCTCCCCGACGCCTGGAAGAAGGCCCACGCCTTCGCCTACGAGATCGCCGCCGACTACTCGCACCCGGTGGTGCGTTCGGTCAGCTTCCTGCTCTCGCCGGTCTGGAACCGCATCTACCGCGGCGTGCTGGTGCACCACCTCGACCAGCTCAAGGACGATGCGCCCGGCCATGAAGTGGTCTACGTGCCCTGCCACCGCAGCCACATGGACTACCTGCTGCTGAGCTACCTGCTGTACACGCGCGGCATCGTGCCGCCGCACATCGTCGCCGGCATCAACCTCAACCTGCCGGTGGTCGGCACGCTGCTGCGCAAGGGCGGCGCGTTCTTCATCCGCCGCAGCATCCGTGGCAGCGCACTGTATTCGGCGGTGCTCGGCGAATACGTCGCCCAGCTCGTGTCGGGCGGTTATTCGATCGAGTACTTCGTCGAAGGCGGGCGTTCGCGCACCGGCCGCCTGCTCCAGCCCAAGGGGGGCATGGTGGCGATGACGCTGCGCGCGTTCCTGCGCCAGCCCACGCGACCGGTGCTGTTCCAGCCGGTCTACATCGGCTACGAGAAGCTGATGGAAGGCAACAGCTACCTCGACGAACTGACCGGCAAGCCGAAGGAAAAG
>DATDBK010000216.1:0-12000 GCA_036524935.1 Lysobacter sp. | reverse complement strand
CGGGTAGACCCGTCAAACCGCCATAAGTTCTTGCTCCTTGGCCTTGACCACGTCATCGACGTCCTTGATCGCGGCGTCGGTGACCTTCTGGATCTCGATCTCGGAGCGGCTGACTTCGTCTTCGGTGACCTGCTTGTCCTTAAGCAGTTCCTTGACCTGGTGGTTGGCATCGCGGCGGATGTTGCGGATCGCGACCTTGGCGTCCTCGCTCTCGGAGTGGACGAGCTTGGTCAGCTCCTTGCGGCGCTCCTCGGTGAGGGCGGGCAGGTTGAGGCGGATCACGGTGCCTGCGGTGTTCGGGGTCAGGCCGAGGTCCGAGGCGAGGATCGCCTTCTCGACCGGGCCGACCATCTGCTTCTCCCACGGCGTGATCATCAGCGAGCGCGCGTCGGAGACCGAGACGGTCGCGACCTGCGACAGCGGCATGTCGGAACCGTAGTAATTGACCTTGAGGTGTTCCACCAGCGCCGGCGAAGCGCGGCCGGTGCGGATCTTCACCAGAGTGTGGCGAAATGCCTCGACGCTCTTTGCCATGCGGGACTGGGCATCTTTCTTGATCTCGTTGAGCATCGCCGGCTCCGTTCCTGTAGCGGTAATCGCGGGATTATAGCCAGCCGCGGCTGCTCCAGCGACCCGAGGCGTCCTGGAGGGCCGGCAAGGAGCCGGGGCGAGGGTTCCGCCGCTAGTGGCCGTGCCCGTGGTCGTGCGAATGGCCGTGCGCGTCCCCATGCGCGGCTTCGCGCGTCTCCCCGTGCGGAGCACGATCGTGGCGATCGTGCTCGCAGGCACGGCCCAGCTCGACCTGCAGGGTCGGGTGGTTGATGCCGAATCGACGGTCCAGCTCATGGTTCAGCCGGTCGATGAACGCATCGTGGTCGCCCTGGTCGGGCCGCACCAGGTGCGCGGTCATCGCGATCTCGCCGGCTCCCAGTGACCAGATATGCAGGTGGTGGACGGCCTGGACGCCGGCCTGCGCGGCCAGGAAGTCCTGCACCTGGCTGCGGTCGATGCTGGCCGGCACGGCGTCCATGGCGGCGTTGAAGGCGTCGCGCAGCAGGCCGAACGCGCCGACCGCCACCACGACGCCGATGAGCACCGCGATCGCCGGGTCCAGCCACGACCAGCCCAGCCACCACATGCCGGCACCGGCCAGTACCGCCGCGAGCGATACCGCGGCGTCGGCGATCAGGTGGAGGAACGCGCCGCGGCGGTTGAGATCCTGCTCATGGCCATCGCGGACCAGCCACGCCGCGCCGAGGTTGACGGCGATGCCAAGCGCCGCGACCAGCATCACCGGCAGCGCCGGGATTTCAGGCGGGGCGTTGAAACGCCGCACCGCCTCCCAGGCCAGCGCGCCGGAGAACGCCACCAGCAACAGCGCATTGGCCAGCGGCGACAGCAGGGTGGCGCGACGCCAACCGTAGGTGTGTCGGTCGGTCGGCGCGCGCTTGGCCAGCACCGCCGCGCCCCACGCCAGGCCGAGGCCCAGCACGTCACCGAGGTTGTGCAGTGCGTCCGACAGCAGCGCCAGTGAATTGGTGGCGAAGCCATAGCCGGCCTCGAGCACCGTGTAGGCGAGATTGATCAGCGTGACCGCGGCGAATGCGCGCGTCGCGTTGGCGGCGTGGTGATGATGTCCGTGGCCCATGCGGGTCATGGTGGCACGGCTACGCCGGCGGACTCTATTACAGCTGGCTCATGGCCCCTCGCCAGCTTGCGGGAGAGGGGTTGGGGTGAGGGCGAACCAGCTCAGGCGTTGCGGCCCTGCACCAGCGTGCCGATATGCTCGCCGTGCAGGATCTTCAGCAGCGTGCCCGGCTGGCCCATGTCGAAGATGCGCAGCGGCAGGTCGCTGTCGCGGCACAGCGCGAACGCCGCGGTGTCCATCACCTGCAGGTTGCGGGCGATCACCTCGTCGTAGCTGAGCTTGTCGTAGCGGACCGCGTCGGCGTGCTTCTTCGGGTCCTTGTCGTAGACGCCGTCGACCTTGGTCGCCTTCAGCAACAGGTCGGCGCCGATCTCGATCGCGCGCAGGGCTGCGCCGGAGTCGGTGGTGAAGAACGGGTTGCCGGTGCCTGCGGCGAAGATCGCCAGGCGGCCCTTCTCCATGTGGCGGATGGCGCGACGACGGATGTAGTCCTCGCACACATCATTGATCTTGATCGCGCTCATCACCCGGCACTTGGCGCCAAGCTTTTCCAGCGCGTCCTGCATGGCCAGCGCGTTGATGACCGTGGCCAGCATGCCCATCTGGTCGCCAGTGACCCGGTCCATGCCGCCGGCGGCCAGGCCGGCGCCGCGGAAGATATTGCCGCCACCGATGACCAGCGCAACCTCGGCCCCGGCCTGCTGGGCCTCGATCACCTCGCGGGCCAGGCGGCTGATCATCTTCGGGTCGATGCCGTAATCCTCGTCCCCCATCAACGCCTCGCCGGACAGTTTGAGCAGGACACGGCGATAGGCGAGCTGGGACATGGCGACCTCGTTGGGGTGGGCAAACAGCGGAATTGTACGGGATCGGCGGGCACTGCCCCCGTGAGGGCGGAGCTGAACCCATTCTGCGACGGCGGTCGTGGAGCGCCGGGTCGAGGGTGGGGTGGCGACGGCCTGCTGCGTTGAAGTGGGCATGGAAATGCGTGCGTGGCCAGTTTCAGGGAAGGGATCGGTCGGCTCCGCGCCGGGCGCGGTCGCAACGCCATTTCGTGTTGACGCGTGCTACAACTTGTCGCGGTCGCGCTGCCGTCCCGGCCGTCGCCGCCCGACATCGTCTGCCGCCGATCGAACCGCCAGCCTGGGAGTTCCTGTTCATCGCCATGCATGCGTGCGAGTGCCGTCTGCTTCGTGCCATTGGTCGCGACCTGAACGGTCCAGGCGATCGCGTGCCCGCATGAGTCAGTTGCTGGCTGCGGTGATGACTCCCTTGCAACCACAGGACGAGGCAGCCGCCGAAGCGGTCGGCGGCGCCGGTGGCGATGGCTTCGACCAGTTCCTGCGCGAACACCAGGCGGCGCTGATCGCGTTCCTGGCGCGACGCGCTGGCGACGAAGACGCCAAGGACATCGCCCAGGAGGCGATGGTCCGGCTGATGCGTTACCGCTCGCAGCCCGCCGATCAGTTGCGGCCGCTGATGTACCGCATCGCGCTCAACGTTCTCAATGACCGCGGCCGCCGCGATTCGACCCGGCAGGCGTCGGCGCACGTGAGCCTCGACCAGGATTTCCTGGGCCTCGCGTCGTCGGAGCCCAGCCATGACCAGCGCATCGCCTACGAACAGGAGCTGGCGCTGGTGCGTGCGGCGATCCTGCAACTGCCCGAGCGCTGCCGACAGGTGTACCTGCTCAACCGGATCGACGGCATGAGCTACAGCCAGATCGCAAGCCACTGCGGAATTTCGGTGAAGGCCGTGGAAAAACACATCGGAAAGGCGCTGGGTTTGCTGCGGTTGAAGCTGAAGCAAAGCGGCATCAGCCGCGAGGACCAGGCATGAATACAAGGATGTTCGAACATGACACCGGTGTAAGCGAGGCCGAGGCCTGGCTGGCGCGCCTGATGTCGCCCGAATGCGAACCGCACGAACGCGCTGCCTTCGAAGACTGGCTGGCGCAATCGCCCGCGAATGTCACCGCGTATGTCGAGGCCGAGAGGGTCCATGCGCTGGCCGCGGCCCTGGCTTCGGACGATCTGCTGCGCGCGGCCGCCAGCGCGGCGCGGCGCAAGCCTGCAGCCACCGCACACAACCGGCGGCCCTGGTTCTCAGCCGCTGCTGCCGCTGTTGTCGTCGCTGCCGTTGCCACGGCCTACCTGTGGCCGCGCCCGGCGGAGCAGGCGGTGGTCGAGCAGTTCGCGACCGCGCTGGGCGAGCAGCGCGAAGTGACGCTCGCCGACGGCACCGTGCTGTCCCTGGATACGGGTTCACGCATCCGCACCCGTTTCGACGGAGAGCAGCGCCTGGTCGAGTTGCAAAGCGGCCGTGCCCAGTTCGTGGTCGCGGCGGACCAGGCGCGTCCGGTGCGCCCGTTCCTGGTCAAGGTCGGGCCCGGCACCGTGCGTGACATCGGCACGACGTTCCAGGTCAGTCGCGTTGGCGGACAGGTCAATGTCGGCCTGCTCGAGGGCCGCGTCGATGTGTCCGTGGGTTCGGGTGCCGCCACTCGCAGCAGCGAACTGGCGCCGGGCGAACAGGTCACCATCGACGGGCACGGCACCCTCGGCCGCAAGCAACCGCTCGATCTGGTGGCGGCGCACGCCTGGCCGCAGGGCGATCTGGTCTTCCGCCAGCAACGGCTCGATGAACTGCTGGTGGAAATGAACCGCTATTCCCCGACCCAACTGCAACTGGCCGACCCGGCGCTGGGCTCACTTCAGGTCAGTGGCGTGTTCCACGCCGGTGACCAGGAAGCCCTGGCCGCGGCACTGGAGCGCGGCTGGTCGCTGCAGGCGCAACGGCAAGGCGCGAACAAGATCGTCCTGTCCCGCTCCCGGCAGTAGATGACTGCCGGGCATAGGCCTCGAACGTGGCGGCAGGTGCAGCGCATCCCAGGTGAACGCATTGCCACCCCCGGCGGGCTCCCGTAAGGTGCGCGACAGGGCAGCCCGTTCACCGGACGAATGGCCAGGTCGTACCGTTTCACCCTCGTCATCGTCAGCGCACTGTCATGGGGCTGCCTGGCGGCTGTCGGTTCTGCGGCCGAAAGCGACGCTTCGACTCCCGTTCGCCTGGTCGTGCCCGCCGGCAAGCTCGATCGCGCCCTGCAGGCGCTGGCCACCCAGAGCCATACCCAGATCCTCTACGCGCCTGGCCTCGTCGAAGGCCGGCAGGCATCCGGCCTGCAGGTTCGCATGGCGCCCGACCAGGCCCTGTCCCTGCTGCTGCAGGGCTCGGGTCTGCGCGCGGTGCAGGTCAACGCCAATACCTTCCTGATCGAGGCTGAGTCCGCGTCGACAGCGATCGTGCCCGGGGAGGCGCGGACACGCCGGGATACGCCGACCGAACTTGCCACGGTGCAGGTCACCGGAACGCATATTCCCCGGTCCAGCATCGAGGTCGTCACCGCGGTTCCGCTGACCCGCATCAGCCGCGCCCAGATCGAGGCCAGCGGCTTCCAGACCCTGTTCGAGCTGCTGAGCTACCAGCCCGGCATGGTCAGCCACCACCCGGTCGACGTCGCCACCGACGGTGGATTCCAGTCGCAGCAGCCGTTCGCCGCCGCGGCCACCACGAGTCTGTACGGACTGGGACCGCGCGCGACCTTGTTCCTGCTCGATGGCCGGCGCATGGCCAACTACGGGCTCGCATCGGCCGACCTGGGCGGGCTGACCGACCTCAACGGCATCCCGTTGAGCATGGTCGAGCGCATCGAGATCATTCGCGGCGGGGCATCGGCGATCTACGGCGCCGACGCGATGGCCGGTGTGGTCAACATCATCCTCAGGAAAGGGCAAGTCGGCGGCGAGGCGGTTGCCCGCTACGGCCTGTCCGAACGCGGCGATGCCGAACAGCGGCGTTTTTCCTTCAATTACGGTCAGGTCAGCGATGACGGCGGCAGCTGGTCCATCAGCGCCGATTACCTGCACCGCGATGCGCTGCTTGGCGAGGATCGGAGCTGGCGCAGCGCCGACCTGACGTCGCTGGGCCTGGGCGACCGGCGCGTGCCGCTGGCGTATTTCAGCAGCGTCGGGCTGGAGCAGTGGGCGTGCCCGGATGCCATCCGCGACGCCGCCGGCGAGTGCTATCTCGACAAGCCACGCTACGTCACGCTGCAGCCGGAACTGGAAAGCACTGCGGTCTACGGCCAGGTCCGGCAACCGCTTGGCGATGCAATTGACCTGAGCGCGTCGATCCGCCTGAGCCAGGTCCAGCAGCGCCTGCAGGGCGCGCCTTTCCACGCGGCGGTGTTCCTGCCGTTCGGACATCCCGATGACTGGTTCCAGGGCAACGCCACGGTCCTGAACTACGCGTTCTTCGACATCGGCCCGGTGCGCAGTCGCAGCACCGCGCGCACTGCCGACATCACCTTCGGACTGGACGGCTACAGAGGCAGTTGGCAGTGGCAGGCGGACTTTGCCCATCACCGCAACGACGTCGACAACCTGATCGACGGACTGGTCAGCAACCAGGTGCTCGCGCGCGCCATCGAGGATGTGAGCTACCGCTTCAACGGCGCGGCCAATTCGCCATCGCTGCTGGCGCAGCTGTCGCCGCGGGTGGAAGTGGAGGGCGACGCGCAGTTCGACCAGCTTTCGCTGAGCGCCAACGGTCCGTGGTTTTCGTTGCCGGGAGGAGATGCGCAGGCCGCGGTCGGCATCGAGTGGAACCGCGACGCGCTCGACAATCGCCCCGACGATCGCATGGTCGCCGGCGACATCGCCCTGGGCGCGCAGAAGATCGACATCGACGAGCACCGTTACAGTTCCGCCGTCTACGCCGAGCTGAGCATGCCGCTCGCCGGCTGGCTCAACGCCGACCTGGCATGGCGGGTCGACCATCGCCAGGGCTACGGCACCCGTTCGTCGCCGATGCTGGGGGTGAAGTGGACGCTGGCTCCGACACTGACACTGCGCGGCACGGCCGCCAGTGGCTATCGCGCGCCGACCCTGTTCGAACTGCGCCGCCCGACCGTATCCGACTCGATCGACGTGGTGGAGATGACCGCCGAGCTCGCGCCCTGCCAGCTGCCGATCGCGGCCGATGACGGCACCGTCTATTGCGTGGTGTCTCTGGGAGGCGTGGAGAATCCCGACCTGCAGCCCGAGACCTCGCGCAGCTACATCCTCGGCCTGGTCTGGGCGCCGACCCCCGACTTCGATGTCAGCATTGATCGCTTCCGCATCCTGCGCCGCAACGAGATCCTCAGCACCAATGCCCTGGCCAATCCGGCGGCATTCCCCGGGGCGCTGGTGCGCGACGAGCAGGGCGGGCTGTACGCGATCAACGACTACTTCACCAATGTCGGCCGCACCGAAGTGGAGGGTTGGGAGCTGCAGTCCGAGTACCGGATAGACACCGCAGCGCACGGACGTTTCGTCCTTCGGCTTGCCGCAAGCTACCTCGACCAGCTCAGCCGCCAGGCCAACGCCGCCAGTCCGGAACTGGACTATGCCGGCCATGGCGCGCCGCAGCGCTCGGTGCTGGCAGGCGCAGAATGGACCGTGGGCGACTGGATCACTTCGCTGAACCTGCACGAGCTGGGGCCGTCCGACGTGGCAGCCCCGGGCGAACCGTGCCCGCAGCGCAACGCCAACGCGCGCAAATGCCGCACGCCTGCGTGGACCACGGCGGACCTTTACCTGGCCTACGTCGGCATCGCCGCGTGGCGGCTCTCGCTCAACATCAACAACCTGACCGACCACCAGCCGGTCAACTACGATCCCGACAAGCTCGGCTACGACATCGCCTACGACGACCCGCGCGGTCGCTACTACCTGCTCAGCGCTGCGTACCGGTTCTAGGGCGCCGGCGGCCGGCATCGCCCGGCAAACCCCGAAACGAAAAAAATCCGCCGGAGAGGTAGGGGGGTAGGGCGCCGGCTGCGTTACTGGCCATGACCTTCCGAAAGGAAGGCTCACGCGCCACGGACGGCGCACCTATTCGTCGTATCGACAACGTTCGCGCTGCCCCGCGGGCTGTACCGGTGGTAAAGGCTTCCGGATGAAGCATCACGCGCCATGGACGGCGCAACTTCGATCGCATCGATCGAAAGTCGGATCGTTTCAGAATCGCACCGACCAGGTCGCGAGCTCCCGTCCCCCGCGGATCGCGACCGGCGTGCATGCAAGCTTCGGGATGAAGCATGGGGCGCCAAGGATGGCGCCAATCTCTTCCACCGTCCCCTTCCGTACGAGTGCGCCGCGCGGCGCACACAGATGCGCGTGCGCCTTTTCGGGCATGGGTTTTCGCCAGCCACCATGCGCTCCTGGTCGGTGCTTTAGGACGTTTCTCATGTACAGCTGGCGACCGCAGTGGTCAGATGAGGCGTCCGCGAATTTCCCGCTCCAGCGGACCACCAGTTGCAAGAGGGGCCGTACCAAGCCTTCGTCAGTCGCGGAACGCCGCGTCGCACTGGTGCAGCAATGCCTGCTGTATGTATCAACACAGGCCGAGCGGATCGCGTTGTTTGCGCGCCAGGACGGTGCGTAGCCGGTTGGGTTTCCACGGACCCACATCGGTAAATGCCGGGGGCCTCCCCCCTGCGTCCGGCATGTCTGGAGGAGTCGACGGATCGGCTTCTCCAGACCCCTATGGGCCGCGCGCCCCCTCGCTGTCCATCCCACGGTTCGCGTCCGCATCCGCTTCGTTGCCGCCCGGTTGCGCTCCGGTGTGCTGTCCCCAAAGCATGCATTCGTTCGCTCAGATGCGATGAGCTTGCGGGCGAGTTTAAGAAGATTCTGATTCGTGACATCGAGGCGAAATGATGACCTGTGCGCGGGGTCACCATCGACGAGATATCAGAAGCATGCAACGTAACGGAAGTGCAGCCTCCCTGCACGGAAGCAGATCACACACCCGCTCACCACTAACCACCGCAATCTTCGGAGCGCTGTTCCTCAGTGGCGTGACCGTGGCGAATGCACAAGGCCAAGCCCCGCTGTTGCCTGCGGGAGCTGCGGACCCCGCAAGCTGGCGAACGGAGGAATTCACGGCCGACTGGGGCTTGGCCGCCATTCGTGCCGACTACGCCTACGCGCGCGGACTGAGTGGGCGTGGCGTCCGGACAGGTATTTTCGACAGCGGCGTCGGACTGGACCATCCGGAGTTTTCCGGCAAGGATCACCACGGCATCCAGATCGCCGACGTTCTGCCGGACGGCAGCCGGTGCACCAACACCACCATCGTCCTTGGCGCGGGAGCCTGCTTTTCATCCAGGGGAGACGAGGTCGAGATTGACAACGTCGGGTTCGCCGACAGCGTTCCCGAACGAGTTCGCGAGATCATCCGCAACGGACCCTATGTCCAGCCCGGATTCACTTACAACAGTCACGGTACCCATGTAGCCGGAACGATTGTCGGCAACCGGGATGGCAACGGCACCCACGGCGTGGCGTTCGGCTCCGACATTTCTGCTGCGCGGTTGTTCTTCAACCGCGCATCGCAGTGGCAACCGACTAATGACGGCTATGCGGTCGTGAGCGTGGGTGGTGTCGGCGCGGACAGTTCCGCCTTCGTCGACATGTACCGGCAGATGAGCGACCAGGGCGTTCGCGTTCTCAATCACAGCTGGGGCTTCGGGCAGGAGCCTGACACGGTCGAGTTGCTGGACGCGTACCTTGCCAGTCCGGACCTGGCGGACTACTGGGGAACCATCGCTGACGGTAGCCACGGCACCGGCCTGCTCCAGGTGTGGGCGGCAGGCAATACCGTTACCGAGATCGCCAGCCCGGAACAAAGCCCGATCGCAAGCTCCCACGCCACGTTGCCGCGCGGCGATGTCAATCTGGAGCCTTATTGGCTCAGCGTGGTCAACGTCAATCGTGACCTGGTCCTGAGCAATCGCTCCAGCAAGTGCGGCTTCAGCATGAACTGGTGCATTGCCGCGCCCGGGACTGACATCCTTTCGACCGTGTATGGGGGTGACGACAACACCGAAGGCGGGCTGGAAGCGGCTCCGGATGGCAGCGTCAGCTTGAAAGTCCTCAAGCGATTGCCCACCTTCGGCTACGACCTGAAGAGCGGCACCTCGATGGCTGCGCCGCACGTGACCGGGGCATTGGCACTGCTGATCGAACGCTTCCCGTATCTCGACAACCCGCAGGTCCGCGATGTGCTTCTGACCACCGCGACCGATCTCGGGACCCCTGGCATCGACGACATCTACGGCTGGGGCCTGGTCAACCTGGAAAAGGCCATCGATGGACCGGGTCAGATCCGGGTCGACACCAATGTGGTGATGAACCAGCGCGCCGGCGGCATCAAGGTCTGGGAAGGAAATGCCTGGGACGATTGGCGCAACGACATCGGCGGTCCTGGCCGACTGACGAAGTCGGGCGTGGGCTGGTTGCGATTGAGTGGTGAGAACGACTTTGGTGGTCTCGACGTCAGGGACGGCGTGCTGGAGCTCGATGCCGGCAACCGCCTGGGCAATGTCGAGGTCAATGGCGGCCTGCTGTTGCTCAACGGTGGCCTGCTGGACACCGACCTGCTGGTGCAGGGTGGCATCGCCAGCATCCAGGGTCGCGTGGACGGTGTGACCCGGGTGGCCGTCAAAGGCAGCCTGACCGGTAACGGCACGCTCGGCGACACCGTGGTCGAGGGCACCATCGCACCGGGCAACTCCATCGGTACGCTGCACGTCGAAGGCGACTACATCCAGGCGCCCGGTTCGCGCTACGAAGCGGAAATCGCCGCGCCGTCCGCATCCGATCTCATCGATGTCAACGGGCATGCGAATCTGCGGGGTGGCACGGTGCGCGTGTTCAATGCCCCGGGAAACTACTTGCTCGGCCAGCGGTTCAATATTCTCAGCGCCACCGGCGGTGTGTCCGGACAGTTCGCCGCGATTGACGCATCTGCCATCTCGCCGTTCCTGAAACTCGCCTTGAACTACGGCGACAGCGAGGTCGATATCGACGTTGCCCGCGGATTGGCGCTGGCCTCCGCCGCGCAGACGTACAACCAGCGCTCGGCCGCCACGGCGGCGGACGACCTGGCGACCGATGCGCGTCTGGCGCAGACGCTGACCCAGCTCTTTCCGGGACAGGCACTCAATGCGCTCGACGGCCTCAGCGGCGAACTGCACGCGAGCACGCATTCGGTGCTCGTCGAGAGCAGCCGGCACGTGCGTGATGCGGCGCTTGCTCGGGCGAGGGAGAGGGCAGATACGTTCGCCTCGACCGGCAACGGTGCCCCGTCGGCCGCGTGGATCCAGCTGCTCGGCAGCGGCGGCACATTGCAGTCCGACGGCAATGCCGGCGAAGTGGACTACAACGGCAGCACCACGCTGCTCGGCTACGACTACCGGTTCGACAGTGGCTGGCGCCTGGGCGTGCTGGGCGGCATCGGTCGCGATGACATCAAGCAGACGAGCCGGCGTTCCGAAGGCAACATCAAGTCTCGTCGCGTCGGTTTGTACACCGGCCAGGACTGGGGAGGCTTCGGCCTGCGCGCCGGCGTTGACTACGCGGCGCACGATGTCGACGCTGACCGCACGATTGCGTTCCCCGGCGTGCAGGACCGCACCCGTGCCGAATACGCCGCCGAAAGCGGCCAGGTCTATATCGAAGGTGGCTACCGCTGGGCAGCGGGGGGATGGGAATGGGAGCCGTACGGGCAGTTCGCGCAAGTGCGGGCCCGGTCGGACCGTTTCGTCGAAAGCGGTGGTGTGGCAGCGCTGACCGGTGAGGCCGCCGACACCCGGGTCGACTTGTCGACGCTGGGCGTGCGATTCAACTTCAATCTCAAAGCGGCGCAGCAGCAGGACAGCTGGCTGAGTCTGCGCGGAGGGCTGGGCCGCCGGCACGCCAGCGGCGATCTGGCGCCTGCGGCGTCCGTCGCCTGGACGGGTGGCGGGGCGTTCGACGTCCATGGCGCCCCGCTGGCCGAGAACGCGACGTTGGCCGAACTGGGGCTCGGTGCACGAGTCAGCCGCAACGGGCTGCTTGAGTTCAACTACAGCGAGCAGTTCGCCGAGGAGGCTCGCGACTACGGCCTCAATGCGCGCTACAGCCTCCGTTTCTGACGGAGTTGCCTCCCTGATCCGGGAGGCACAAACAAAAAGGCCGCGATCGCTCGCGGCCTTTCTGTTTGTTGCCTGCGCCGAAGCGCCGGTGGCTTACGCCAGGCCGGCCTGCTTCATCACTTCGGCAGCGTAGTCCTCGACAACCTTCTCGATGCCTTCGCCGACAGCCAGGCGCTGCATGCTGATCACGTCGGCGCCGGCGGCCTTGAGCACCTGCTCGACGGTCTGGTCGGTGTTGAGCACGTACGGCTGGCCGTACAGGGTGACCTCGTTGATGATCTTGGCGATCTTGCCGCTGATGATCTTCTCGAGGATGTCGGCCGGCTTG
>DATDBK010000215.1:0-2900 GCA_036524935.1 Lysobacter sp. | reverse complement strand
GCGCCGCTTCCACGAGGAAGGCCTGGACGCGATCGTGCTCGACCGCCTGCGCATCAACGCCGGCCCGGCCGACCTGACCGAATGGGACGAAGTCGTCGATGCCAGCGAGCATCCGGTCGACGAGGTCCGCATTGCGGTGGTGGGCAAGTACATCGACCACCAGGACGCCTACAAGTCGCTGGCCGAGGCGCTCAAGCACGGTGGCCTGCGCCAGCGCACCAAGGTCAAGCTGAAGTGGCTCGAGTCCAGCGAGATAGAAGAGAACGGCGTCGCATCGCTCAAGGACGTCGACGGCATCCTCGTGCCGGGTGGGTTCGGCGATCGCGGCTTCGAAGGCAAGGTCCTGACCGCGAAGTTCGCGCGTGAGGCCGGCGTGCCGTATTTCGGCATCTGCTACGGCATGCAGGCGGCGGTGGTCGACGTTGCCCGCCACCTGGGCGGGCTCGACGGCGCCAACAGCACCGAGAACGACAAGGCCAGCCCGCATCCTGTCATCGGCCTGATCACCGAGTGGCGCACCGCCACCGGCGAGATCGAGCGCCGCAGCGAGGACAGCGACTTGGGCGGCACCATGCGCCTGGGCCTGCAGGAGCAGCGCCTGAAGCCAGCGACCCTGGCGCGCGAGGTCTACGGCGCGGAGGTGGTCGCCGAGCGCCACCGCCACCGCTACGAGTTCAACAACCGCTACCGCAGCCAGCTCGAGGACGCCGGCCTGGTGATCTCGGCCAAGTCGATGGACGACCTGCTGGTGGAGATGGTCGAACTGCCGCGCGACAAGCACCCATGGTTCCTGGCCTGCCAGGCGCACCCGGAGTTCCTGTCGACGCCGCGCGACGGCCACCCGTTGTTCATCGGCTTCGTCCGCGCCGCGCGCGAGCACAAGGCGCAGGCCGGCGGAAGGCTGTTGAAGGAAGCCACCGCGTGACGGCTGCGGCCACACCCGCCACGTCGTCCCGGCGAACGCCGGGACCCATCTTGACGTTGTCTCTGACCGTCATTCCCGCGAAGGCGGGAACCCGGTGCCTTTGCCGTCGTGATTCGACGGCAGCTGCAAAATGGGTCCCGGCTTTCGCCGGGATGACGACTACCTGGAGTGATGCATGAAGCTTTGCGGATTCGAAGTCGGCCTCGACCAACCTTTCTTCCTGATCGCCGGCCCATGCGTGATCGAGTCGATGCAACTGCAGCTCGACGTCGCCGGCAAGCTCAAGGAGATCACCTCCGAGCTGGGCATCAACTTCATATTCAAGTCGAGCTTCGACAAGGCCAACCGCACCTCCGGCACCAGCTTCCGCGGCCCCGGCCTGGAAGAGGGCCTGAAGGTGCTGGCCGAAGTGAAGAAGCAGATCGGCGTGCCGGTGCTGACCGACGTCCACGAGTACACGCCGATGAACGAGGTCGCCAGCGTCGTCGACGTGCTGCAGACCCCGGCCTTCCTGTGCCGCCAGACCGACTTCATCCAGAACGTGGCCCGCACCGGCCTGCCGGTGAACATCAAGAAGGGCCAGTTCCTC
The DNA here is from genome assembly GCA_036524935.1 of Lysobacter sp. Classification (GTDB taxonomy): domain Bacteria; phylum Pseudomonadota; class Gammaproteobacteria; order Xanthomonadales; family Xanthomonadaceae; genus Lysobacter_J. The sequence continues at coordinate 1,386 of DATDBK010000215.1, read as the reverse complement.
TCCCCGTGGGAGATGAAGCACGTCACCAACAAGGCCAAGGCGACCGGCAACGAGCTGATCATGGCCTGCGAGCGCGGTGCCAGCTTCGGCTACAACAACCTGGTTTCGGACATGCGCTCGCTGAGCGTGATGCGCGACACCAACTGCCCGGTCGTGTTCGACGCGACCCACTCGGTGCAGCTGCCCGGCGGCGCCGACGGCAAGAGCGGCGGCCAGCGCGAGTTCGTGCCGGTGCTGGCGCGCGCGGCGATGGCGGTCGGCATTGCCGGCATCTTCATGGAGACCCATCCGGTCCCGGACGAGGCCCTCTCCGACGGCCCCAATGCCTGGCCGCTGCCGAAGATGCGCGCGCTGCTGGAGACGCTCAAGCAGCTCGACGAGATCACCAAGCGCAACGGCTTCCTGGAATCCGACGCCTGATCATGCCGGGCGCCGCCGACTTCCGAGCCGACGTGACCTGCGACCGCAGGCGAGCGCCGCGACCGCGCAGCGCCGCCGCAACTCGGCTATCGTCCCCGGCTGGCGCCTCTCCGGCCCTCCATTCCCTTTGACTACCGCCCCTTCGGCCATCAACTCAACGACATGACCACGACCATCGCCAAAGTCCACGCCCGCGAGATCCTCGACAGCCGCGGCAATCCCACGCTCGAAGCCGAGGTCACCCTGGCCGACGGCAGCTTCGGTCGCGCGATGGTGCCGTCCGGCGCCTCGACCGGCACCAAGGAGGCGGTCGAACTGCGCGACGGCGACAAGACCCGCTACCTCGGCAAGGGCGTGCGCAAGGCAGTCGAGAACGTCAATGGCGCCATTGCCACGGCGCTGACCGGTTTCGATGGCGCCGACCAGGCTGGCCTCGACCGCCGCCTGATCGACCTCGACGGCACCGAGAACAAGGGCCGCCTGGGCGCCAACGCGCTGCTCGGCGTGTCGATGGCCAATGCCCATGCGATGGCCGCCTCGAAGAAGCTGCCGCTGTGGAAGTTCCTGGCCGGCGATCGCGAGGCCGTGCTGCCGGTGCCGATGATGAACATCATCAACGGCGGTGCGCATGCCGACAACAACGTCGACCTGCAGGAGTTCATGATCCTGCCGGTGGGCGTGGACAGCTTCTCCGAAGCGCTCCGCGCCGGCACCGAGGTGTTCCATGCGCTCAAGTCGGTGCTCAAGGGCCGCGGCCTGAGTACGGCGGTGGGCGACGAGGGCGGCTTCGCTCCTGATCTGCGCAGCAACGAGGAAGCGCTCGAGACCATCCTCGAAGCGATCGGCAAGGCCGGCTACAAGGCCGGCGAAGACATCCTGCTCGGCCTCGACGTCGCCTCCAGCGAGTTCTTCGAGAACGGCAAGTACAACCTCACCGGTGAAGGCAAGCGCCTGACCAGCGAGCAG
>DATDBK010000214.1:0-12028 GCA_036524935.1 Lysobacter sp. | reverse complement strand
GCTGGTCATGCGTGGCTCCGGCGCGCCGGGGGGCGCGGGGGTGGCTGCGGACGCCCGTAACCATGCCTCGCGACGGGTGGTCGCGACGCAAAAGTCCGAGCAAAGACTCGGAATTGTATCAGTCAGACAAGTCTGAGCCGGGTGCCGGGCAGGGCGACCCCGCGAGACGCGCCTCGCGCCCCGTTCAGGTCACCGCCAATGCGGATCAGGGCTGGCCGTTGATCCAGGTGCCGCGGACCTGCAGCGCCTCGTCGAGCGCGACCAGATCGGCGCGGTAACCGGGCGTGATCCGGCCCAGTTCGCCGCCCAGGCCCAGGAACTCGGCCGGGTAGGTCGAGGCCATGCGGCACGCTTCCTTCAGCGGCAAACCCAGGCGCTGGACGGTGTTGCGGACCGCGCCGGCCATGTCGAGCGCCGAGCCGGCGAGGGTGCCGTCGGCGGTGGTGCACTGGCCGTCGCGGCAGGTCATGGTCACGCCGTACAGCTCGAAGTCCTCGCGGGCGCCGCCCACCGGCGGCATGGCGTCGGTCACCAGCATCATCTTTCCGCGCGGTCGCGCCGCGATCGCCACGCGCAGGGCGGCATCGTGGACGTGGTAGCCGTCAACGATCAGGCCGCACCAGACGTCCGCATTCTCCAGCGCGGCGCCGACGCCGCCGGGCTCGCGGCTGTTCATCGGCGTCATTGCGTTGAACAGGTGGGTGACGCCGCGGATGCCGGCGGCGAAACCGTCGCGCATCTGTTCGTAGGTGGCCGCGGTGTGGCCGGCGCAGACGATCAGGCGACGCAGGGCGAGCTGGCGAAGCGTGTCGGCGGAAAAGCGTTCCGGGGCCAGCGTCAGCATCGTGCGGCCGGTGCCGAGCGAGGCGACCAGGTCGAGCTCGTCTTCGGCCGGGGTGTGGAACTTGGCAGGATCGTGCACGCCCTTGCGCGCGGCGTTGAGGTACGGCCCTTCCAGATGAATGCCGAGGATGCCCGGCACGCCCAGCGCGATCGCGTCGCGGGTGGCGGCGATGGCGCGTGCCATGACGTCGGTGTCGTCGCTGATCAGCGTCGGCATCAGGCCGGTCGTGCCGAACCTGCGGTGCGCCGCGGCAATCGTGCGCAGGCCCTGCACGGTCGGTTCGTCGTTGAACAGCACGTCTCCGCCGCCGTTGACTTGGGTGTCGATGAAGCCCGGCACCAGGTAACCACCGGCCAGGTCGACTGCGTTCGCGCCCTTCGGCGCCGCGCCGGGAAGCACGGCCACGATGTGGCCGTCTTCGACGATCACGCAGACGTTGGTTTCGAAGCCATGGTCGGTGAGGACGTGGCCGTTGTGGAAGGCGGTTGCGCGGGTGGTCATGGCATCAGACCGTCTCGGTGACCTTGTTCAGATGCGGCGGCACGTCGGGGTTGTGCCCACGCGCGACCGCCAATGCGTTCACGGCCTTGTAGAAGCTCTGCACCGCCAGCAGCGGCGTGCAGGCCGGGTGCGGCGAGGCGGGCATCGGCAGGGCATCGTCGCGATGTGCACCCGGACGCGCCAGCCAGACCGGCGCGCCGCGCTTGTGGAACTCTTCCACCACCGCGATCGTGCCGGCGCCGGTGTCGTCATCCTGGGCAAACGCCAGCACAGGGAATCCCGGGCCGACGATCGCCATCGGGCCGTGCTTGACCTCGGCCGAGGAGAACGCCTCGGCGTGCAGGCCGCAGGTTTCCTTGAACTTCAGCGCCGCTTCCTGCGCGGCGCCGAGGCCGAGGCCGCGACCGACGACGAAGAGGTTGTGCGCATCCTTCAGGCCCTCGACCAGCGGCGACCAGTCCTGCGCCCAGGCGGCGCGCAGGGCGTCGGGGAGTTCATCGGTGGCCTTGAGCAGGGCGGCATCGCCGCTCCACCGGGCCGTCAGCTGCAGCAGCGCGGCCAGCGAGCACAGGTAGCTCTTGGTCGCCGCAACGCTGGTCTCCGGGCCGGCGCGCAGCGGGATCACCGTGTCGGCGATCTTCGCCAGCGGCGAGTCCTCGACATTGACCAGGGCGACGACGAGCGCGCCGGCGGCCTTGGCGATCTCGGCATTGCGGACCAGGTCCGGGCTCTTGCCCGATTGCGAGATGGCGACGAACAGCGCGCCGTCCATGTGCGGCTGGATGGCATAGACCGAACCCACCGACGGGGAGGCAGAGGCGGTGATCAGGCCCAGCGTCGTCTCGAACAGGTACTTGCCGTAGGTGGCTGCGTGGTCGGAACTGCCGCGTGCGCAGGTGACGATGAAGCGCGGCGGGCTCGCCTTTAGTCTGGCAACAAGAGCGTCGATGATGCCGGCATTGGCGGTGAACTGGCCGGCAACGACGTCGGCAGTCTGCTGCGCTTCGGCATACATCCGGGTGGAGGTGGGGGCGATCATCGAAAGGGGCCTGCTGGAAGACTGGGAAATGAAAACCGTTGGGCAGCGCGGGCCGCGGGTGCACTTGGCTTGCCCGGGCTGCCGGGCATCCGGTGCGGCGCGACGCTCATTCGCTCTGCAGCTCGGCAACGAAATCGTAAGCATCGCCGCGGTAGAACGATCGGGTGTATTCAACGACGCGGCCGTCATCGAGGAAGGTGCGGCGCTCGATGAAAAGGCCGGGGCTGCCCTCGGCCAGGTTCATCAGGCGCGCCTGCTCGGCGTCGAAGGCAATCGCACGCAGGCGCTGCAGGGCCCGGGTTGGACGCAAGCCAAGTTTGGTGAACGCCTCATACAAGGAGTTCTCGACCAGGCCGGGGTCGGACAGCACCGACTGCGGGACGACGGTGCGCTCCAGTGCCAGCACGGTGTCGTCGGCGATGCGCAGGCGGTAGTAGCGGACCACCTGGGCGCCTGGCGACAGGTTCAGCGCCATTGCCTCGTCGGGCGTGACTTCGCCGACGCTGCGCTCGAGGAAGCGCGACTTCGGGTCGAGCCCGCGGGCGCGCAGGTCGTCGGTGAAGCTGGTGAGCTTGGAGAACGATTTGACGATGCGCTCGGCGACGAACGTGCCCGCACCCTGGCGCTGCATCAGCAGGCCGTCCCCGACCAGGCCGGCGATGGCCTTGCGCACGGTCACCCGCGACAGGTCGAGCAGCTTGCTCAGCTCGCGCTCGCTGGGCAGCGCCTGGCCGGCGGTCAGCTCGCCGTTCTCGATCGCGTGCTGCAGGGTCCGGCGCAGGTGCTGGTAGGCCGGCGCGCGACGCGCATCGGCCTGGCGACTGAACTCGTTGACAAGATAGTCCTGCATCGGCAAAAGATACCAGTGAGATACCAATGACGGCAACCCGCCCAGGAATACGTACTCAGGACCCGACTAAAGTCGGGGGTTTGCGGACCTGGTATTTGACTGGTATGGTCACTGGTATGGTTCTGGTCTTATTCCCGACAGCAGTCCCCACCCCTTCCGCGCGGAGCGTCCCGTGAGCCCCTCCATCGCGCCGATGGCGCCCTTTGATCTGATCATCTTCGGCGGCACGGGCGACCTGGCCCTGCGCAAGCTGCTACCCGCCCTGTTCCACCGCTATGTCGACGGCCAGATCGTTGCCGGCACCCGGCTCTACGGGCTGGCCCGCGACACCCTGACCGACGAGGCTTACCGCGACCGCGTCCGCGAGGCGCTTCAGAAGACCCTCGCCGACGATCCGCGCTCGCCGGCCGCGCTGGAACCGTTCCTGGACATGCTCGGCTACCGCCGCATCGACCTGAGCGCCGACACCGGCTGGGCCGAGTTGGCGGGCGAGCTGTCCGACGAGTCGCGGGTCCGTGTGTTCTACCTCGCGGTCGGCCCGGACCTGTTCGGCAGCGTCGGCGCCCGCCTGCAGGCGCATGGCCTGACCGGAGCCAACACCCGCGTGGTGGTGGAAAAGCCGATTGGTCACGATCGCGAAAGCGCGGTCGCCATCAACGACGCGCTCGGGGCGGTCTTCGCCGAATCACAGATCTACCGCATCGACCATTACCTCGGTAAGGAAACGGTCCAGAACCTCATCGCGCTGCGCTTCGGCAACGCGCTGTTCGAGCCGTTGTGGAAAGCCGAGCACATCGACCACGTGCAGATCACCGTGGCCGAGACCGTGGGCCTGGAGCGTCGCGCCAGCTACTACGACAAGTCCGGCGCGCTGCGCGACATGGTCCAGAACCACATCCTGCAGCTGCTGTGCCTGGTGGCGATGGAGCCGCCGTCGTCGCTGGCCGCCGATGCGATCCGCGACGAGAAGCTCAAGGTGCTGCGCTCGTTGCGGCCGATCGATGCATATGGCAAAGAAGCCGGCGCGACCTCGCAGGTGACCGTGCGCGGCCAGTACCGCGCCGGCGCCGTCGAAGGCCGGCCGGTGCCGGGCTACCTCGAAGAGCTTGGCCGCAACGATTCGCGCACCGAAACCTTCGTCGCGCTGAAGGCCGAAGTACGCAACTGGCGCTGGGCCGGCGTGCCGTTCTACCTGCGCACCGGCAAGCGCCTGGCCGATCGCATGTCGGAGATCGTGGTGACCTTCCGCCAGGTGCCGCATTCGATCTTCGGCGAGCTGGCCGAGCCGATCTATCCGAACCAGCTGGTCATCCGCCTGCAGCCCGACGAAGGCGTGAAGCTGTGGCTGATGAACAAGGTGCCGGGCCCGGGTGGATTGCGCCTGCGCCGGGTGCCGATGGACCTCAGCTTTGCCGAGACCTTCGGCGGTCGCCAGCCGGAAGCGTACGAGCGCCTGCTGATGGACGTCGTGCGCGGCAACCCGATGCTGTTCATGCGTCGCGACGAAGTCGAGGCGGCATGGGCCTGGATCGACCCGATCCGCACGGCCTGGGAGGCCAGCGCCGATGCGCCCAAGGCCTACACCGCCGGTAGCTGGGGCCCGAGCGCGGCCGTGGCGCTGATCGAACGCGACGGAAGGACCTGGCATGAAGATGGCGTCTGACACTTCGCACGCTGTCGCGCAGGCCGAACGAACCCATGCGGAGCGACTGACCGTGGTGACCTCGCAACCCCTGCCGCTGCGCGAACACCTGTTCGCCGATCGCGACCAGCTCGCGGCCGACCTCGCCCGCGCCGTGGCCGCGGACCTGCGCGGCGCCATTGCCCGACGCGGCTGTGCCCGCCTGGCGGTGTCGGGCGGCACCACCCCGCGCGCCTTCCTGATCGAGTTGTCGAAGCAGGCGCTCGACTGGGCCCGGGTCACCGTGGTGCCAGTCGACGACCGCTGGGTCGCACCGGACCATCCGCGCTCCAACGAGCGGCTGCTGCGCGAAACCTTGCTGCAGGGTGATGCGGCGAAGGCCCAGTTGCTGCCGTTGCGACGCCCGACCGCGACCCCCGAAGCCGCGTTGCTGCCGGTACTGACGCAGGTGGCGAACGAAGCCTTGCCACTCGATGTGGTGGTACTCGGCATGGGCGAAGACGGCCACGTCGCATCCCTGTTCCCCGATCTGGAGCGCCGCGACATCGGCCTGCAGCCGATCGGCCGTGCACCGGTGCTGGCCGTGCGCAGCGCTTCCGCACCAGAGCCGCGGATCACGCTGACGCTCAGCGCGATCTTCACCGCGCCATCGCTGTACCTGCACATCGAAGGCGCGAAGAAGCGCGCCGTGCTCGACGGTGCCGCGCGCGATCCACGTTCGAAACTGCCGATCCGTTCGGTGCTGTCCGGCACGCCGGTGGTGCCGAGGCTGTTCTGGAGTCCATGAGAGTCGTGCCGAACATGAGCCTGCATCCCGTCGTCGCCGAAGTCACCGAACGCATCCGCGAGCGCAGTCGCGACAGCCGCGCCGCCTATCTGGCGCGCATCGACGCCGCCGCCGGACGCGGCCCGCACCGGGCCACGCTGTCGTGCGGCAACCTCGCCCATGGATTCGCGGCCTGCTCGGCCAGCGACAAGGCGGCTCTGCGCAGCGGCCAGGCGCCCAACCTCGGCATCGTCAATGCCTACAACGACATGCTGTCGGCGCATCAGCCGCTGGAGCGTTTTCCGTTCCTGCTCAAGCAGGCCGCGCGCAGCGTCGGTGCGACCGCGCAGGTTGCCGGCGGCGTGCCGGCGATGTGCGATGGCGTCACCCAGGGCCGTGCCGGCATGGAGCTGTCGCTGTTCTCGCGCGAAGTGATCGCGTTGTCGACCGCAGTGTCGCTGTCGCACGACATGTTCGACGCGGCACTGTACCTGGGCGTGTGCGACAAGATCGTGCCGGGCCTGCTGATCGGCGCCCTGAGCTTCGGCCACCTGCCGGCGATCTTCGTCCCGGCCGGCCCGATGACCTCGGGCCTGCCCAATGACGAGAAGTCGCGCGTGCGCCAGCGCTACGCCGTCGGCGAGGCGACGCGCGAGGAACTGCTCGAAGCCGAAGCGCAGAGCTACCACGGCGCCGGCACGTGCACCTTCTATGGCACCGCCAATTCAAACCAGATGCTGATGGAACTGATGGGCCTGCACTTGCCAGGTGCCAGCTTCATCAATCCCGACAACCCGCTGCGCGATGCATTGACCGCCCTGGCCGCCCGCCGCGCCGCGGAGATCACCGCACTCGGTGACGACTACCGCCCGGTCGGCCGCATCATCGACGAGCGCGCGATCGTCAACGGCGTGGTCGGCCTGCACGCAACCGGTGGTTCGACCAACCACCTGCTGCACCTGATCGCGATCGCCGCCGCCGCCGGTATCGAACTGCGCCTGGAAGACTTCGATGCACTGTCGTCGGTGGTACCGCTGCTCGCGCGCGTGTACCCCAACGGCAGCGCCGACGTGAACCATTTCCATGCCGCCGGCGGGCTCGCCTTCCTGATCGGCGAACTGCTCGATGCCGGGCTCGCCCATGGCGACGTGGAAACCATTGCCGGCCCCGGCCTGGCGCGTTATCGCGTCGAGGCCCGGCTGGCCCCGGACCAGCAGGTCGAATACGTGCCGGCGACCGGACGCAGCGGCGATCCCACGGTCCTGCGTCCGGTCGCCGACCCGTTCCGCGCCGATGGCGGCCTGCGCGTGCTGCATGGCCCGCTCGGCACCGCCGCGATCAAGGTCTCGGCAGTTCCGGAAGAGCGCTGGGTGGTGGAAGCACCGTGCCGTGTGTTCTCCGAGCAGGGTCAGGTCAAGCACGCATTCGAGCGTGGCGAACTCGATCGCGACGTGGTCGTGGTGGTGCGCTTCCAGGGGCCGCGCGCGAATGGCATGCCCGAACTGCACCAGCTGACGCCGACACTGGCGGTGCTGCAGAAGCGCGGCCACCGTGTGGCGCTGGTGACCGACGGGCGCATGTCCGGCGCATCCGGCCAGGTGCCGGCGGCGATCCACGTCAGTCCCGAAGCGGCCTGCGGAGGCGACATCGGTCGACTGCGCGACGGCGACGTCGTCCGCGTCGATGCGCGCGACGGCAGGCTCGAGGTGCTGGTGCCGGCTGACGAGTGGAAGCTGCGCGAACATGCCAGCGCCGACCTGTCGGGCAGCCACGTCGGCATGGGACGCGAGCTGTTCGCGGTGTTCCGCAACGCCGCGGCGACAGCGGATCTTGGCGGCGGGATCTTTGGCATCGCTTAACGGTGCCGCAGGTGGACGCCGTCATCCCCGCGAAGGCGGGGACCCAGCGGCGTCCTCCGCACCGGCAAAGACACTGGGTTCCCGCATTCGCGGGAATGACGATGATTTGATACCTGGAGAATGCACTGATGGGTCTGCTTGAATCCGTACTGCACGTCGCGCCGGTGATGCCGGTGGTGGTGATCGAAGACGCACGACATGCCGTGTCGATGGCGCGCGCGCTGGTTGCCGGCGGCATCCCGGCGATCGAGATCACGCTGCGCACGCGCGCGGCACTCGATGCAGTGCGCGCGATCGCCAACGAAGTCGAAGGCGCGATCGTCGGCGTCGGCACGGTGCGCAAGCCGCAGGACCTGCTCGATGCGCAGCAGGCCGGCGCGCGCTTCGCCGTCTCGCCCGGCTCGACCCCGGACCTGATCGCCGCGGCCAAGGATTCACCGCTGCCGTGGCTGCCCGGTGCGGCCACCGCGAGCGAAGCGATGACGCTGTCCGAGCACGGCTTCATCTTCCAGAAGTTCTTCCCGGCCGAAGCCGCCGGCGGTGCGTCGGCGTTGCGCTCGCTGCATGGGCCGCTGCCGGAGATCCGCTTCTGCGCAACCGGTGGCATCGGTGCGCACAACGCCCGCGATTACCTGGCCACGCCGAACGTCGCCTGCGTCGGCGGTTCGTGGATCACGCCGTCGCGCCTGGTCGCGGCCGAGGAATGGGGCGCGATCGAAGCGCTCGCCCGTGCGGCCACGCTGCTTCGCGCCTGAAGCCTGCCTCGCCCGGGTAAGCGAAGCGCACCCGGGTTCACGTGCGCCGATCCCGGGTGCGCTTCGCTTCCCGGGCTACGGGCGGTGCAAAGAAGAAGGGAGCCCTCGGGCTCCCTTCCGCTTCCCGCAATCGCATTGCCGCGGTTACTTGAGCTCGATGACTACCGTCTTGACCGCGGTCTTGCCCGAGTTGGTGGTGTCGTGCGTGACCGGGCCGCTCCACACCGCTTCCCCGGGCTTGCGCGTCATGGTCTTGGTCACGCCATCGGTGACCTGTGTCGCGGTACCACCAGTAACGAAGTAGACGACGTTGTCGCCATGCGAATGCACGCCGGTGCTGCCGCCGGGCGGCATGTTCAGTTCCAGCACGCGCACTTTCTCGTTGTCGAGCAGCACCTTCACGTTCTTGCCGGCGGTCTTGGCCATGTCTTGGGCGAAAGCGGGAAGTATCGCCATGCATGCGAATGCGACCAGGACAACGGCCTGTGCGATGAGTCGTTTCATGTTGGAGTCTCCGTGGCTCGCCGCGAGCGCGAAACTCCGATGTCAGGGCATGTCTGCAGGCATGGACGAAACCGGAGCGGTCACTCGCAGTTCGGAAATCCCGACCTGATTCGCTCTTCCGCCCCGGGGCCGGGTAGCCAGGCGGACCTTGAGATGGTGCAGCGCCTTCCGTCGGCGCCTTCGCCGCTGGCGTCCTCCGCATCGGGGGAGTTGCAGATCCAGCCGGCCCAGACGTAAACGCCGGGCGCTGGGGAGGCAGGCCACCGCCCGCCGTTCGGCGCCCCACGGCTTGTCAGCCGATCCCGGACTCCTCGACCGTCTCGGCTTCGGCGTCGACGAAACGCTGCACCGTCAGGTTGTCCAGGCGCAGGCGCTGGACAACCGACGAGAACGCCATGATCGACAGCACCCGCTGCGGGTCGCGCGCCCACGGCGGCACGTACCGTGGCGGCACGATCAGGCCGTTGTTGCGGTAGGGCTCGAGCACCACCGTGTCGGCCACCGTGACGCGGCCACAGAACAGCAGCGGCAGCAGCTCGCCACGGCCTTCCTGCAGCGCCTTGCAGAAGAACGCGTAAATGCGCAGCACGCCTTCGAGGTACGCGCCGTCCTTGGTGAAGCAGACCAGGCCGCGCACATTGCCGCCGCGGAAGATGCGCGCGGTGCTGCGGTAACTCTCGACTTCGTTCTGGCCGGCGTCCAGGAAGCCGCGGAACACCTCGATGAAATCGGCGCCCTTCAGCGCCCGCTCGACCATGACCACGCGCAGCGCGACCCGGCGCAGGCGGGCAATGTCGATCGCGCCGGTGATGATCTCGGAGAACGTCGCCAGCCCCTCCTGCGCGCGCGTGGTGCGCGGCGCGCCACAGCCGAGAGAGGTCAGGTACGGCTGGTGCTTGCCGTTGAGCGCGGTCAGGGTGTGGATGAACGCCTCATGCTCGATCAGCTGCTCGAGGTCGCGCTCGGAGAACATCGCCGTCGCCCGCAGCGTCACCCGCCTGCTGCCGGCGGTGGCCTTGGAGGCGAGGTTAGGATCGAGCACCACTTCGACCTTGTCATGCTTGAAGAACGGATCGATGCGCTCGCGCAGGCGCCGCGCGAACTCGGGTGCGTCGATGTCCGCCGGTACGTCCGGCAGCAGGCGGTCGTTGATCAGCTCGTCGGTGACGCGCAACAACTCCCTGGCCACGTCGGCGTTGGTCATGTCCTGGCTGGGGTACAGGTAGTCGGGGCGGCCATACAGCAGGGTCGAGCAGCGGGTGTACTCGGGCGTGCCGATGGCACCGAGCATCTGCGCGGCGACGCGGTAGCTCCAAGCCGACTTGTACAGCCACATGCCCAGCGGATGGCCGCGGTCGATGCGACCGAGCAGGTCGTCGAGGCCCTCGATCTCCGCTTCCATCGGATGCGGTTGCGTCGGCGGCTTCGGCAACTCGGGGCGGCCGACACGCCAGCCGGCAAGGAACTGCTGCTCCAGCTCCAGCGGCCAGTCGATGGCCTTGAGCACGCGGATGCCGCGGCCGAGCTTGACCAGGGTGCGGTCCTGCTCGAACAGCGGAACCAGCGCCGGATCATTCAGTGCATCGGGCGCCGGAGGAGCGGTAGGCAGGGCCGACATTCGAATCTCCCCTCGCGCGCGGAAACGTGGCCGCAGCAGCCTGCGCGATGGGGCGATAAAGGCGGGTGATGGCGGCCGCTGGTCACGTCATCCCCGCGCAGGCGGGGAGCGATGGACGTTGCCTCGCGCCGTGCATCGGCAAGCCGGAGCAGATGGGTCCCCGCGTTCGCCGGGATGACGTCAAAGCCGGTCCCGGCGTTCGCCGGGACGACGAGTTCGAAGGCTCAGGCCTTCGGTCGCGGCGGCGCGGTCGAGCCGCGCACCACCAGCTCGGGGCTGAAGCCCTCGTTCGGCAGCGGGCGGGACGGGGCGTGCTCGCGGATTTCCTGCAGCAGGCGGTGCGCGGCGTGGCGGGCGATTTCCTGGGTCGCCTGCTTGGCCGTGGTCAGCGCCGGCCAGCTCTGCTTGGAGAACGGGCTGTCCTCGAAGCCGGCGATCGACAGGTCGTAGGGCACGTTCATGCCACTCGACTTGGCTGCCGCCAGCACGCCGGCGGCGATCTCGTCGTTGCTGCCGAAGATCGCGGTCGGGCGGTCGGCCAGCGCGAACAGGCGGCGGGCGCCGCGGAAACCGTCGTCGAAGGAATAGTCGCCCTCGACCACCAGGTCCGGATCGAGGGTGATCCCGTACTCGCGCAGCGCGTCTTCGTAGCCCTTGTGACGCTCCCACGACGAACCGTGCGACTTGCCGCCCCAGAGGAAGCCGATGCGGCTGTGGCCGAGCTGGATCAGGTGCTCGGTGATCTCGTAGGCGGCGTCACGGTCATCGACGTAGATGCAGGCGCTGCCGTCCTGCGGATCGGCGGCGGCGGACACGATCCGGACCAGGCGGATGCCGTGCGCGACCAGCTCGGTGACCAGCTCGTTGCGCTCCGACATCGGCGGCGCCAGCACCAGGCCGGCCAGGCGCGAATGCTGCACCAGGTCGATCAGCTCGCTGGCGAGGTTGGGCGAGGACGAATCGCAGGGATGGATCTGCAGGCCGTAGCCGGTCTCGCGGCAGACCGACAGCACGCCGTTCTGAACCGCGATGACGTAATAGGGATTGGGGTTGTCGTAGACCAGCCCGAGCGCGTAGTTCTGCGCGCTGCGCAGGCTGCGCGCCGACGGATCGGGCTGGTAGCCCAGGTCGGCGATGGCCTGCTGCACGCGGGCGCGCGTGCTCGCCTGCACGCTGGGTTCGTCGTTGATGACGCGCGAGACAGTCTTGAGCGACACCTCGGCGCGCTCTGCGACGTCTTTGATCGTGGGTCTGCGCACCGAAGCCTCGCGTGGTTCCGGACGGAGAATATCCGCCGGTGGAACTGCCGTGTCCGATGACGCGGCATGAAGACGACTAGCCTAACCACCACCGCCGGTGAAGTGAATCTCGTCGGTGGGGCCCGCCGCGAAGGGGTTCACGTTGCCGCGAACCACATCCGGTGGCGTGTGGACCGGTCGCACCAGGGGGTCGAACTCAACCGTGCTGCGACGCCGGCGCGCCGCTCACGGCTGCCGGCGCATGGCCAACGCTGTGGCCGCGCAGCGCGAAGTACAGGATGTACAGGTAGCACGGCACCACCAGCAGCAGGAACACCAGCTGGAAGTCGTAGTGCTGCTTGAAGTGCACGAACAGCTGCGGGATCACCGCGCCGCCGGCGATGCCCATGAT
>DATDBK010000213.1:0-45936 GCA_036524935.1 Lysobacter sp. | reverse complement strand
GCGCCGGACCTTGTCCTCGGTCTCGGCATAGTTGCCTTCACCGAAGTGGTGGTAGACCACGTGTCCGTCCCGGTCGATCAGGTACAGCGCCGGCCAGTAGCGGTTGTTATACGCCTCCCAGGTTTCGTAGCCGTTGTCCTGTGCCACCGGGTACTCGATGCCGAAACGCTTCACGGCATCCTCGACGTTGCCGCGGATCTTCTCGAACCCGTACTCGGGCGTATGCACGCCGACGACGACCAGTCCCTGGTCCTTGTAGCGCTGGTGCAGTTCCTTCACGTGCGGCAGCACGTGCACGCAGTTGATGCAGGAGTAGGTCCAGAAGTCGACTAGGACGACCTTGCCGCGCAGCTGCGCCATGGTCAGCGGAGCACTGTTGATCCAGTGGTCGATGCCCTCGAACTCGGGGGCGAGCGGCGCGGGGGAGATGCTGGTCCCCGGAACGGGGTCGGCGGCATTGGCGCCGGGTGTGCAGGCGACGGCCAGCACGCTCATGCAAAGGGCGGTGAGGATGGGCTTGAGCATGTTCATGGTTATAGACCGGTAGCGATGGAAGGGAGCCACTGCGTGGCCCAGGCGGAGAACAGGACGTCGTACTGGTAGAGCTGGAGCACGGCAACGGCGATGGCGACCGCGCCGAAGACGCGGCGGAACAGTTCGGCACGACGGTTGAGGAAGGCCAGGCGCGAGGTCACCCAGCGCCCGCCATAGGCGATGACGAGCATCGGCAGGCCCGCGCCGACGGCATAGGCGGCAAGCAGCGCGGTGGCCTTGCCGGGCGCCTGCGAACTGGCGGCCAGCGACAGCACCGAGGCCAGGATCGGTCCGGCGCAGGGTGTCCACGCCAGTCCGAGCGAGGCACCGACCAGCAATGCGGCGATACCACCGCTGCGCTGCGGACGCACCGGCGAGGGGCCGGCGCGGTCCGCCCGCCACTGCTGCACGCGGGCGACCAGCCAGTTGAACGGCGCCGGCCACAGGCAGGCCAGGCCTGCCAGCAGCAGCAACCAGATCGAGCCGGTGCGGATCGCCTGCTGCAACTCACCCGACGAGGACGACAGCGCGCCGATCAGGATGCCGCTGGCCGCGAACGTCGCGACGAATCCGGCGATGATCAGCGCCGGCTCGGCGCGGCTGCGGCCGGCGCTGGTGGCCAGCACGATCGGCAGCACCGGCAGGATGCAGGGCGAAAGGATCGTGGCGATGCCGGCGACGCTCGCCAGTGCAAACGGCACAACGGAGGAGCCGATCATGGCTCAGCCTCCGAAGAAGGCGCCGTGCACGAGCACGACGGTCGGCGCGGCCTCCACGCCATGGTGACCGGCGTGCGCCATCTCCGGTGACAGACCGGCTGCGGCGAGGAGCGCGAGAGCGAGGACGTTGCGGAACATGAGGGGAGACCATGTGTGTTGTCGGGATGCCATTTCATCGCTGGCGTGTATCCCATGGGTGTCGCTGCGCGGCCGATTTGTAAGCGAGGAGCGCGGGGGCGGGCGATCGTACGATTGCTTACAAATCCGCCTTGCCGTCTTGACCTGTCGAACGCGCAGCAGCAGAAGCCGGCCGGTTACCCGGCCAGCATCGGCAGTCGTGGTGTTGCCGTCCTGCCCGCGAGTCGGCGGCAGGTACGGCGGCGGCCGTCAAACGAGGTTGATCGTGACGTTGATGTTGCCGCGGGTGGCCTTCGAGTACGGGCAGGTCAGGTGCGCGGTCTCGACGAGCTCGCGGGCAACGACCGGGTCCAGGCCAGGCAGGCTGACGTTGAGGCGTGCCTGCAGCGCGTAGCCTTCAGCGCCCTGGCCGAGGTCGATTTCGGTGTCAACGGCGAGGTCAGCCGGCAACTTGATCTTCTTGTCGGCGGCGGCCTTGCCGATTGCGCCGATGAAGCAGGCCGACCAGCCGGCCGCAAACAGCTGTTCCGGGTTGGTGCCGACGCCGGAACTGCCCGGCGAAGAGAGCTTGATGTCGAGGCGGCCGTCGGAACTCTGCGACTCGCCGTTGCGACCGCCGGTAGTGTGGGTCTTGGCGGTGTAAAGCACTTTGTCGATCTGGGTGATCATGACGATTCCTTGGGGAGAGGGAGCTGAGGGGATCGGCTTGCAACCGGCACCTGCAGTGCAACCGCCGGGTGCAGTCCGACGGTGCGTATCCTTCCAATCCCATGTCCGCCGGATGTGTCCCGCAGCGGCTGATTTGCAAGTTTGTGTGGATGCGGGGCGGCCCGACACACTCCGATACAAAGCTGCCTTGCCCATGCGCGTTCAGGCGCGCATTCAACCGCCAGGCCCCCAGACCGGCCCGGTGGCGTCGCGCGCCTGGTCAGTGCTGCGCGGATCTTGCCCGTTGCGTCTCGCGAAACGCATGGGTCGTCGCGACCACGACCGTGCGCGGACGCTCGTTGACCGCATCTACCTGGCAGCCCGTTGCCTCGATCGCGCTGACGACGTCGTCGCCCCAGAATCGACCTTCGATGCGGATGCTGCGCCGCTGCATGTCGATATGGATCCTGGCGCCGAGGTCGACGCGCAGGAGCGCGCGCACGAGTTCACTCTCCTCCGCGGCTGGATTGGCCAGTACCAGTTCGAGATGCGAATGTGGTTTTGCGGGAGTCATTGCGGGGGCCTCCGGTAACAAGGTGGTGAACATTTCGTCAGCCATGGCGCGAACCCGTGCGCGCCACGTCTTCGATATCGCGACTTTCCAGAATGGGATTGGCGGCGCCATCGCGGGCGACCGCGAGCATTGCCTGGCCGATGCGTTCAGTGGTCAGTACCGAATGCGGGAACAGGCGGCGTGACAGCGAGATCACCGGGCTGCCGAGCGTGTAGATGGTCTGGATCCAGCCGGTCTTTGATCGGACGCCGTGCAGCGGCTGGATGATGCCCGGACGGAACAGATACACCGCCTTGAACGGCAGGCGACGCAGGGCATTTTCGGTGCGGCCTTTGACGCGTGCCCACATGCTGCGTCCGCGTTCACTGCTGTCGGTGCCCGCGCCGGTCACGTACACGAACGTCATGGCCGGGTTGAGGCGCGCGAGTGCCGTGGCCGCCGCCAGCGTGATGTCGTACGTGAGTCGCGTGTAGTCCGCTTCGGTCATGCCCACCGACGACACGCCCAGGCAGAAGAAGCAGGCGTCGAAACCCTGCAGCTTGTCCTCGATGGCGGTGTAGTCTCGAAAATCCTGGTGGACGAGTTCGTGCAGCTTTGGATTCGATAGTCCGGTCGACGATCGGCCCACGGCCAGCACGTCGCTGACGTCGTCAGCGTGCAGGCATTCGCGCAGCACGCCCTGGCCGACCATGCCGGTTGCACCAAAGATCAGGACCTTCACGGCTGGCCTGCCAGGGCGAGGCCGTAGCGGAGGATTTGAGCGATAGGAGTGGGCATGACGAGATCCGGGGAGGGGAATGTGGTTACTGAGTGTGCAAGCACTCATTAAATAGGCAAAAAAGGGGCTAGTCGGAAGCGACCGCCCGCCAGAACGCCTCGAAGCCCGCCGTGCGGTACTGCTCTGCCGCGGCGGGTTCCTTGAGGATGAAGTCCATTGTTGCCTCCGCGATCGCGGCCAGGATCGCGCCGACGTAGGCCGGCGGATGGTCGCGCAGAAGGCCCTTGGCCATGCTTTCCTGCAGCATCGCCTGGAACTCGGCAAAGCCGGCGGAGCCGACGGCCCGGGTGTCGGCAGTGATCCGGTCGGACACCGTCAGCTGGGCCACGACCTTGCGCTTGTCGGCATTCACCAGGCCCCAGTCGACATATGCCCGCCACACGTGGCGCGCGCGTTGCTTGATGTCGGCGGCACGGGGATAGGTCGAGAGCATCGCCTCGCGCAACTCGCGCTTCAGCTCGAGATAGAGGTGGTTGAGCAGCTCGTCCTTGTTGCTGAAGTACGTGAACAACGTGCCTTCTGCGACGCCCGCGACCTTGGCGATCCGGGCAGTGGGCGCGTTGATCCCGTCCTCGGCGAACACCCGGATGGCGGCGGCGAGGAGGGCGTTTCGTTTGTCTTCGCTGCGTGGGCGGGCCATGGCTGCCGGATATTGCTGAGTGCGTACTCAATCATATTCCCGGTTCCATGCAGGCGCAAGCCATGGCGCGCTCGAAGTGACAGATGGCATCCGCATTGCATGACGATATGCATATTGCCGTTAAACGATAACGCGCATATCGTCTAGCAATACAGGAAGCAGGAGAGCCGTCATGTCCCAGGGCGAATCCACCGCACTAAGCGTCTCGCGAATCTTCCTGAAGCTCCTGCGCATCCTCAACATCGGCACGGGCATCGGCCTCGTCATCGCACTGCCGGCGAGTTTCTTCTTCGAGCCGATGTTCTTCGAGTTCTTCAGCAAGAAGCCACCGCGGATCGACCCGTCGATACTCGTGCCCGTCCTGCGGATGTGGCTGTTGCTGGCACTGCTGATGGTGGCGCTGGTGCATGTGCAGCTGACGCGCCTGCTGGCGGTGGTCGCGACGGTGCGTGACGACCCGTTCGTGCCGGAAAACGCGGTGCGATTGAAGACGATCGCCTGGTGCATGCTGGGCATCGAACTGCTCCACTTCGTGTTCGGTGTGATGGCCAGCGCCATGAACGCGGCCGGCTCGAACATCGACTGGAAATTCTCGGCGAGCGGGTGGGTCGCCGTGGTCCTGCTGTTCGTGCTGGCGCAGGTGTTCGAAGTGGGCACGCGTATGCGTGCCGACCTGGACACGATGATCTGACATGGCCATCTCCGTGAAACTCGACGAGGTGCTGCACGATCGCCGCATGACCCTGACCGAACTGTCCGGGAAGGTCGGGATCACGCTCGCCAACCTGTCCATCCTCAAGACCGGCAAGGCGCGCGGCATACGCTTCGCAACGCTCGAGGCGATCTGCGCCGCGCTCGACTGCCAGCCTGGCGACCTGCTGGAATTCCGCCGGGAAGCAGACGGGATTGACGCAGTAGATGCGGACGCGAGCGCGGAGCTCCCGTAAGCGCAAGACGCTCCCGCTGCGGCGAGAGCGCGCTCAGGGCTCGACGACGACGGCGCGACGGATCACGGCGCGGGCGGCATCGCGATCGCGCGCGGCTTCGGCGCACAGCCATTCGCGAAAGCTGGCGATCTTGTGGCTGTCGTGACGGGCTGCAGGATAGGTGAACCAGAACGCCCGGCCGTCACTCACAACGAGATCGTGGGCAGGCACCAGACGGCCCGCATCGATCTCGTGGCGGAACAGGATCGGCGAGCCGATCGCGACACCTTGTCCGGCCATGGCCGCGGCGATGTCGAGGTATTCAGCGGACAACTGCGTGCCGAACTGGTCGGGCAGGGTCACTCCGTCGAAGCCGAGCGCGCGATACCACAGCGACCACCAGTCCGGTCGGCCCAACAGCGGCACCGGCAATGGTCGCCGCGGGTCGCGGCCGATGTCCGTCACTGATTCGCGCAACGACGGCGCGCACAGCGGCATGAACAGACTCGGCAGCAGTTCGACCGCGCGCATGCCCGGCCACGATCCATGGCCATTGCGGATCGCCGCGTCGTAGCGTCCACCACTCAGGTCTTCGGCGGTTGCCGACAGGTCGAGCTCGAGGGCGATGTCGGGATGGCGGCCTCGGAAACGCCCGAGTTTTGGCGTCAGCCAACTGGTGCCCAGCGAGGGCAGGGTGGTCAGCGACAGGTGTGTCTCATTGACTTCGGCCGCCTGCTGGAAGCTCGCACGCAGCGCGGCGAAGGCGTTGATGGCTTCGCGCGCGACGATGTCGCCGGAGCGCGTCAGGACCACGTGATTGGGATGGCGCACGAACAGGACGACGCCGATCTGCTGCTCGAGGCGACGCACGTGGTAGCTCACCGAGGCCGCGGTGGTGTCCAGTTCCTGCGCAGCCCTGGCGAAGCTGCCCAGCCGGGCAGCGGCCTCGAAGGCCCGGATAGCCGATAGCGAAGGGAATCGACGCTCGCTGACCATAAGTCTGGCTAAGTGTGCGGGCCGCATTTCGAGTGGTCAACGTGGCCCCGTGCTGGCCATGATCGGGCCACGATTTCCCATGCCGAAAGGAGTTCGCCATGCCAGTTTCGCCTGCCGATCAAACCCGCTTCCGCGCCCGCCGCGACGTCATCACGGCAGCCCTCGCCGCGGCGGCAGCATCCTCGCTGGGCTTGCCGGCATTTGCCGCCTCGCCGGAAGCAGCGGCCGCCATCGTGCACACGCAGGACTGGCAGTGGCTGCTCGGCAACTGGGACGTGTGGCACCGGCGCCTGAAAGAGCGCCTGGCGGGAAGTGACGACTGGGAGGAGTTCCCGGGCAAGAGCGCGTTCTGGATGACGATGGGCGGGCTGGGAAATGTCGACGACAACGTCATCGACATCCCTTCGGGCAGCTACCGCGGCATGAGCATCCGCGCGTTCGACCCGCGCAGCGGCACGTGGGCGATCTGGTGGCTGGACAGCCGCGCCCCGACCCGTATCGAGCCGCCCGTTCGCGGTGGCTTCAGCGGCGACACGGGCACCTTCACCGGTCGCGACACCTTCAAGGATCGTCCGATCGTCATGCGCTTTCGCTGGAGCGACGTGCACGGCGCGAAGCCGTGGTGGGAGCAGGCGTTCTCGTCGGACGACGGCGCGAGCTGGGAGGTCAACTGGCGCAACTACTTCACCCGCACGTCGGCGCAACCCAGCCCGTTGCCGAAACTTGCCGACGCCCCGAAGGACTGGGACTTCCTCGTCGGCCGCTGGAAGGTCAGTCATCGCCGCCTGCGCGAACGGCTGGTCGGCAGCAACCAGTGGGACGAGTTCGGCGGCACGCTGGTCAACTGGCCCGTGCTCGGCGGCAAGGGCAACATCGGCGACAACGTCATGGAGTTCCCCACCGGCACGGTGCGCGGCATGGGCATCCGAGCCTTCGATGAGGCCAGCGGCCAGTGGTTGAGCTGGTGGCTCGACGGCCGCGATCCGGCCGATATCGCGGCGCCGGTGCGCGGTCGATTCGTCGACGGCGTCGGTACGTTCATCGGCGACGACACGCTCGCGGGTCGTGCGGTCAGGACACGCGTGCAGTGGTCGAAGATCACGCCGCGATCCGCACGCTGGGAACAGTCGAGCTCAGGCGATGGTGGTGCCACGTGGGAGAGCAACTGGGTGAGCGACTTCATGCGGATGGCGTGAGGGCAGAGGCCACGCGACGGAACGCCACATCCACGCCGCCTTCACGACCAGGCCTTCAGGGTGCACGCAATCTTGAGGGGGAGAGTTTCCATGCCACTGTTGGAAGGCGGGCTGATACTGGTCGTTGAGGATCATCCGACCATTGCCGAGCTGATCGGCGAATGCCTGGAACGCATCGGATTTGACGTCGATTTCGCGCGCGACGGAGTCGAGGCGCTGCGGCGCCTGGAAGACGACGCCTATGACCTGGTGATCCTGGACAGGTCACTGCCACGGATGGACGGCATCGATGTTTGCCGCCGCATTGCCGAGGGGAAGGGTGCCAGGCCGTCCATTCTGATGCTCACCGCGCACGAGTCGTGGGCGGACAAGGTCAGCGGCCTGGAGGCAGGCGCGGATGACTACCTGACCAAGCCGTTCGCTCCGGCGGAACTGCAGGCACGGGTCACGGCCCTGATCAAGCGCAGCCGCAGGGAAGTCGCGGGCATGGTGCTGCAAGTGGCCGACCTCACGCTCGACTGCGAATCAATGCGGGTCAATCGGGCTGGCGTTGAAATCCATCTCACGCCGACGGGGCTGCGCCTGCTGACCATTCTGATGCGTCAGTCGCCCCGGGTCGTCAGTCGGGAAGAACTAGTGCGTGCACTCTGGCGAGGCGAAGAACCGGAGTCCGACAGTTTGCGCAGCCATGTCTACCAGGTGCGCAGGGCAATCGATGCGGAATCGGACCGGCCGCTGTTGCACACGATGCTGACCGCCGGCTACAAGATTGCCGATGTCGGAGTGCGAGCTGGACCGTCTGTCGACATGGCATGGAAACCCCGCGATCTGCAGGACGCGCGGATCTAGGGCGCCGGCAGGTTCAGTTCGAACCAGCCGGTCCACATGAGCTGGATGCCGATGCAGAGCAGAACGAAGGCCATCAGCTGTTGCAGGACCAGCGCGCCCGTGGGGCCGATCCGGGCCACCACCGCGACCGAGTGCTTGAGGATCAGGTAAACGACCAGCGCTACCAGGAATGCGCCGGCGACGGCAACCACGAGCCCTCCCAGGTAGTGCAGTGGACTGGTGGACGGAAGTTGCGCCCCCAGTGCGATGCATGCCGCGATCGTTCCGGGGCCTGTCGTCAGGGGGAACGTCATGGGGAAGAAGCTGTGGCGCTTGATCTCCGCGTCGGTCATCGCGGCGGCTTCGTCGGCGACCGCCGTCTGGACCGATTCGGCCTTGGCATTGAGCATCCGCCACCCGGTCGCCGCGACCAGGAGACCGCCGCCAAGACGCACCACGGGCAGCGAGACACCGAACAGCGACAGCACGTAGGTGCCGATCGCCATCGCGGCGACGATGACGAAGAACCCGTTCACGGCAATCTGGCGAGCCAGCCGCTTCGATGCCTGCCGCTGCTGACCCACCGTCGCCGCGAAGACCGATGCGGTGCTGAGCGGGTTGATGATCGGCAACAGTGTGATGGGCACCAGGGCCAGCTCTTTCAGCAAGTACGCAATCGCGCTCTCGGGGATGTCCATCTCGATCCTCGGGTTTGCCGGTCCGCCGGCTGGCGATCCGACTAGCTGCCTTACTCGGCTTCGGGTCAATCTGGCGTGATGCTGGTCGGACGGGTGACATGCTCCCGCAAGGGAATCATCACAATGACTTCAACGGCGAAGCCGCACTTTACGAGTGCTCGCCAGCGCTGATGTTTCTGTCGCCAAGTGTCACGCGGCGTTAACGGCCGCTTTGATAACACGCCGCTGAACGCGTTCATTGACGCCCGGCTAGTCACGGATCGTTGGTCACCGCGTACACGGCGACCACAATCGCGCTTCTGCGCGCACGAAAGGAGATTGGAGAACATGAACTCGTTAAAGCTGATGGTCTCTGCGGTCGCAATGTCATGCGCGCTCGTTGCCGCATGCTCCAGTACCCCCCAATCCAGCAGCTCCTTCTCCAGTAGTCAGGCAGGTCGCGCCCAGTCCGTGCAGTGGGGAACGATCGAGGGTATCCGGGCCGTCACGATCACCAACGACAACAGGCGGGTGGGAACGGCGACCGGAGCGGTGCTCGGAGGAATCGCGGGAAGCACGATCGGCAGCGGCACACGCGCCAATACGGC
The DNA here is from genome assembly GCA_036524935.1 of Lysobacter sp. Lineage (GTDB taxonomy): Bacteria > Pseudomonadota > Gammaproteobacteria > Xanthomonadales > Xanthomonadaceae > Lysobacter_J. The sequence goes on along the minus strand of DATDBK010000213.1, from coordinate 36,674 downwards.
CGGCGCGGTTGCCGGAGCGGTCGCCGGTGGCGCGGTAGGGAACTCAGTGACCGCCACGACGACAAACGCTGTCGAGTTCACCGTCAGGCTGGAGTCGGGCGCAAGCCTTGCGGTCGTGCAGCCTGGTTCCGTCAACGAGTATCGCGTCGGTGATCGGGTGCGCGTCACGTCCGATGGCACCACTACCAGGGTAACGCGTTGATCAGAGCGCGTTGAACAGAGCGCGTTGAACACAGCGCATTGACCGGAGCGAGCTGAGACCACTTCCAGGGGTCATGCAGATGGAGCATTCCTTGCGCGCCGGGCCCGGCTGACCCATGTCCAGCTCGCGTGCACCCTGGGCCGTCGGTTCCGCCATCAGCGCGGTGGTGCTGCTGGTCCTGGGGCTTTACCTCGCGCGATCGATCCTCGCACCCGTGGCCTTCGCGGTGGTCACCATCGCCATCGCCTGGCCACTGCAACGAACACTCCAGCGGCGGGTACCGCGGGTCGTGGCGATGGCGATCACCGTCGTGGCCACCGCCTGCGTCATCTTCTTCCTGGCGAGCCTGGTGCTGTGGGGCTTCAACCGCGCTGCCCAGTGGGTGCTGGGCAATGCGGCGAGGTTCCATGCGCACTATCAGATGGTGGAGGCGTGGCTGGAAAGCCATGGCCTCTACCTGGCGAGCGAGTTGGCCCATCATTTCGACTCGCGCTGGCTGCTCGCGGCGATACAGCGGATCGGATACGGCGCGCAGCAGATCGCGACCTTCACCGTCATCACGTTCGTGTTCGTGGTGCTGGGCCTGCTCGAGGTGGAGCCGACGCGGGACAAGCTGTTGCGCACCCATGGTGCCGAGGTCGTCGCGGCCTGCCGGTTCACAGCGGAAAAGTTCCAGCGCTACATGACGATCAGGACGGTGATGAGCCTGGCGACCGGAGCATCGGTGTGGGCGCTGGCGTCGGCGTTCGGTGTCGAGCTCGCGCTGGAGTGGGGCGTGCTTGCGTTCGCCCTGAACTTCGTACCGTTCCTTGGGCCGATGATCGCAACCCTATTCCCGACGCTCTTCACCGCGGTCCAGTTCGGGTCGGTACCGATGACCCTGGGAATGTTCGTCGGCCTGAACATCGTGCAGTTCCTGCTCGGCAGTTACCTTGAGCCGCGGATCGCGGGAGATCGATTGTCGTTGTCTCCGTTCATGGTGCTGTTCTCCGTGTTCCTGTGGAGCTTCCTATGGGGCGTCCCGGGAGCGTTCATCGGGGTTCCCATCCTGATCGCGCTCATCACCTTCGCCAACCTTCACCCGTCGACGCGCGTGTTCGCCCAGTTGCTGGCGGGTGAGCGTGCCGAGCGAGACCGGCGCCCGGCACAGGAATGAACTTCGTCCTCCACTCTCCAATGCGGGTGCGCTCATGTACAAGATCGCGCTGTGGATCTCGATCGGAATCGTCTTGGCTCTCCTGGCGGTCTATCAAGTGCCAAGATGGCCCACGGCGCGCTCAAGCGGAGAGGTCGAGCACTGCACCGGGCTGACGTCGCCATTGACGCCGGCAGCCGCCAGGTCGGAGCTGGAGCGTCGCGGAGGCGTCAGGCCGGCGGCGGAAGCAGGCTCCGGCCAAACCCGCGAAGAAGAGGCAGCGCGTCTGTCGGCGCGCACTGGCCAAGTCGCGGAAGCACGGCAGGCCGGCGCGACGTACAGCTTCAACCGCACGGCGGAGGCCAATGCCCGGTGCGTGGAAGAGCTGGCGCAGATCGGCAGCGGTGAGCGCTTGCGGACGCAGCGGCAGGAGTGGTTCCGCGTCACGGGTCTTGTCCTGATCGTCGGCGTCGGAATTCTGCTGGCGCTGTACTTCGGCCGCATGGCCGCCATTCGCGGGCGCTGGCGCAGGCGCCGCTGAGAGTCGCGTCGGCAGCGAACCCGGGCCTTGATGATCGCGGAGGCTGCGCGGTTTCAAATCGCCCTTGGTCGGACGACTACTCCTGTGGGGGTTCCGTGGTGTTCTCGACCAGACTCGCCCCGCGCAGCTCACGTTTTGCATCGCGCAGGGAACGACCGTCGAGCGGCCGGATGGTGTCGATGCGACACGGCACCTGTTGCGTCAGGGTTCCGGCGGCGGATCGGGTCCTTACGCTGTCGAAGCGCGCGCTCACCCGGCCTGCCGAGTTGCTGATACTGATCGAAGCGGCCATTCCGAGTCCGGTGCAGCGGGATCTGAACTCTAGGAGATGGCCCTGGTTTGTCGACGTCCAGACCGCGAGCGCCTCATCGCCAAGCGGCGTCCATCGATGGAAACGGTTGACCGTGTCCAGGCGGAAACTCATCACCGGCGTACCCGCGTGAGCGCGATAGAGCGCGAGCCGATCTGCCGTGCTCATGCCTGTGCTTGCGCATGCGGCAACGGCAAGGATGCCTGCAATGACGATGGCCGACTTGAACATGGTGACCTCTCCCTGTCCGCAGCACGCAGCCGTACAGGCGTGCATCATCCGTTTGGGGAGTTGCAAGCCGCGTGAAGACAAGCACGCCTGAATCGGCCTGAGGTCGTCGCGCTTCATGTGCGTCTCACGCTTCTTTCACATTCGTCCTGATAACCCCGGATCCAAACTCATGCCCGTCAATGCATGGGATGGGGTATCGCAACGGAGGGTAGGCATGGAGCGTCAGTCTTCGATGAGCTCACCGCCGGAGAGCGCGATCCTCGCGCGCAGCCGCACGACGGTCCCATCGACGGCACGCATCGGTCGCCACCGACCGTGTCGCCTGTGGGAAGCGCTGTTGCTGATGTCAGCGAGTCTGCTCGCAGCACCCATGGTCCATGCACAGACCGATACCGACCACATCGCCGATCTGCTGGACACACCTGGCAGTGCTGGCCTGGGTTTCATCACCCGCTTCGAGCAGTCGCCCTACATCGACGCCGACTATCGCACCGACCTGCTTCCGTTGTACCTCTACGAAGGTGAGCGCTTCTTCCTCAATGCCGATCGGGCGGGCGTAAAGCTCGTCGAGAATGAGCGCTCGCGCCTCGACCTGTTCCTGGGCCGGCGCCTGGAAGGTTTTCCCGAAGAAGACATTCCGGACAGCCTGGAGGGCCTCGACGTACGCAACGCCTCCGTCGACCTGGGCGCGACGTACCGACACTCCGGCGCGTGGGGCACCGTGCGCGCCTCGGTCATGCAGGACGTGAGCGATACATCCAATGGAGGCGAGGTGCGCCTGGGCTACGCCTACGATTGGCATGGCAACCGATGGGTGCTGCGGCCCGACGTCACCGTTTCCTTTCGCGACGCCGATCTCAACAACTACTACTACGGCGTGGCGCCGCACGAGGCGACGCCGGACCGGCCGGCCTATGAGCCGGGAAGTGGCGTCAACGTATCCGTCGGTTTGTATGGTACCTATCGCATCCTGCGCAACTGGCGCCTGCTCGGCGGTGTGTCGGTCACAGCGCTGGACAATGACGTGCGCCGCAGCCCGATAGTGCGCGACGAGCTGCAACCGGCAGTGTTCGCCGGTGCGGTGTACGACTTCGGGACCGCCATCGCGCGATGGGACGACGACGGCGTTCCGCTGCTCATGAAGGTGTTCTACGGCCGGGCCTCGGCCGACGGCTGCCACATGGCGAAGATCATGACGTTGAGCTGCACCTCGATCGACCACGACAACCCGAGCAGCGTCACCGGCGTCCACTTCGGACGCCCCTTCCTGGAGCGTGTCAACGGCTGGCCGCTGGATTTCTACGGGTACGTCGGTGTCCTCTACCGCGACGAGAGTCAGATACAGCCCGATGGCTGGCAGATCGATGCCTACATGAAGGCGTTCTACTACGGATTTCCGTGGAGCCATCGGGTGAACACACGTTTCGGGTTTGGCGCGGGCGTGTCGTACGCCAACCATGTTCCGTCCCCGGAGGTCATCAGCCAGGAGCGACGTGATCGCCCGACTTCCAAGCTGCTGAATTATCTCGATACTACCATCGACGTCAGCGTCGGCGATCTGTTCGGGGCCGAGCGCTGGAAAGACACTTACTTCGGATTGGGAATCTCGCATCGTTCCGGGATATTCGGCAGCTCGCGCCTCCTGGGCGATGTCGATGGCGGTTCCAACTACATCTACGCCTACGTTGAAACCAGCTTCTGAAGGCCGGCCGCGATTCATTCGATCGATCTGGAGTCGCTCGGCGGTGGTGCGTTTCGCATTGCTTCCGCATCGAGTGGACGAATCAACATAATCGGACACTGAGGACGCGAGATCGGCGCGGAGCCGGACATGGAAAGCACCCGCACGCTACTACCGCCCGCGGTGACCTGCCCGTTGACGTGGTGGATCTGGATGGACATCGCCTCTTCAAGGCCGCTGCAGAGCACGCGAAGGTCAATCAGGTAACCCTCGTTCCTGCGAGTCCACACGGCAAGGGCATGGTCGCCCAGCGCTATCCAGCGCATATTGCGCGCGTATGCAAAGCCTTCGACGGGCCGGCCGGCGTGAGCCCGGTAGAAACTCAGACGTTCGGCGGGTGCCAGTGGGTCGTGCAGACATCCGCCCAGGGCCATCATGAGAACAAAGCCTGCCGTGATCCGGTACATACATCAGAAACCTTTTCGCACGTTGATCCAGGCTTCGGTGGAGCTGTAGTTGAACCCCACCGAATTGCTCTGGTCGCGTATGTACAGCAGCTCCGGCCGCAACGACCAGCTTGGCGAGAACTCCCACACCAGCCCAACCCCGCCTTCGTAGAGATTGTCTTCACGGCGGAGAATCACGCCTTCATCCAGCGCATCCGGGTGGAAATGGAGGCGGTCGGTGTTGAAGACATCGCGCTCCCACCAGACGAAGACGAACCCGTCCAGCGTCTCGCTGAAAGGGTAGTCCAGACTGGCGGTTGCACCGAATACGTCCGAATCGCCGTCCGGTCGGCTGGTCGCCGTATTGCGGCCGCCATGGGCCACGAACGAGAAACTTCCTGCACCGTCCGCGAAGGATCGGGCCCAGCCGATCGAAGCCGTGCTGGTAGTGCGGCTGCGATCGCGCAACGGTCCGCTGGGATAGCGGCGTCGCTGAACGGAGAGTCCCATCGTAAGCTGGTTCTCGACATTCAGGTTCCGCGAATAGTCGACAAACCCGGCGACGTCGTTGCGGTAGTCGCCGTTGCCGCGATAGCTGACGCGACCGCGCAGGCCAAGGGCGAGGTTGCCATCGTCGAAGCTGCGACTGCCGGCGAGACTCCAGCGCAGATCCCTGTCATCTCGCGTCTCGCTGGCATCGTAGTACCGATAACGATAGTCCAGCGTGGCGTCCAGGGCATAGCCATTGCGGAACGAATGGTTCAGGCCACCACCCACGCGCAGGTTGTAGAACGTGTCGCGACGATCGCCGCCACCGAAGGAGTTCGTCCCGCGCGTCGAGTTGACGCGGTAGCGGCCGATGCCGCCGGTGGCGTAGCCAAACGTCGTCGTGCGCCGGCCTTCTTCCAGCGCCTGGCGTGCCGCTTCGTCGTAGATCTCCACCTGGGTGAGCAGATCGCTGGGAAGGTTGTCGAAGCGGATCGCTATTTCGAACTGCCTCCTCGCATTGGCGTACTGCCCGAGCGCGTGATACGCGCGACCCAAGGCGAGGTGCGCGGTCGTGCGGTCCGGGTCCAGCTCGATGCTTCGCTCGAGCGCGACGCGCGCCTTCTCGGCATCATTGAGTCCGAGCGCCGCCCGCCCGAGCAAGTAGAGATAGGTTGCATCGTCTGGCCGCGTCGCGGCCGGAGACGAGAGCACGTCGTATGCTTCCTGGTACTGCTCGTTCTCCACGAACGACTTGGCCTGCACCAGCGGATCGTCTTGCGCATGCGCGATGCAGGCGCACGCAAGCAGTGCCGCGCATGCCGCGCCCCGCCAACCGGGCACGGGACGACACGAACAAGCGGTCGTGCGGCGATGGATTCGCATGGATCCTCCTTGCCCTAGCGATCGGTGGCCGCCGGGGTAGCCGTGCGGGTCGCGCGCGGAAGCTTCCCACCAAGACATTTGCCATGCGTGAAGATTGCGTCACAGCACACTCCGAGGCGTTGAGAAATGAAGCATCACGCAACGCATCCATCACGACGCCTTCACGAGAGTCAAAGGGTCTTCATCATGCGGTGACAGGGGCGAGACCATCGTCGCGACTCCGCGTGCGCCAGATTCGATGAGGCCATGAACACGCCAGCCAAGCAGACGCTTTCCTTTGCGGCGCTGATCTCGCTGGTGGTCGGCTCGATGATCGGCTCGGGAATCTTCGCCCTTCCGTCGGCATTCGCCCGAACCACCGGCGGCATCGGCGCGATCATTGCCTGGCTGATCGCCGGCGCCGGCATGCTGATGCTGGCGTTCGTCTTCCAGAACCTGTCCATGCGACGACCGGATCTGGACTCGGGCATTTACGCCTATGCCAAGGCCGGTTTCGGCGACTACGCGGGTTTCGTGTCGGCCGCGGGCTACTGGATAGGTTGCTGCCTGGCGGACGTGGCCTGCCTGGTCCTGATCAAAGCGACCATCGGCCAGTTCGTTCCGGCGTTCGGCGATGGCACGACGGCACTGGCGATCCTGTCGGCGTCACTGTTGCTGTGGGGCATGCATTTCCTGGTCCTGCGCGGCATTCGCGAGGCCGCTGCGATCAACACCATCGCCACGATAGCCAAACTTGTTCCGATCGCCACATTCCTGTTCGTGGTGATCGCAGGGTTCAGGCGTGATGTCTTCGCCGCGAACCTGTGGGGCGGCGAACCGGCGGGGCTGTCCAGCGTGGCCGGGCAGGTGCGTGCGACGATGCTGGTGACTGTATTCGTTTTTGTCGGGATCGAGGGCGCCAGCGTCTACTCGCGCTACGCGCGGCGGCGCGAGGATGTCGGCTTGGCGACAGTCCTCGGTTTCCTCGGTGTGCTGTGCCTCCTGGTCATGGTCACGATGTTCTCGTACGGCATCATGTTGCGGCCCGAGCTTGCCGCGCAGGCCACGCCGTCGATGGCCGGCGTGATGGAAGCCGTCGTGGGGCCATGGGGGCGTGTGTTCGTCAGCGTCGGCCTATTGATATCCGTGCTTGGAAACTACCTGTCGTGGTCGCTGCTGGCGGCGGAAGTGCTGCATTCGGCGGCGCGCGACAGGACCATGCCTTCGGCGCTGGCGGCGGAGAACTCGCGCGGCGTGCCCGCAGCAGCGCTGTGGCTGACCAATGCGTTGATCCAGGCCTTCCTGCTGGTGACCTGGTTCGCCGAGTACGCCTTCATCCTTGCGTTGAAGATGACGAGTTCGATGACGCTTGTTCCGTACCTGCTGGTCGCCGCGTATGGCTTCAAGCTTGCCTGGACCGGCGATACGTACGCACCTGCCGACACGCGCCAACGTCGTGCTGGCATGGTGTGCGGCGCAGTAGCGACGGTGTATGCGGCCTCGATGCTGGTGTTCGGCGGGACGAAGTACCTGTTGCTTTCAGCGCTGCTATACGCGCCGGGGACGATCCTATTCGTGATGGCGCGCCGTGAGCAGAAGCATGCCGTGGTGTTCACCCGCGCTGAAGCGCTTGCGTGCGCAATGCTTGCCATAGCAGCGCTGATCGCGCTGTACGCATTGATCTCCGGGCAGCTGGTCGTTTGAAAGTTGGTTCACCTCGGTCGTGAATGTGTGATCTTCACGTCAATGGTTCGTGACAAACAGCGCATTCGGCGTCTCGTCGTTTAGCGCCCCTTCACGATAACGTTACGCGTGCTGAAGCATCGTTCGGCGACGCGCGCAAGGGACTGTCCTGCCATGTCGACGTCCGATCCAAGAATGTCTCGCATGCAGCTGACCGCGATGGTGGTTGGCGGAATGGTCGGCGCTGGCATCTTTTCGCTGCCCAGAACGTTCGCCAACGCGACCGGTCCTTTCGGTGCCGTCATCGCATGGCTCATCGCCGGCACCGGCATGTACATGCTGGCGCGCGTGTTCCAGTTCCTCGCCGAACGAAAGCCAGACCTGGACGCTGGCGTATTCGCGTACGCGAAGGAGGGCTTCGGCGATTACCCGGGATTCCTGTCCGCATTCGGGTACTGGATCGGCAGCTGCATCGGCAACGTGTCGTACTGGGTGCTGATCAAGTCGACGCTGGGTGCGTTCTTCCCGGTGTTCGGCGATGGCAACACGGTGATCGCGATCCTGGTCGCTTCGGTCGGTATCTGGCTGTTCCACTTCATGATCCTGCGCGGCGTGCAGCAAGCCGCCTTGATCAACCAGGTCGTGACGATCGCCAAGATCATCCCGATCCTGGTCTTCATCGTGATCATGGCGTTCGCATTCAAGATGGACCTTTTCCGCTTCAACTTCTACGGCGGTGGCCTGGAAGGAAGCATCTTCGAACAGGTGCGCGCCACCATGCTCGTGACGGTCTTCGTGTTCCTGGGCATCGAAGGCGCGAGTGTGTACTCGCGTTATGCCAAGAAGCGCGAGGACGTTGGCGCGGCCACCATCACTGGCTTCATCAGCGTCACCACGCTGATGGTGCTGGTCACGCTCCTGCCCTATGCGGTGTTGCCGCGCGGCGACGTGGCCGGCATGCGCCAGCCCTCGATGGCAGCGGTGCTGGAGGCAGTTGTCGGCCCGTGGGGTGCGGTTTTCGTCAGTGTTGGACTTTTGATTTCCGTGCTTGGTGCGTATCTGGCCTGGTCTCTGATCTGCGCGGAGGTGATGTTCACCGCGGCCAAGACCCGTGACATGCCGAAGATTTTCGCGAAGGAGAACGCCAACAAGGTGCCGGTGGCCGCGCTGTGGGCGACGAGCATCGTCATCCAGGTGATCGTGATCACCACGTACTGGTCGCGCGATGCCTTCAGCCTGATGTTGAACCTGACCAGTGCGATGGCGCTGATTCCGTTCCTGCTGGTCGCGGGCTACGGCCTGATGCTTACCCGCCGTGGCGAAAGCTACGAGACGCAGCCGCGGGACCGAAAGCGCGATCTCGTCCTGGCTGCGCTGGCGACCATCTATACGATCTTCCTGCTGTACGCCGGTGGGATGAAGTTCATCGTGCTGTCGGCGGTGTTGTACGCGCCGGGCACCGCGCTGTACGTGTGGGCGAGGCGCGAGCAGGGTCTGCCGGTGTTCTCGAGGACTTCGGACTGGGTCATCTTCGTCCTGGCGGCCATTGGCGCCGTCGTGGGCATCTATTGGCTGGTTACCGGCTACATCACCATCTAGCGATCAGGGAGTGGGACATGGCGACTGCATCCGACGGCAAGTTTGGCGTCTATTCCGAGGTCGGAACGCTTCGCAAGGTGATGGTGTGCGCGCCGGGCCGGGCGCACCAGCGGCTCACCCCCACAAACTGCGATCGCCTCCTGTTCGACGACGTGCTTTGGGTAGACAACGCAAAGCGCGATCACTTCGACTTCGTCAACAAGATGCGGGAGCGGGGCATCGACGTGGTCGAGATGCACAACCTTCTCGCCGAGACGGTCGCGATCCCGGAAGCAAAGAAGTGGATCATCGATAACCAGGTCGTGCCCGACCAGGTCGGTCTCGGGCTGATAGACGAGATCCGCAGTTATCTGGATGGGCTCTCGCCGCGCGACCTGGCCGAAACGTTGATCGGTGGACTGTCGACGGAGGAGTTCCCGGAATCCATTGGCGGAAGCGCGCTGAATGTGATCAAGGAAGCCGCGGGCGAGACTGAATACCTGCTGCAGCCGTTGCCGAACACGTTGTACACGCGCGACACCACCTGCTGGATCTACGGCGGCGTGACGCTCAACCCCCTGTACTGGCCGGCGCGCCACGAGGAAACCATCCTCACCACCTCGATCTACAAGTTCCATCCGGATTTCGCCGGCAAGGTCAATGTGTGGTGGGGCGATCCGACCAAGGATCACGGCCAGTCGACGCTCGAAGGCGGCGATGTCATGCCGATCGGCAAGGGCAACGTGCTCATCGGCATGAGCGAGCGAACCTCGCGCCAGGCCATCAGCCAGCTCGCCGCGACGCTGTTCGAGAAGAAGGCGGCCGAGCGGGTGATCGTGGCCGTCATTCCGAAGATGCGCACGGCGATGCACCTGGACACGGTGTTCACCTTCGCCGATCGCGACCTGTGCCTGCTAGCGCCCGAGTTCATCAACCAGGTGCGGACGTTCTCGTACCGCCCCAGCAGCCACGAAAGCGGTGTCGAACTGCACCGCGAAGAGAAGCCTTTCATCGATGTGGTCGGCGATGCGCTCGGTCTCAAGAAGCTGCGCGTCGTCGAGACCGGCGGTACGGCCTACCAGCAGGAACGTACGCAATGGGACAGCGGCGCGAACCTGGTCTGCGCCGCGCCCGGTGTCGTGTACGCGTACGACCGCAACACTTACACCAACACGCTGCTGCGCAAGCAGGGTGTCGAGGTCATCACCATCGTCGGCGCCGAGCTCGGCCGTGGTCGCGGTGGCGGCCATTGCATGACCTGTCCGATCATCCGGGATCCGGTGGAGTTCTAGCGCGGGGAGCTCAACGCTGTGCCTACCATCTGGGTCTTCCAGGGTGCCCGACACTGGTGCATGGTCGCGGCAGTACTGGCGGTCGCAGTGCTGCCTGCGTGTGGCGGCGGCGATGATGAAACCGTCCAGGAAGTTCGTCCCGTCCGCGTCATGGTCACCGACAAGCGCCTCAGTGGCGATACCGTGACGCTGATCGGCAGCGTCCAGGCCGAGAGTGAGATCAACCTGTCGTTCCGCATCTCCGGTCGGGTGACCGAGCGCCTGGTGGGTGTCGGGGATCGCGTGGGACGCGGACAGCTGGTGGCGCGGCTTGATACCCAGGACGAAGAAAGCGCGCTTCAATCGGCACGTGCGCAGCAATCAGCCGCTCAGGCGCAGATGGTGGAAGCAGGGAACAACTTCGAGCGCATGCGCGGACTGGTCGCGCAGGACGCCGTATCGAAGGCATTGTTCGACCAGGCGCAATCCAGCCGCACGGCGGCGCAGTCGCAGGTGGAGTCGGCGCGGGCGCAGGTCGACCTGGCCAGCAACCGGCTGAGCTACACACGCATCAATTCCGACGTGGCGGGCGTGGTGACGGCCACGGGTGCCGAGCCCGGCGAGGTCGTTGCTGCAGGGCAGATGATCGCCCAGGTGGCGCGCGAGGGTGCACGCGACGCCGCGTTCGATGTGCCCGCGGCGGTCAAGGACAGTGCGCCTGCGAACGCCGACATCACCATCTTGCTGACCGCCGACCCTCGCGTCACGGCGAGGGGTCGCGTGCGTGAGGTCGCTCCGCGCGCCGACCCGGTAACGAATACCTTCCGCGTCAAGGTCGGGCTGATCGACCCGCCCACCGCGATGCGCCTGGGCAGCACCGTGACCGGTCGGATGAAGCTCGACACGGTGCTCGGCATCGAGGTGCCGGCCGCCGCGGTGATGCGTTCCGGCGGCAAGACGGCGGTCTGGATCGTGGACCCAGAGACTCATACGGTGTCGACGCGCCAGATCGTGCTCCAGTCGTCGGGTCCGTCGAGCGTGATGGTGGCATCGGGCCTGGGGCAGGGCGACATCGTGGTGACAGCCGGCGTGCAGGCGTTGCGCCCGGGCCAGAAGGTACGCTTCAGCGAGGTTCGTCCCAACGAGACGCGGCCGTGATCGGCCCGAACCTGTCGGAATGGGCGCTCGGCAAGCGGTCGCTGGTCGTCTTCCTGATGGTCATCGCCTTGCTGGCAGGCCTGCTTTCGTTCATGCGGTTGGGCCGCGACGAAGATCCGGCCTTCACGGTCCGCACGATGGTGATCGGGGCCGCATGGCCCGGCGCGACGGTCGAGGACATGCTGCCGCAAGTCACCGAGCGCCTGGAACGGAAGCTGCAGGAAACGCGCCACATCGACTCGGTGCGCAGCTATACCACCGCCGGACAGACGACCATATTCGTCGAGCTGGAGCAGTCAACGCCGGCCGACGACGTCCCCGATGTCTGGTACCAGGTGCGCAAGAACATCGGCGACATCCGCGGGACGTTGCCCGCCGGTGTAGTCGGCCCGTTCTTCAACGACGATTTCGGCGACACGTTCGGCACCATCTACGCATTCACCGCCGATGGATTCACGTTCCGCCAGCTGCGTGACGAGGTGGAGGCGATTCGCTCACGCCTGTTGCACGTTCCCGACGTCTCCAAGATCGAGGTGCTTGGCGCGCAGGACGAACAGATATTCATCGAGTTCTCGACCGAACGCGTGGCCGGCATGCGTCTCGATTTCCGCACGATCATTGCTGCGCTCCAGGCGCAGAACATCGTCAGGCCGGCCGGCGTGATCAATACCGGACAGGAGCGGTTGTTCCTGCGCGTCAGCGGCGCATTCGACAACGAGGCCGACATCGAGTCGTTCAACCTCGTCGTCGGTGACCGGATCGTGCGCCTGGGCGATATCGCGCGCGTGCATCGCGGTACGACGGATCCGCCGCAACCGATGTTCCGCGTCAATGGCGCGCCTGCCATCGGCCTGGCGATCGCCATGCGGGATGGCGGCGATATCCTGGCGCTGGGCGAGAACATCCGCCGGGAGATGGCCGAGATCCGCGCCGACCTCCCCATCGGCATCGAACCCACGCTCGTGGCGGACCAGGCCGTGACGGTGGATGTGTCGATCAAGGACTTCATGACCTCGCTCTGGCAAGCCATCCTGATCATCCTGGTATGCAGCTTCGTGAGCCTGGGCGTCCGGCCCGGCACGGTGGTGGCGCTGTCGATTCCGCTCACCCTGGCGATCGTGTTCACGGTGATGGACGTGGTGAACATCGACCTGCACCGCATCTCGCTGGGGGCGCTGATCATCGCGCTGACGTTGCTGGTGGACGACGCGATGACCACCGTTGACGCGATGATGAACCGCCTTGGGCTCGGCGACAGCAAGGACGACGCGGCGACCTACGCCTATCGCACGCTGGCCGCACCCATGCTCACCGGTACGCTGGTCACGATCTCCAGCTTCGTGCCGATCGGATTCGCGCGCAGTTCGGCGGGCGAGTACACGTTCTCGATATTCGCCGTCGTGGCCATTTCGCTGATCGTCTCCTGGCTCGGCGCGGTGGTGTTCGCGCCGTTGCTGGGCAAGGCCATCCTGAAGGTGCCAGAGAAGCGCGCGGAAGCGAAACCCAGTCGCATCATGGAAACCTACGGCAGGCTGCTGCGCGGTGCGATAGCGGCGCGATGGCTAACCATCGGCGTCACCGTGGCGGTTTTCGTCCTGGCGCTGTTCCTGTTGCGCTTCGTTCCACAGCAGTTCTTTCCGGCGTCCGACCGGCCCGAACTGACCGTCGACATGACGCTGCGGCAGAACGCGTCCATCTTCGCCACCGAGGCACAGGCCAAGCGCCTGGAGGCCGTGCTCAAGGGCAATCCTGACGTCGATCACTACAGCACCTACGTCGGTCGCGGTGCGATCCGCTTCATCCTCACTCTCAACGTGCAGCTGGCCGATCCCTTCTTCGCCCAGTTCGTGATCGTGGCGAAGGATCTGGAGGCACGCGAGCGACTCCACCAGATGCTGGAGAAAGTGCTGGCGGAGGATTTTCCTGACGTGGTGGCGCGCGTATCGCCGCTGGAGCTGGGGCCTCCCGTCGGATGGCCGCTGCAGTACCGCGTCAGCGGGCCGGACATGGACCGGCTCCGGCAGATCTCACTCGAACTGGCCGGCGTCGTCGGTTCGGACACGCGCGTCCGACACGTCAACTACGACTGGATGGAGCCCGCGCGGCAGGTACGTATCCATGTGGACCAGGACGAAGCGCGTCAGCTTGGCGTGAGCTCGGCCGCCCTGGCGGGCGTGCTGAATGCCGCCATCGCCGGCACTCCCATCACGCAGGTTCGTGACGACATCTACCTGGTCAACGTCGTCGCCCGCGCGACCGATGAGCAGCGGGCATCCTTCCAGGTCCTGTCGGCCTTGCAGGTTCCCACGACCACCGGCCGGATGGTGCCGCTGGCGCAGTTCGCAACGTTCACCGAAGACCAGGAGTTCCCGCTCGTCTGGCGTCGCGACCGCATGCCGACCCTGACGGTGCGTGCCGACGTCAATCGCGGCGTCCTGCCTGACGACGTGGTCGATTCGCTGGCACCGAAGGTCGAGGAATTCGCCGCGCACCTGCCGAAGCAATACCGCGTCGAAACCGGTGGCCTCTACGAGGAAAGCACCGCTTCCAGCCAATCGGTCTACGCCGTCGTGCCGGTGATGATCCTGCTGATGCTGGTGGCCATGATGGTCCAGCTGGTGAGCTTCCGGCGCCTGGCCATGGTGGTGTGCGTGCTGCCACTCGGCCTGATCGGCGTGGTGGCGGCGCTGTTGCTGTTCAACCGGCCGCTGGGCTTTGTCGCGATCCTCGGCATCCTGGCGCTGATCGGCATGATCGCCAAGAACGCGGTGATCCTGATCGTGCAGATCGAGACGGATCGCGCGTCCGGCATGGGCGTGCTCGATGCGGTGTCGAGCGCGGCGACGTCGCGCATGCGCCCGCTGATGCTCACCGCCATCTCCACCGTGCTCGGCCTCATCCCCATCGCGCCGACGGTGTTCTGGGGGCCGATGGCCTTCGCGATCATGGGCGGCCTGCTGGTGGCCACTGTACTTACCCTGATATTCCTGCCAGTGCTGTACGTGACGATATTCGGGAACGAACCGGTCCCGCCAAGCCCGACGCAGCCGGTGTGACGACGATGGACACTGACCCTGCATCCCCAATCGACGGCCCGCGCGGAAGGCGCACTCGCAGCCGGCGGATCCCCGCGGCGCTGTCGCGCGCGGCGTGTTTCCTTGCGCTTTGGATCGTACTGATGCCCAGCGCCAAGCCGGCAGATCTGCTGTTCGGCGTGCTGGCCACCGTGCTGGCAACGTGGGTCAGCCTGCGCCTGCTCGAGCCTGACGGCGGGCATCTGCGCTTTGGTCCGCTGCTCATGTTGGCGCCGCACTTCCTGTGGCAATCCGTGCTCGCCGGTCTCGATGTGGCGCGGCGCGCATTCGATCCACGCATGCCGCTGGATCCGGGGTTCGTCGAGTGCCCGCTGGACCTCCCGGGCGGCCTGACGCGCAACACGTTCGCCGCCATCACCAGCCTGTTGCCAGGCTCCGTTCCATGCGGGGAAACGCAGGACGGGATGGTGTACCACTGCCTGGATCGCCGATTGCCGAATGTCGAACAACTCAAGCGGGAGGAGCGCCTGTTCGCGCGCGGCCTGGTGTCCTCGCGGGAGCCCACGCAGGAGGACCGGCATGACTGACTTCCTGATGGGCGCCGCAGCGTTCGTGATCCTCGTGGTTGCCGTGGGGATGATCCGGATTCTGCGCGGGCCGGGCGATGCCGAACGCATGATGGCCGCGCAGTTGCTCGGCAGCGGCGGCATCGCATCGCTCCTGCTGAGTGCCACCGCCGGAATGTCGGCGGTGACGGACGTGGCGCTTATCCTGGCGCTGCTGGCGGCGTTCGCCTCGATCATGTTCGTGAAGGGAGCGCGTCGGACGAAGCGGCCATGAACATGTCTTTCGCAACCTTGCTGGACATCTGGACCGTCGTCGCCGTCACCGCCGGCGGGCTGTTCTTCCTCGCCGGAACCGTCGGACTGTTGCGGTTCCCGGATTCGCTCACGCGCCTGCACGCGTTGACCAAAGCCGACAACCTCGGCCTGGGGCTGGTCGTGCTCGGCCTGCTCGCGCAGGCGCAAAGCGCGCTCATGGGCATCAAACTCATCCTGATATGGGGTCTGGTGATGTGGGCGTCGGCAGCGGTATCGCAGCTCATCGCACGCACGGTGTACGACGCGAAGGCCCCATGAACGGCGCACCCACCCTGGCGTTGATCGCATTGATCCTCGGCCTGGCGCTATGGGTGGTACTGGCTCGCGAGACGTTCGCGGCGGTAGCCGGTTTCATCGCGTACGGGTTGTTGCTCACGCTGGCGTGGGTCGGATTGTCCGCCGTCGATGTGGCCATGACCGAGGCGGCGATCGGCGCAGGGCTGACCGGGGCGCTGCTGATCGGCGCGGCATCGCGCCTGCGCGGGGGCGGCTACGCGGAACTGGGCACGCGCCGCGAGCCGGCGGTGCGGGTACTGGCCATCCTGGCCTCTATCGGCGTGACCACCGTGCTGGTCGTGTGCCTGATGTGGTTGCCGCAGTCGTCGCCCACGCTCGCTCCTGACGTCGCGGATAACCTCGCTGCGACGGGAGTGGGCAATCCGATCACGGCGGTGCTGCTGGCGTTTCGCGCGATGGATACGCTGCTGGAGGCGATCGTTCTGCTCTTCGCTCTGATCGGCGTCTGGTCGCTCGCCCCCGACGCGGCGTGGGGACAGCGTCCCGACGTGGCGCACCATGCCGACCCGCAGGGGGTGCTCGCCTACGTCGCCCGGGTGTTGCCGCCGATCGGGATAGTCGTCGCGATCTACATCCTGTGGGTGGGCGCGGACGCACCGGGCGGCAAGTTCCAGGGTGCGACCATCCTGGCGTCGATGTGGTTGCTGGTGATGATGGCGGGCCTGGCGCAGGCACCGCCCATCGGCAACGCTTCGCTGCGCGCGTGGCTGGTCGCGGGTCCGTTGGTGTTCATCGCCATCGGGCTGTATGGCGCAAGCGCTGCGGGCGCCTTCCTGGCGTATCCGGATGGCCTGGCCAAGCCATTGATCGTCGCCATCGAGATCGCGCTGATGCCTTCGCTGGCGATCACGCTCGCGCTGTTGCTGGCCGGTGCACCACGCGATTCGGGCACGGCGCCATGAACGAGATGTGGTTCGGCTACTGCGCGGCGGGACTGGTCGGCATCGGGCTGTACGGATTGATCGTGAACCCCCAGCCGCTGCGCAAGATCCTTTCGTTCAACATCATCGGCACCGGAGTCTTCCTGGTCTGCGCGGTGATCGCGCGTCGGGGCGCGATGCCGGGGATGGGCGGTGATCCTGTTCCGCAGGCGTTGCTGATCACGGCCATAGTCGTTGCGTTCTCCGCGTCGGCGCTGGCGGTGGCGATACTGCTGCGATTGTTCGAGGTCAGCGGCAGCACGGCATTGGACGAAGATGCTTCGTCGCGGAAGGACGGCGATGGCCGCGGCGCGTGACCAGCGCTCCGCCGGCGGGGGAGGGTGACGGTGACGACACCCGGTGGCCTCTTGCTCGTGCTGGCGGTGCTGGTGCCGTTCATCGCGGTGATGGCGGGCCTGGTGCTGGGCGGACGCAACGCAGAACGGGTGGCGATGGCCACGGTGGGCCTGGGATTCGTCATCGTGCTGGCGATTGCTCGTTCGCTGCTGGCATCGCGAGAGGCCGTGGTCTACATGCTCGGAGGCTGGGCGCCACCGTTGGGCGTTGCATTGCGTGCCGATGGCTTGTCCGTGGTCATGATGCTGGCCGTGAGCGTGGTGATCGCCGGCATCGCGATCTTCGCCCGGGGCGACTTCACTACGCCGGCGGGCGTGCGCGAATCCCGGGCATCGCTGACCTTCTGGTTGTTGCTGATGGCGGTATGGGGCGCACTCAACCTGGTCTTCGTCAGCGGCGACGTGTTCACCCTCTACGTCGCACTGGAGTTGCTGACCTTCGCCGGTGTTCCGCTGGTTTGCCTGGACGGCCGCGGCGAGACGTTGCGCGCCGCGCTGCGCTACCTGCTGTTCGCGCTGCTGGGATCGATGCTGTATCTGCTGGGCGTCTTCCTCCTGTATGGCGCATACGGAACGCTCGACATCGCGATGCTGGGCGAACGCGTCTCGGCCGGCCCGCTGACGTGGACCGCCGCCGCCCTGATGACGGCCGGCCTACTGGCCAAGACCGCGCTGTTCCCGCTGCACCTGTGGCTGCCGCCGGCGCATGCGGGCGCACCGGCAGCGGCGAGCGCGGTACTGTCTGCGCTCGTCATCAAGGGATCCTGGTTCCTGGCCGTGCGTCTATGGCTGGATGTGTTCCCGGGCGTGATCACCTGGTCTTCGGCGCAATTGCTGGCCGGGATGGGGGTGGCGGCCATCCTGGTTGGGAACATCGTCGCGCTGCGGCAGGCGCGGCTGAAACTGTTGATCGCGTACTCGACGGTGGCCCAGATCGGTTACCTGTTCCTGATGTTCCCCTTGGCGGCCGCTGCACGCGCCGCGCATATCGATGAATCGGCGGCGGTGACGGGGGGCATGCTGCAGGCGATCTCGCACGCCACCGCCAAGGCCGCGATGTTCATGGCGGCGGGGCTCATCTACAGCACGCTCGGGCATGACCGTGTCGCCGACCTGCGCGGGGCGGGGCGCGCGCTCCCGATGACGATGTTGGCGTTCTCGCTGGCGGGAGCATCGCTGATCGGCCTGCCGCCCTCCGGTGGATTCCTCGCCAAGTGGTTGTTGATCTCCGCGGCCATAACGACCGCGCAGTGGTGGTGGGGCTTGGCGATGCTGGTCGGTGGATTGCTCACCAGCATGTATGTGTTCATCGTGGTCATGCGCGCGATGGAACGGCCGGACGTCGACTGGGTGCCAAAACGCACCGTGCCGGGCTATCAGCAGGGCGCGGTACTCGCCTTGGCCTTGTGTTCGTTCCTGCTCGGTGCGGCAGCGCTGTTCCCGCTGGACCTGTCGCGACTGGGCCGGGCACCGGTTGCGTGGGACATGCCATGAACACCTGGCTCGCCGCCGCCATCGCGACGCCACTGGTGCTGCTGCTCGCGTGTCTGTCGGCACGTGCGCGTTCGCGCCTGCCATCGCTGTTGGCGTTCGCGCCGGTGCCGGCGCTGCTGGCCGCGTTGTTCGCTTCGACCAGCGCGCCACTGCGAATTGGCAATGCACGTTTCGCGCTGGTGTTCGCGCTGGATCGGCCGGGCACCGTGCTGTTGGGCGTCGCGGCCATGTTATGGATCGTCGCTGGGATCCATGCGCGCCGTTACCTCATCGGAAGGACCGGGAGCGGGGGATTCGTCGCCAGCTGGCTGATGGCGCTGACCGGATGCGTTGGTGTCTTCCTGGCCGCCGACGTGGTGGGCTTCTACTTCCTGCTCGCGGTGCTCAGCGTGGCTGCCGCCGGACTGGTACTGCAAGGGCAGGGTGCCGAGGCCATGCGTGCGGGCGCGATCTATCTCGGCGTCGCGCTGCTCGCCGAGGCCTTCCTGCTTGCCGCGTTGATCCTGATCGTGCAGGCATCCCCCACTGGCAGCCTGATGATCGCCGATGCCGCCTCGGTACTGTCGTCATCGCCCACGCGCGACGCCGCGCTGACGCTGCTCATCATCGGCCTGGGCATGAAGGCCGGACTGGTCCCGCTGCATTTCTGGATGCCGCTGGCATACGGCGCGGCACCGATCCCCGCCGCTGCGGTGCTGAGCGGTGTCGTCGTCAAGGCCAGCCTGCTCGCGCTGGTCCGCTTCCTGCCGTTCGACGTCGCGCTGCCGGATTTCGGCCTGCCGTTGGCGTGGGTGGGAATGTCTGGTGCGCTCTACGGTGTCGCGGTTGGCATCACACAGTCAAATCCGAAGGTCGTGCTCGCCTATTCCAGCGTGAGCCAGATGGGCTTCGTCATGTGCCTGGTCGGCATGGGCCTGGCGACTGGCAACAGCAGCACGCCGATGATCGCGATCTTCTACGCGGCGCACCACCTGCTGGTGAAGGGCACGTTGTTCCTCGCCGTCGATGCCGTGCCAAAGACCGCAACGTGGTCGGTGCTGCTGCCTGCGGCAATCATCGCGCTGGGCCTGGCGGGACTGCCGCTGACCGGCGGTGCGCTGGCCAAGGATGCAGCCAAGGGTGTGCTGGGTGATGGTGTCATCGCGGTGCTGGCCGTCGCTTCGTCGGTGGCGACCTCGCTGCTGATGGTTCACTTCCTGCGCAGGCTGGCGGCGGGTGCGCATGCGGCCACGCGACTCTCCTGGTCATGGACGGTCATGGCCGCCGCGTGTGCCTTCGTGCCCTGGTGGCTCTATCTGGCGATCCCGATCGGGACGCCCGATTCGGCGCTGACGCCTGCCGCGTTGTGGGCCTCGCTGTGGCCGGTGCTGGTCGGCTGCGCGCTTGCATGGGCGCTGGCGCGCGCCGCTTCCATGCCCGCCGTGCCGCCAGGCGATGTCGGCGAGGCGCTGGCAGGCGCTGGACGGGCAGGGGCCAGGATCGCGCTGGCCTTCGAACGCGGCGACGCCGTGGCCCGCCGCTGGCAGGTCGCCAGCGTGGCGTTGCTGCTGATCGCCGCTGCCTTCTACTGGACACTGCGTGTGTGATGAAAACGATCCCTATCCTGGCAAGGTCCGACCGCACGGTACGCGCACTGCTACCGGCCAGAAGCACCGCGGAGGTGCCGACATGAGACGCTTCATTCCCACGGCGTTGCTGGTGTTCGCAGCCGGCTGCACGCTCGGTCCCGACTACGTGCGCCCGACCTTCGACACGCCCGACGCATGGCGCGTCGCGCCTGTCGAGGCGGAAGCCCTGGCGAACACGCAGTGGTGGACGGCGTTCAACGATCCGGTGTTGGACAACCTGATCGACATCGCATTGGCCGAGAATCGCGACGTGCGCATCGCCGCCGCCCGGGTCGACCAGTTCCTCGGCGCGCTGACGGCCACGCGTTCACAGTTCTTCCCGACGGTGGGGTACGACGCCGACGCGAGTCGCGCCAAGGCGAGCCGGGTAGGGCAGCCTCCGCTGCCTGCGGGCGCGGATCCCTACTTCACGCTGTACCAGGGCTCCCTGGGAGCGAGCTGGCAGATCGATCTGTTCGGACGTGTCAGGCGATTGAACGAAGCGGCGCAGGCACGCGTGTATGCCAGCGACCAGGCCAAGCGCGGTGTCGTGCTTTCGCTGGTGACCAGCGTCGCGGCCAGCTACATCACCTTGCGGCAACTCGACCGGCAGCTGGAGATCGCGCAGTCGACGGCGAACAACTTCGGCGAGACCTTGAGGATATTCAACCTGCGTCATCGGGCCGGCGTCGTGTCGCAGACGGAGGTTTCGCAGGTCCAGTCGCAGCATGAGCAGGCACTGGCGCAGATCCCCTTGCTGGAGCAGCAGATCGCGGCCGTGGAGAACCTCATCTCCATCACGCTCGGGCGCAATCCCGGCCCGATCCAGCGAGGCCTGACCATCGATCAACTGATCCCGCCACGCATTCCCGCGGATCTGCCGTCCTCGCTGCTCGAGCGCCGGCCGGACATCCTGCAGGCGGAACAGAACCTCGTGGCGGCCAATGCCAACATCGGTGCCACGCGCGCCCTGTATTTCCCCGATCTCACGCTCACCGGTGCGCTGGGCTCGACGAGCACGTCGTTCGGCAACTTCCTCAGTGGGCCGGCCAGCGCGTGGTTCGTGGGTGCCAACCTGGCTGGACCGATCTTCACCTTTGGCGCGATCAAGGGCCAGGTCCACACCGCCGAAGCGCAAAAGGAAGAAGCCGTGCTCGTCTACCAGCAGACGATCCTCAACGCCATGCGCGAAACGAACGATGCCATCACCGGCACCGTGAAGAAGGCGGAGGAACTGGCACGACAGGAATCACGCGTGCAGGCTTTGCGGGAATCGGCGAGGCTGTCCCGGCTCAAGTTCGAGTACGGAATGGCGGGGTACGTCGAAGTTCTGATCGCCGACAATGAGCTCTTCGCCGCCGAGATCGCGCTCGTTCGCGTTCGGTCCGAGCGCAATACCCAGGCCGTCCAGGTGTTTCGCGCCATGGGTGGCGGGTGGGTGGACGCTGCCGAAGCCCGTACGCGCACGAGTGACCCTGGCTGACGTCAGCGACGGCCGCCGACGCGACCTACAGCCGACGTGCCGCGCAGAACGCTCGCGCGTACGTGCCATCACCGTCCAGGATCGAGCGTCCGCCGATGTCGCCCAGGGTCGGGCCGTTCGCGCGCTTTCGACTGGAGATGAATCGGCGATGCCCTGCGCCATCGAGCCCAAGGTAGATTCCGACGTGATCGATCTGGGGGCCGTCGTCAGGATCGGCATTGAAGAACACCAGGTCACCCGCCGCCAGGGCGGAGAAGTACGTGAGCTGGCGCGCCGACGGGCCCGCGACGACCACGCCGGGGGCGTGGCTGGCGATCTCGTGCGCACGTCGCGGAATTCCCGCCTTGTCGCCCCGGGGAGAACGACACAGCGGAATGTTGGCGGGATCGTCTGTCGACAGGTTGCGGCGATAGCCAAAGACCATGCGAACGTAGCCCGAACAGTCGAGGCAGCGGAGCTGGCGTGGTTCCGGCCGATCCGTCGCTTCATCGTCGTAGTGCCATGGCAACCCGAGGTAGTCGTTGAAGTCCGAGCCTTCTTCGCGCGTGTCGCCGGTCCGGGGCCCGTAGCTGGCATCGCCGGCGATCTGCAGAAGTGGATCGTCGTCGGCATAAAGCGCCGCGCTTCCGCTCACGTACTGCATCGCCAGCGCCAGGACGTCGGGCTCTCCGCACGAGTTTGCCTCCAGTGCCAGCGCCAGCCAGCCCGGGTCGAACGCCGCCTCGTGGAACGGCTGCGGATACGTCCGGACCCAGGTGGCATGCCTGACGACATGTTCGCCTTCCCGGAAGGTCCGCAGCGGGCCGGGCAGGATCACGGTGTGCGCGCCGCTCGTGAACGACGCGAGCCAGCGGGCGGTGCAGGGGTCGAACATCGACACCTGTTGCACCTTGCCGCCGAGGTCGGTGGTTCTGATTCTGTAGGCAGAGGTCAGCATTGCTCGATGTGTCCAGGATTGGCCAGCGTGCAGGAGGCGAGAGGCGTCACGGAGTGCGCACCACCACCGCGTCATCCAGCAGCACGAACAGGTCCCTGAGGCCCTGACGAGGCTTTGAGCCAAGCACGACAGCGGCGTAACGAACGCGCTTTCCGCTGGCCGTATCGGTTCGCTCGACGATCGCGCAGTCATGGCTGAATCCGTCGTCGCCGAAGCCGATCTTCGAGGAGAGCGAGCCCGGGGTCCGACCGACGGCGATCAGGCCATTGCCGCCGTAGCTTCCGATGCCACCGGAGGCGGGCATCTGCGTTGCCATGTCGCGCATGTCCCGGCTCGAAGTCGGATCCACCAGCTTGCCCACGGCCATGGCGGTCATCAGCCGGCCGATCTGGACTGCGTTGCCGACGAAGTTGCTCTTCACGCGTTTCTGCGCGGTCGCCCAGCGCGGCGAAAGTGCCACCCCCGCGGCATTGGCCACGCGCTCGGTCTCGGTGCTGACCCAGTCGTGCTTGGCGTAGTCGCCGGAGATCCAGATGCCTTTGCCGGCGGCAAACAAGCCATTCCGGGCGAACAGGCCGTTGATGTAGAAGTAGCCCAACGCCAGGATGCATCGGCTCGCTGCCACGTTGTTCGACCAGCGCATCATCAGGCGCATCCAGTCGTGGAACAGGCCGACCGGCGTGCCTTCGTCCTTCACCTGATCGAGGTCGGCGTTTGTCTTTGCCGGTGACGCCCTGGCGAAATCGACCTCGCCCGTCGCCGCCATGGCGAATATCCGCTCGATCTGCGGCACCGTCACGTCCTGGTTGTTGCCGAAGCTCCTGGTCGGACGCGACGGGAAGAGAGCACGGAGCTTGGGCGCCCAGGCGCGCTTGATGAGCGCGAACACTTCGGGCGCCGTGGTGATGCCGTTGTCCCGGGCCAGCTTGGCGAAAACGCGCACCTGTGCGCGGAGCGCGAACGCCGCATACATGACGCCAACCTTGGACAGGCTTCCGACGAACACCATGTCGTCGCCATTCAACGTCGCGAACGGAACCGGGTCGGGATCTCCCTTGACATCGGCCACCGCCGCGCTGAGATGGCTCACGCTGCTCCTGGTGACCAGGGCGAATGCCGACCTCATGCGCGCATCCGTCGGATCCAGCGTCAACGTCATCGCCGGCGGAAAGGGATCGATGCCGTCGGCCCATGCGGGCACCGTTGCGCCAGTACCGCTGATCTTCTGCGCGCGGTGTCCGCCGGTGTAGTAGCTCGAACGGTACTGCCCTGTCTGCCGCGCGGGCGTCAGTGGGCGTCCCCAGCTTTCCGTGGTGGTGGAGTTGACCCAGCTCATGTCGACGGACCTGGCGGTGAGCGTCCAGCGACCTTCGCCCTTCTCGTTGCTCCGCGTGTCGCGCCACCGGACCTTTCCGCCTGGCAGGAACTCGTACTCCCACACCCAGTCCTTCACCCACACCGTCCACTTGCCGAGGATCACCCGGGCGTCGCCCGGCGCTTCCGATTCCTGACTGACGTACTGCTCGTCGGATTCATTCCTGATCGCCGTCGAGGCCGACGTCGTGAAGGGCACTTCTGCCCGCGGCTTCAGCCCTTCCAGTTCGCGCTTGCGCGGGTGCTGCCCGGTGACGAACCAGCGCTTTCGCTGGCGCACCTTGTCGGCCCAGCGTTGCGCGGAGGTCGTTGCCAGCACGTCGGCGATGGCCAGCAGCACCTCGTTTTCGGGAACCGGGCTCGTGCCATGCCGCGCAGCCAGCGTCTTCAGCGCAGCCTCGACCAGCACGCGGCGCTTCTCGATGCCGGCGAACTTCTTCCGCAACCACCACTTGCCGTGGCTGGCCACCGTATCGAACATGAAGCACAGGGACTGTTCGCTGGTCAGGCGGAACTGGCGGCAGTAGTCCACCGCGGTAGTGAGCAGGTTGCGCACGTAGCGCACCTGGATCTTCTGGAACGCGACGTCCTCCGACAGGCGTTTGAAGTAGCCAACCCAGGGCTGGCGAACGGTCCAGATGCGCTTGCCGCGCGCATTCGTGGAGACCGCGTTCATCTCCTCGACGGCGAAGCGGTGCTGCGCCTTCTGCGCGGGCTTGTCCTTGCGCGCGATCAGTTGCAGGAACCGTGAAGCATCGGTCCCGAAGACCTGCGCCCAGCGGGCAGGATGTTCCCTGGCGAAGTCGCGCAGGAGGGGTTGCAGGCTGCCGGTGCCGATGGTCCAGTTGACCAGGCCGAACGACAGACCTTGCCCGTCGAAGTTGCCGCTGAGCCCGTAGAAGCCGCCGCGCTTGCCGGTTTCGAACAGGCTGGTGATCTCGACGGCTTTCTGCTCGGCCGGCGTAAGGCCGCTGCCGGACAGACCGCCTTCGTCTTCCTGTTCGAGGGAGAACGACAGCGGCTGTTCCGCCTCGGCCAGCGATTCTGCTGACGATTCGGCAAGCGATTCGTCCAGTTCCTCGCTCGACTCCGCGCCCCATTCGGAATCACGCTCGTCGCCGAATGCGTCGAAGCGATCGGGCGTTTCGTCTTCATCCTCATCGGCGAGCTCCTCACCCTGAGCCCAGGCTTCATCCGCTTCGGACTCCTCCTCGCTATCGGACTCGCTCTCCTGCGAGCTGACCGGTGCAAAGCTCCAAGCCTCCCAGAAAACGTCGATCGCGCTTTCGTTGGGGGCCTTGTACTCGAAGAGGAAGGGCCACTTCTCGATGAGGCCCTCGCGCGGCGCCTTGAACTCGAACCGGGCAGTCTGGCGGGGCGGAATCGACCGGAATTGGCTGACCTCGAACCGCTCGAGCAGATCGCTGATGACAATCGAGGCCGGAATGCCGCCACGATTCTCCACGTCGAAACGAACCATCCGCTCACCGCGAATGTTCTGTAACTCGCGGTGGGTCAGGCCAGACCACCTTCCAGCGCTGACGACACGCAGCACCCTGGTGACATCCGGTGGCGGCAGGGGCGGCAGCGGCCGCTTCCTGCTCGGCGTCTCCCAGAAGAACTCGACACGGCGGTTGCGCTTTCGCTGCGCCTCGTTGACGGGCCTGGATTCCACTGGCCGCTTCGTGCCCAGACCCTCGATGGACAGATCAAGCTGGGCCAGCACCCGCTCCGACGTGAGGCCGGCCATCACGGACCGGGACCTCAGCAGCGACACGAGTGTCTCCCGTCCGACCGTGGCACGGTCCACGCTCACTTTCGTCTCGAAGTCACGTCCTTTGGCATCAAAGTCCGCATGTCCGACGATGTTGACCTGGATCGTGTTTCCGGCTTTCACGGTCTCGACGATCTTCGCGACCAGTGGCTGCAGCAGTTCGGCATGACTTGGCGGCACTGCCGTGGCGTAGCGGGGATAATCGGAGATGACGATGGGTGAGATGGCAGCACTTTCCGACTCGGTTTCCGCTTCTGCTTCCGCTTCTGCTTCCGCTTCCGCTTCTGCTTCGGTGACGAGCCCGGCTGCTTCCTCCTCGAAGGCCTCGTACATCGCTTCGTCTTCGTCTTCACCCGACACTTTCGGCGCGGGCAGGGTGGCCAGCAGGCGCGGCAGGTAGACGGCGGGAATGGCGCAGTGCGAGACCTTGCCGGCCGCTACCGGCGTCACGGTCAAGCGGCCGTTACTGGACGCGCCAAGCCTGGTGAACTCCTGTCCACGCACGCCTGTCGCCAGTTCCCGCAGGGCGGTCGATCCTTTCGTCCGGTACTTGCCGTGGCGGAAGACGATCGTTGCCTGCAGGTCCTCGCGCGAGCGCAGCCACGCCCGCCAGTCGGCGATCGGCGCGGAGTAGGTCGTGTCCAGCGCCCAGACGTGCGTGGGCCGGGACAGGGCGCCCGTTCGCATCTGCGCGGACGCATGCTCGTGCGCCAGCGCGTCGAAGAAGCCATAGGCGCGCGAGTGCCCGGCCAGGATCAGGCGTTGCAGCGCCGCCGG
The DNA here is from genome assembly GCA_036524935.1 of Lysobacter sp. Lineage (GTDB taxonomy): Bacteria > Pseudomonadota > Gammaproteobacteria > Xanthomonadales > Xanthomonadaceae > Lysobacter_J. The sequence continues at coordinate 10,153 of DATDBK010000213.1, read as the reverse complement.
GGCGGCGCTGTTGGTGATGGCACGCGCCACTTCCAGTGCCTCGGCGGCAACCTGGTTGAAGAGGTCGGGGCGAGCGAGGCGATGCCATTTCTTGCCGAAGGCCATGGAGTTGGCGGCAAGGTGTTCCCAGTCGAGGTACGGCACCACCAGCACGATCGGTCGTCCGCAGGCCTCGACGAGTTCCCCGAGCTTGAATGGTGCGCCGGTGATGAAGGAGGCCGGGCGGTTCTTCAGCACCGGTTTGCACAGATCCAGGCCGTGCGCGAAGACCAGCATTTCGATGCTGGACGCGGTTCGCGCGGCTTGCGTGACGTACACGGCGACCTTCACGCCAAGCGCCTTCGCGGTGAAGGTGCGAAGGTGCGGCGACGCAGCATCCTCGTCCTCGGCTTCCTCCTCGTACACCGTTTCGGCGTAGGGCGATTGCTCTTCGCCGTGCTCCCATGTGGTCTCCGCCGCTTCGCCGCTGGCTTCGCGTTCCAGCTCGCCACGAGTGGCTCCCTCAAAGCGTGCCTTCAGGCCCGCCGGGTTGTACTCCCAGTGCCAGGGCTCGTTGCGGTAGGGGTACCAGCCAAACTCGCGCGCACGCAACGACAGCCACTTGTAGACCGGCGAGCGGTACATCCGCACGAGGTTGCCCATCTTCGCCGACGTGCCAGCCTTCAAGGCGGTGGCGCGATCCACGCCGGTGTTGATCTCCTTGACCGGAAGCCCGGACACGCCCATCCGCACGTCGATCGCCAGGCCGTACATGTGCGCCGAGGCCTTGCGCGCAACGGCGTTGGGATTGGGCTGGTTGGCGCTGGCGGCGGCTTGCCGAGCGCGGCTGCGCCACGAGGACAGGATCACCAGGTCGACACCGTCGGCCTTCGCGGCCGCGTGCATGCGCACGAAGGCATCGCTCGCCTCCGCGAACAGACGCTGCGCGGGCTGGCCGGGCACCTTTACCGTGGGCCGGTCGCGGAATCGTATGGACGACGGCACGCGACGCTCAGGCACCACGTCGGCCATCGCATTGAACAACGAGCGAGCCAGGGCCCAGTGCTGCTTGATGGCGCTGGTCGCCGATTGCCCTTTCGGCACATTGCCGGGGAACTCGATGTCAGACCAGTCCTGTTGCAGGAAGCTGGCGCGCCTGGCGGCGTCCTGCACCCGCTCGATCGCGGAACGGTCCAGTGCCAGTATCCAGTTGCGCTGTTGTGCCGTCAGCGGCGTGGCAGGTGCAGCGGTACCTTCGTACTCCGGCTCGAAGCGATCTTCGCTCGACTCGTCGGAACTGTACGACTCGTTGGCATCACGCTCCTCGTCGTCGAGGTACTCGTTGTCGCCTTCGCTTTGCCTTCCGGTGTCGCTCTCCGCTTCTTCAAGCTGCCACTCGAAGGCGTGGTCATGTTCGTCCAGCTGCTCGCCGTCAAGGGCGAGGTCTTCGCCAAACGCCTGCGGCGTGTCGTGTTCCGCCTCCACGTCCAGCCAGGCCAAGTGTTCTTCGCCAACGTTCGCCGACTCCGGATCCTCCTGCCAGGTGGCTTCCGCCGTGCCCGCTTCGGCGTAGGGCGACTCGCCCAGCTCGCTCCATGTCGGCCCGGTTTCGTAACGATCGGCCTCGTCATTGCCCTCCGAGAAGGGGGCATCGAGTCCGAGCGGGTCGTATGGATGGGGCGGGGCAGGGGCGGACATGTCCAATCCTCCGGTCGGATCGCTGCATCACTGCACGCGGACTAGCCGCGGCCGGTTTGTTTCCACGGGCTTGGCACGCGCCTTGAGGTCCCTGCCGGTTGCAGCGGACCATTCGGTGATGACGCGACGCGTTGCCTCGCCGATTGGAGTGGCGGGCTGGTAGAGCGTGGAGACAGTGCTCTCGGTGATCACCGCCGATTCGATTGTCCGAAGCAGGATCGATATGTGCTCGCTCATCGAAAGCAATGCGGCGGACTTGCTGTGCGGCGGCAAGCCGACACGATTGCCGATCAGCCTGAGGCGATTGCCCGAGGAAGTGGATTGCGCCTTGAGGTCGGCGATGACGAAGTTGTCGTTACTCAGGGTCAGCTCGATCCAGCCTTGCACGGTGGCGGCGGCCAGCTCTTCGCGGTCGAGCATTTCCCCCAGCCGCCTCGACCTGAGCACGTACTGCAGTTCCTGGGCGATGCGGAAGATGCGGTCCTGGTCGGTTTCGTTGCCGGCCACGAAGTTCTTGATGTTGGCGATCGCCCGCCACAGTTCATACAGCAGCTCTTCGAACAGCCTGACAAAGTCGGTGTTGGCCGCGGTCGGCTTGACGAAGTCGGGTTGGCGGTTGTCTTCGGTGCCGAAGGCCAGGTCCATTCCCAGCAGGCGCCAGTAGGCGTTGCGACGGACCGATTCGGGATCGTGGCGGGCGCCGCTGGTGGACAGCCACGGCGCGATCAGGTTGCTCGCACCATGCAGCAGCGCCTCGGTGGACTCCAGCCATCGCCGCGTCTGGGCCGAAGGAATGCCCAGGCCTTCACCGGATCGGTACTCGCGAACCACGCGACGCAGGATCTGGCTCGCGCGCGTGTTCTCGATCACGTAGCTGTAGGCCAGGTGGTCCCAGCTCGGGACACCCGGATCGGTCGGGGGCTTGGGCACTGCAATGGGAGCCGGCGGGTTGATCGCGTTGAATCGTCCCATCGCCCAGAGACTCCGCCGCGCAGGCCCACCCGAGGGAACGTAGGAGTCCCAGAACTGCTCGAGGTACAGCGTCAGATCGAGCGGGTCGGCGGACAGGACCGCTTCGGTTGCCAGGTTGATATTGGAGGTCGGAACGGCCGGGTAAGGCCCAACCGCGGGAAGGCCTGCAGTGACTATGCCATTGACGAGTTGGCGGATCATGACCTGCTCCTCATTTGAAATCTTCCGGCGTCCGATTCCTCACGCGTTATCGATACATCCTTCGGGTCAGGCGACACCAGTGCGGCCTTGAGCCTCTCGATCCGCAGGTTGTCCTCAACCGAATGATTGGCCACGTCAGGACCCAGGGCGCGCAACGGCGCCATCTGGTTGGCGATGTGGTCCAGGCGCTCGGAGATGCTCTTGAATCCATTGTCGAGAATGCATTCCGCCGCGCCGGTTTGTGCGAGGCGGACAAACAGCTCCTCGAGTACCGCGATGCGCGCTTCGAGCGTTGTTCCGCTCGCGCCTGACTGCTTGTCGGTTGCCATGGTGATTGCCCTCGTATCGATCAGGCTGCTTTGACTTCGGTGGTCAACCACGTGCGCGCCCGATCGATCCAGAGCGACGCGGTTTCGGGATGTTCGGCTTCGCGAAGACCTGCCAGCGCGACGATCCGGATTCCTTCGGTAGTGCGCCAATGCGGCGACGTCCACAGCGAGGCAGCGGCACTGGTCTCGAGTTCGGCCAGGACCTTCGGCGACACTCGCTGTGGATCGAGGACGTCGGTCATCGGCCGGTTCTGCAGGGCCGGAACGGGCGCGGACAGGCAGGCGGCCGCGATCTTCGGCATCGCCACCAGCGACCTCGCCAGCAGCGGTTGCACGCTCTCGTCGGCAGCCGACGCCGGGTGGCGCGTTTCCATCGCCCGTTGCAATTGCACCCACGGCCCGCTGGCGCCGAAACACTGTTTCGAGAACGCGCAGCCCAGCGCCGTGCGCAGCCAACCGATCGGATGCGGATCGCCGATCGGCCAGCGCAGGATCGTGTCCGCATCGCCGACGACGTCGTACAACGCCGCAACGGAGGCATAGCCGGTGAGGAGGAACGCGTATACGTCGGCCGCGATCTCCGACGCCCAGGGCGTCCACATCGCCTGCAGTTGCTTGTCGTCGGCGAGGGCGCGGGAAATGGACGCGCGCATCTCCGGAACCCAGCCGGTCAGGTGCGCGACCTGGTGTCCGGTCTCGTGGAACAGCGAGGTCGGCCGATAGAGGTTATGGCGAACGATCTTGATGGCCGCCACGGGCATGATCGCGCCGGGCGCCCACAGGCGCACGCCAGCGCGCAGGATTGATGCACCGGTGCCCTTGTCCTGGTAGACCAGTACGCGAGGCACGGGCTTGTTCGCCCGTTGCAGCACCGGCGCCATGCTCGCCACCGCCAGGCGGTCGAGCGTCGTCAATGCGGCGCACAGCAGTGGGCTGGTGCGCGAGTTGACCGCATCGCCAAGGAAGTCCAGCGTCGTATCGACCTGCACGTAGCGACGACGGAAACGCTGCACGGCGGTCGCGGCCCGATCGAGCAGGGCAGGATCTTGGCGTGCCTTCGCGATGAGCGCGGAGGTTGCATCGCCGAGCGCGATCAATTCCTCGACGACCGCGTGCAACTGCTTGCGCAGTGGCGCGCCAGTCTCGCGTTCGACCGATTTCCACGCCGCCAGCGACGCGAACTCTTCGGCATCGCGGAACGTGCGAGAGGCCGCCAGCCAATGCGCGATCTGCCGCTCCAGGTCGGAGACGACGAGAGCGTGGTCGATGGACCCGATCGAGCTCATTTGCGGCGCCTTCCCGACGTCACGCTGATCGAGATCGTCGGCGTGCCACGCAACGCATTCCTGACCGCGGCCGCGTCGCCCCGTGCGATTGCATCCAGGCCCGGAACCGACGTCAGGCGAACGCGGACCGTCACGCCTGGATCCGGGTGCGCGACGGCGCGGGCAAACGCCTCGCCGTTGTCGCGGACCCAGTTGGCGAGTGCTGGCAGCACCCATGCGTCGAGACGTCGACGCAGCAGGGTGGCCGTCGCCGGAGGTAGCGCAGGGCCGGCCGGGGCAAGCTCCTCGTGGTCTTCGCTGTCTTCACGGACCACGCGAAGGTGACCGCTCGGCGCGGCCGCAGTCGCCTGCGCGGACGCCTTGTAGGCCGTCGTCAGCGCCTGCAGGAGCGCGCTGCTGCCTCGCCCCTGTCGTATGCCCTCCGCAGCGGCCTGTGCATCAGCCTCGGACAGGTACATCCCCACCGTGACCCTGGAGCTGCGCAGGTTGACCACCGTCCACGCACGGCTCGGCGCCAATCGCGCCGCCGCCGCGCCCGTGGCGCCGGACAACGCAAGTGCTCCGGCCGCGCCAAGGGGCTCGAGAAGGTAGAAGCGCTGTCCGATGGCAATCCGGTTGCGCGAGCGCAGGAAAGCGGGCGAGATCGCGACGCCAAGCTTCGGCTCGCGCAGCAGCAGCCCCGCGGCTTCCGGCGTCAGTGGATGCACCTGCGAGGATGCGGCCCGCGCGCGACCGCCACCGTTGCCGCGATCGACCCGGATCATGCGCGGCAGGGTGGTGCCGGCGGTGGACTGGTAGATGTGCATACGCGTCCGGATCGGGAATGTTGCACCGGCAGCGCGCAGCACCGCACCCACCGTGGTGCCGCCGAATGTCGGCAATGCATCGGCCATCTGCGCGGTGAGCTCCACTTCCGGGATCCTGCTGTACTTGCGGTAGCTGCGGATGCTGCGCGGGCGACGCGCCACGAAGGTGCCGCCGATCGACGGGGCCTGGCGAAGGGCAGGGCGCACGAGCCGCTGCGGGAAGTGACTGGCCACTGCCTGGCCAAACGCGTTCGCCGCGGCGAGCTGCATCAGGTCTTCGTTCTCGAGAATGTACTCCTCGTTCTCGGCCAGGCGGCGCACTGTGTCTTCCACCACGGTAGCCAGTGCGATCGGCGCGGCCTCATCGGTGCGCGCTTCGCTGGCGCCTCCTTCGGCCTCCAGCGTGACCAGGCGCAGGCCCGTGTCCACGATCGCGTTCGACAACGGGCCCGACAGGTTGGGACCCACCCAGCGCTTGATCAGCTGCCCCAGGTACCCGGCCAGGAAGCGCACGACCTTGGGACGCCCGACCAGGTTGATGCCGATGCGCAGCGCGCCGAGCAGTGCGGGAACAAACTGCTCCACTGCGGGCGCCAGGTCTTCTTCGTCACCGGCCGTGCGCAGGCGGTCGATCAGTACACCGCGCGCCTCGGCCAGGCGCTCCAGTTCGCGACCGTCCGCGCCGGTCTCGCCCTCGCGGTCCTCATACGACTCGCCGATGAACTCGCTCTGCGTATCAGCGGTCATCGCCTCGGCCAGGGCTGCATCGAACGACTCGGCCAGCGCTTCGACGTCGGTCAGGTTGGTGGGCGAGACCGCGCCTTCATTGAGCGTGCCCTCGTAGAGGGCGCCTTCGTCCTCCGACGCCTCGGAGGTGATGCGCGCGGCGAGGGTACGCGCGGCGGCCTGCAATGGAGCGGGAAGGCGACCTATCGCGAACGACAACACACGCTTCAGCAGGGGATTGATCAGGCCGCGGAGCTTCTTGAGTATCGGCCCGATCACCGCGCCGGCAACCTTGACCACGGTATTGCCGACGTTCTTCGCCGTCTTCACGACGAACTTGACGGCCTTCCTGGCCTTGCGCACGAGCGAGCCGATGAACTCCTCGCCGGCCGGCGTCAGTTCGCCGTGCTGGGGATCGAACCGCTCGAGCACTTCATCGAGTTGCTCATCGCTGAGCGACTCGAGGTCCTTTCCGGTCAGTTCGGCCTCCAGTGACTCCAGGTATTGCTGTGCCTCGAACCTGACTGCGGAAAGCTGGGCTTCGGCATAGCGCTCACGTTCGGCACCATATGACGGCGACTCATCGGTGAAGCGATCGGCCACGGCCTGTTCGGTTTCCTCCGCGAGGAACATGACGGCTTCGTCAAAGGCCTCGTCGCGCAGCTCGGCGAAGGCCTGTGCGAACAAACGGTCGGCTTCCGCTTCCGAGAGCGTGCTCCCGATCGTTTCATCGAACGGTGTCGCGCGTTCGTTGAAGGACGCAATGACTTCGCTCGACGCCGTGGAAGGCGCCGCCTCGGGCATCGCTTCAGCGAACGGGTCCTGCTCTGACTGAACGCCCCATTCGCGTTCCTGCTCTTGCTGTTCGATTGTCATGTCGCGCCTCCACTCCGGTGGCTCTGGCTGCAAGTCGACCACAGGAGCCGTCCACGGCCGTGTCCGCAAGCGTCGCGCCGGCATCGCCGCGCCGTCGCACCGCCGTTCCCACGCGTACGCGGCATCGTCGGCAGGGCGTCGCGCATCCGTCCTGATTGCGTCCACGGGCACACTGTCGCTGCGCCGCGAGGGCGGGCAGGGGGCCGAGGGGGACGTCGCCCGCTATGCGCGCTGGTTGGCGCTGCTGTTTCCGAGAACCCGCGCGGCCAGCACGGGATCTGGCTCGACACCCAGTTCATCGCCCAGCCGCTGGGCGAGCTGGCGGAAGCATTGCACCGCCTGGTGGCGATTGCGCTGCTCCAGATGCGCGTCGATCACCGCCTCGGCGGCGGATTCACGCAGTGGTTCGGCATCGATCGCGGCCGTGCCGGCCTGGATGGCAAGACCGAACTGCCCGGATGCAACCATCGTGCGGCAGGCCGCTTCCAGCGCCTGAACCCGAAGCATGTGGAACGCGTCATGCTCGGCCAGCATCCATTCCTCGTGCCATCCCGGCAAGATGTCGTTGGACAGCAGCTCGATCTCGTCCAGTGCCAGCGGCTGGCCGCTCAACGCGCGTGCGGCAACTCGATGCGCCTGATCCAGGTCTGATTGCGCATCGAGGACAAGCTCGTCGCCCACCGTTTCAATCCACCCGCGAGGCACGTGCCATAGCGAACGTCGAAGGTTCGCTCGAGCCGCATCGTCCGGCACGTCCGGCCAGAGCTGGGCCGACGCCAATCCACGCGCGACCGGCTGCCGACGCAACGCCAGATAAGCCAACAGCCGTCGACCGGGCAGCGAGAGTCGCATCATCGGGAACACGCCGAGGCGTCCGACGATAGCGATTCTTCGTATGGCGTTCTCGTGAGGTTGGTCCGTCATCCTGAGCCTCGGGAGCCGACCCATGGGGTGCCGGCCACGCAAGGAGTTCCCTGTGACCAGGCTGACGGCTCAAGGTAGCGTAGACGGCCACCTGCGAGGGGTGAGCATCGGTGTCACAAGGCTGCTGGCTCCAGGCTTGGATCCGCCTGTCCAGCGACTATTGGGTCGCTGACGCGACCATAAGGGCGCGGGTGGGGGCTACTTTCATTCAGCAGGTGAACAATGGTCACTTCAGCCGCGTGGAGTCACTTCGCACAATGCGAAAACTACTGGCCGCGCCCAGAAGCGGCGTCGGCGTGGACGGAGCGTCGGGCGCTCGGGCTGCGAAGCGACGACTGCGATGCCTCCGGATTGCGGCAGGCGCACCCGCCGCCGATCAGCCGCGCCCGGCGTGCGGAGCATTGCCCCGCGTCATGGACTGGGCATCGCCCACGGCCTGTATCCGCGCCGACGCCAGTTCTTCGGCGAGGTAGCGCGCATTCGCGCCGCCGAGCCACACGGGCACGCCGGGCGCCAGCTCGGCATCGAGCTGGCGCAGTTCCTCAAGCGCCGGGCGGGCCTGCTGCGGGTCCACCGAACTCAACGCGACGCCGGCCGCGCCGAGCTTGGCCGCGACGCGCACGATTTCAAGGGCCGGCAGTTCGGTGCCGAGGTAGAGCACCGGCATGCCTGCCTCGTGTGCCTGCAGCGCCGCGCCGATCAGGCCCAGCTCGTGGCGTTCGTCGGGAAGCGTCGCGAACAGCACCCGGGGCCGCTGTTCGCGCGGAGGGGGGCTGAGTATCGCTAGCATGCGCATTCGCAGCAGGCTGCTGACCAGTCGTTCCTGCGCGACCGCGAGCCGGCCGTCGGCCCAGCGCAGCCCCACCTCACGCAACAGCGGCATGACGACATGCGTCATCAGCACCGTCAGCGGCAGCGTGGCGATCGCGACCGAAAGGTCGCGGTCGAACACGTCAACGCGGTAGTCGGCGATCGCATCGAGCATGCGCGACGGCAGCCCCTCAACGCCGCCGTAGGCCGCCCGCCGGCCGTCGTCGAGCAAGCGGTCGAGGGCATCATCGTCCAGCGCGGCGAGATCGCGGATCGGGTGGCCGCGGTCGGTCAGGCGGTGCAAACGCGAGAGCCGCTCGATCGTTTCCGGGTTGTACAGGCGCCGGCCCTGGGCATCCCGGACGGGGTGGATCGCGCCATGCCGGCGCTCCCACGCGCGCAGAGTCTCGGTGCTAAGTCCGGCGAGTTCGGCGGCGGCCTTGATGGGGTACATGGGACGAAATGTACATGGCGAAATGTACATGCTCTGTACATGGCTAGCTTGTACAGGTGTCTAACAGCAACGGGGTGAGACTCGGCCTCGTGCCACCCCTTCCTTCTGGAGAACCGCCATGTCCATCCGCCCCCTGCCGAACCGTCTGCGCGTCCTTGCCGTCGCCCTGGTTCTGGCCGTTTCGACGCCGGCCGCCTTCGCGGCGCCCGCCAGCGGCAACGGCGCCGCCACGAGCGGCGCTCCGGCGCAGTCACGCGCCGACATCGTCGACACCGCCATCGGCGCCGGACAGTTCAAGACCCTCGCTGCCGCGCTGGAAGCGGCCGGCCTGGTCGACACGCTCAAGGGGGCCGGCCCATTCACCGTGTTCGCGCCGACCGATGCCGCCTTCGCCGCGCTGCCGAAAGGCACCGTCGAAAGCCTGCTGAAGCCGGAAAACCGCGACAAGCTGATCGCAATCCTCACCTACCACGTCGTGCCGGGCCGCGTGACCGCGAGCCAGGTCGCGGGGATGGATGCCGCCACCACGGTGCAGGGCGGCGAGGTAGCGATCCGTGCGTCCAGCGGCGCGGTGACCGTCAACGGTGCCCGCGTGCTCAGTGCCGACGTGGCCGCCAGCAATGGCGTGATCCACGTCATCGACAAGGTGCTCATGCCGCAGGGCTGATTGCCCAACCCGCACACACGGAGAGATGAACAATGAAAAGCCTGAATCTCGTGACGCTGGTACTGCTGATCGTCGGTGGCCTGAACTGGGGGCTGGTCGGCGCATTCCAGTTCGATCTCGTCGCCGCGCTGTTCGGCGGTCAGGACGCGATGCTCGCACGCGTGGTGTACGTCCTGGTCGGCCTGTCGGCGTTGTGGCAGGTCGTCGCGTTGACACGCCCCGCGCCGCACGCGGCCGCAGTACGTAGCGCGTAGCACGCCTGCAGGTTCCGTTGGCGCCGGACGCATGATCGCGGCTGGCGTCGACGCTTTTTTTATGGGTGCCGGTGTACTCCGAAGCAGTCCCCGGCACGCCTGTTGCGGGCTTCGCAGAGGCCCAGTAGCGGCTGATGTCGAAAGCCGCAGGCTTTTGTGACCACCTCATGG